>NZ_JBFRJJ010000019.1:0-156417 GCF_041468785.1 Shewanella sp. 10N.286.52.E4
ATTTCGTGGGGATTCGTCAGCCCCTAAGGTCGCTTTTTTAATGTTTCAAATTCCTACCAACCCAACAACACCATAATTGTGTCGCTGGCGATGATACTCTTTACATAAACAGCTCTGCGGCGGCGAACCGAAGCTCTTGCGCGGAGTTGACTGGTGTCTCGCAGCGATTATAAGCCAACTAAAATCCCAAATAGCGTCACTGCCGATAGTAACAAAAAAGCGACCCTAAGGTCGCTTTTTTAATACTTCAAATTCCTACCCATCCAACAACACCATAATTGCGTCGCTGGCGATGATAAGACAAGGAAGCCGATGCTTTTAGCCACGGAGTTGACTGGTGTCAATGAGTAGCTAAAAGTGTCGGCAGACGCCGTATTATCAAGCCTAAGCAGCTGAGGATCGTTAATGAAGTTGGTTAACTCACAGACTGATTTTTTGACTATTTTCACCAACATTTACTAATGGAAGTTGGTTAACTTAGCAAAAAAACAAATCTAATAAACCTATCATTATTAATTAAGTGGGTTAACGAGATTATCTTACATCAAGTATCGACCAATTATTTAAGCACCCTCTAACTCTATAGATTGAAGTCGATGTTTTAAGTCTTCCAAGTATTTGTCATTTTTACACAACTCAATCGCCTTAGCTAAATCTGCTTTTGCCAATTCATATTCTTTTTTTGCAAGTAGACACTGACTTCTCAACTCATAATAAATAGAAATTCTATCTTTAGCTCTTGTATCTTCTAATGCATTTTCTAATGCACTTTCCGCACAACTTAAAGCCATAGCCATATGTTCTTCACCATCGGGAAGTGTACTACTTTGACTAAGCCCCAATAAAGCCTGCGATTTCCGATACAAAGTCCAGTGTGACTCTTGCTCTTTTTGCGAAACCTTTGACAATACACTAAGAGCCTCATCATACTTTTTTGTTATAATATAAGATTTGGCTACAGCTCTAGCGTCGAAAGGTTTAAGCTCAGCCCGAGCAGATAACTTATCGGCAAACATTAAGCTAGCATCAGATAATCTCTTTGAAATTATGCTCCTACCTTGACGAATAGCTGCATCAGAAATATTTGCTAATGCTTCACAGGCACTAACCCACTGCCTCTTAGACACGAACTCAGGTGGTAACTCAAGCATGTCCGGAATACTTTCGGCCAAATCTAAACAGCATTCACTATGGTTATAACTAAAAATAGAAGTGAATGAAACAAATGCCTCGTAGAATTGATCTAACCCTTCCATACTTGACATCGTTATTAAACTAGCTAATTTTTGAACTTTTTCTGGACTATTTGAGATTTCATTTTTAACACTATAGTAAGATCTTATCCTCGCTATTGCAGCCAAAGAGACCCTGAGAGGCACTACTGAAGAGTCTGATAAAATATCCTTTACAAGCACTTTTATAGAAAGTTCTCCTGCATCTTTAACTCGTGAACTAACTTTATACTGACTTCCTAAATGGGCTATTTGACCATGAATTGCATGCCAATTGGGTTTTAACTTAAGCAGCTCTTCAAAGCACTCTAATGACTGTTCGTGCTTTCCGCATCGCCTTAAAGCTTTTCCCCTATGATGCATTAGCTCTGCTTTGATCTCATCACATTGATATATATTTAAGGCTGATTGGTATTCCTTGGCACAGCTTTCGTAGTAGTCAATTCGAGAGTCTTGAGCAATTAAGTAAGAATAAGACTCTTTAGAGTCGATAATGCACATAACTTCTGCCAACGATAGCTCACCTGTAAACTCTTTGTTATACAGCTCATCGTGGATGGTCTTTTTGTAACTATCTTCAATTTGAAGAAGGCTATATGTTAACCAATCAACTTTGCCATTATGATTGTTTTCTACTTCATCCCTTATCTGTTTCTTAGCCAAATGAACTTGGCGAAGAATACTAGGAGTCATTTCACCAGAGGCTTTGCCGACATATTCAGAAATCGAATTTACCATACAACTTTGATCTACATTCTCTCTAACTGCAATCGCTACCAGATCATGCAACCTCAATATACCAGGTGTGTTGGATTGAACAATTATAGACAAACCTTGAAGGTTATGTAGTTCTAACTTATTAACGAAAAACTCTAAGAAATCGGAATCGTAAAAATTTAGATTTGAATTGGCAATTTTCTGTAATGCTTTTAGTGTAGCAGGAGGGACCTTTTTCAAAATATTACTTATTATTGACTCCCCTTTATGATCTATAATGTCAACAGGCACATCCAAAACATCGCGATAAAACTTATCGTTACTATTACTTTCCTTTGAAATTACCTTTCTTGCTAGGGCTAAGACTAGGGGAGAGAAGCTGCATGCTTTCAAAAATTCATCACACGCCTCACTAATATTACATGGATTTTCACCAAGTATTTCAATAGCTTGCTTTTTAGGGATATTTGGCTTTGAGATATATAAATTATTATTAGGATCACTTAGCTGAGAACTAAGGACAACAACTCCACCTAAGGAAAACCCAACTTGTAAATCCCTAAAATCATTGTCATTCAATATTCGTTCAATACTATCAATAACTAAGATCGTTTTAGATGAATTAAATGTCTTCACAACATTTATTGGTTTACCACCACGTGTTCTATGTATATCACAAAGAGCATACCCATCTATCCAATCATCCCCATTGATCCATAATTGATTATCAAATTTTTGAGTGGACCTATTAACATAATCAATTAAAGCTTGTGTTTTTCCTGAACCGCTCGCACCAGACAAAATACCAATATTTTTTCCACTTGCGAAGTGCTTTTCTAATACGCTGTAGCTAATAGGGTCATGCACATGGTGTTCACAAAGAGGAGCAACTATATGCGATGGTTTCACACGAGGTAAGTCATATTCTTTATCTAATTTATGAACAAACTCATCAGCAGTTTTTTCCTGAATATCTTCAAGTTTATTTGAAAGTGCAATATCCCCTTCGTTTTTACTCTTGACGACTTGAGCAACTGTTTCAACAAGATAAACAAACACACTTAACAATATTAACGACCACCCCCAAACTCCATTTGGTTCTGCAAGCGGAATCTGGTAATGCGGAAAAGTGGATTGATTAACTAATATCCAATTTACTATTTCAATCCATAATGGGGGATTTAATAAACCTAATCCTGTAACTAGTAATGGCCAAATAATGAATTTTGCAAGCGAAGGTCTGAAGTATGCAATGATAAAAGAAAAGATCTGTTTAAGCGCTTTGTTTGTGTCAATTTTGAACACTAAACTCTCCTTGAAGGGTGTCCCTATTTTATAGTCGTGTCACTAGCTACTTTGTAAACTTAATTTTTAAAATTAGTCATTACTTTACAACAAAATTTATTTATAAAACAGATAAATAAAGGAGTTTAATATTTAGTTCTCAAAGCTAGTACGTTGAAAAAAGGAATCATAAACTAACAATCGTTTTAAAATTACACTTGTGAGACAGTAGAGGAATACTGAATAGGGCTTTCAGCTAAACTGCCTGAAATAAACATTTAAGTATATCTATATTCGTAGCACTATAAAGTTCAAACCAGAATCACCATCAAGGAAATCCGGGTAATTAATCATTACATTCCGCTTTAATTGATAAATAGATTGGTCATCTTTCTCCAGCCATCTTTTTCAGATTCGATCAAATCAAACTTTTCCAAAACCCTAAATGCATCATTAACATACGCATTCCAAGACTGCCTATTCAACTCACAGACCTGCATATTCCATTTACGAGTTGCATCAGTCACATCTTTTATTTTTACTCTATTTTCTTGCTTATTGTGACGTAAATATAAATAACAAAGAGAGTAAGCCAAAGCGAGTCTATTAATTCCCTTAGTCACATGGTTTATTGCTGATATTACATCCTCAGAAAACAGCATCACTGGCAATTTTTTGAATGCTCCAACGATGTATAATGACGCAGCGAGTTTAGCTCTTTCGTCTTGCGTCGTTTTTACCTGTTGGGTTAATACCCCTCCTAATTCATGTATGTTCTCTTCAAAAGAAATATCGCGTTCGGTGTTATTTTTAGAGCACAATAAGCATAAGTCCCCACTCATTTTTGCAATAGAATGTGGCGTTAATTCTTCGCATGATAGACATGCCTTAAATTCGAATAGTTCACTAGAGAATTGACGTTGTAAATCGTATTTCTCAGAAGATATTAGGCTTAATGTTCTTCGACTGTCTTTACTCCAAGTAAGAATTTCTGGAGTTAATTCTGACCTCAAATAAACTTCTAAAAGAGATTTATCTAACTCTTGGTTACCTTCCCCAGGAATTAATACATATCGGCTCCATTCATGGCACCAAAAAACAGGAAGACTCTCGTGTATAGGGGTAAGGTTGAAGTTAAGTTCAGAAAAAAAATGACTAGTAAGAGAGCGATTAACTTCTTTGTCTATATTTTCAGTGTCACTTCTGTATAACTCTGGTCCAATAGCCCCATAACTTCCTTTTTTAACATGGTAAGCTTCAAAAATAGAAATACACTTAGATGTAGCTCTAGAATATGCAACAAAGAAGTCAGTATTTGTCATCTTATGATCTGCATAAATAATAACTATAGGGCTTTCTAGCCCTCTAAACTTTCCGATATTCTCAATATTCACTCCACTTGGAACAAGAGATTCAGGTACCCCTAAAAAAGTTGGTTTTAATACCGTAATATATGACGGAGGAATACCATCAGAAATTAGCTGCTCTACAAGTTGTTTAAGCGAATGTTTTGGAGAAGGAACCACTAGTTCAGACAATGTATCATTTTCATACTCCCTAGGGTTCTGAACTGAGTAATTTGGTTTCGTAAATAGCTTTAACCTATCGCATACTTTTTTAGGAACCCTTAAACTATTTGTCAGTGTAAAAGCTTTAACCATAAGCCGTGATTCTAGCCAATCTAAGGGAACTGGTGTTTCATATTCAAAGACTTGTGTCGCATCACACATTAAAACTATCTTTTTCGTATCAAAAATAGATATGAAGAGCTCCCAAGCTTCCCTCCATACAACCTGCCCTTCATCAACAATTAAGCAATCGTATTCATCAAAAAAACCTCTAGCAGCTCCATTTTTAATGCTATTGATAACACCTAAATCAGCCCCTACACTCATAACTTCATGAGGATTGATATCATTGCTCGAAGTACTATCAAGCTTTTCATCAATTTCCCAGGCTAGCTTATGTAAAGTAAAAACGTCACAATAGCCTTTATGTTCAATAAGCTCAGCTCTGAGTTTGTCCGCTAGTAATCTATTATAAGTAAGTGTAAGTACCTTTCTTTTTAATGAGGCAAGCTTCCTGGCTGTTTGAACTGCTACTACAGTTTTTCCAGATCCTGGCCAGCCATTAATAATCAACCGTTTGCAATTGAAAGCCTCATTAACACATTCGTTTTGTTCTTCTGTTAGCTTTAACCAAAGATAATTATCAGAGTTTATTCGAGATATCCAGCAAGGTGCTGCATCAATTGTAGGAGCTATCATCTCAATTACTTTTTCTAATTGATACTCAGAAAGCTTTGGTATTGACATGTTTTCTCTATGGAATGCCATGATATCAACGATTCGTTGACCAAACGTTTCGCTATGTTTTTTATCAATCACTAGGCTCACAGCTTTATATTCATTAAAATCTTTGTAACCTGGCGGTAGTGAATTTATTGGCACGACAGACTCTGGAAAGCAAAATGCTTTACCAATTTTCATTTTTATTCCATTGTCTAAAAACCATTTTTGAAGAACAAAAACTCCCCGGTTTAACTGAGATACAGGATCTATCCTTGAGATAGTTAGCCCTGAATCACGAGAGTAATAATACCCGTCCTTGTCATGCCTTAATATTCCTCCCTTAACCTCTATTGCTAGGACTCCTAAATCTTTATTTAAAACCAAAAAATCAACTTCACCAATATGACTCTTATCTTTCAGTACATCTGTAATTAAAGAAGATAACCATGGAACACTGTGAATAATATGAAATGAGTCATCTAATTGTTCTCTTAATAGCTTATAAACCAAAGGTTCGGCCACTGGACTATCATTTATTTTTGGAGCACTTGAGGGGTACATTAAGGCCATTAATAAGGCTTCCTTCCTGTCGAATTATAATTCATGTTAAATGTTGAACATTTAATCTTTTCACTACAGTTTTCTAGTTTTATTAGACTGTTAAATTAACGTTTTTTGATTTTTCACGTTCAGAGAAAGACGTCAATTCGAACAAGTTACTATCAAACAATTTTGAGATTTGAGGCTTCAGATTAGACATAAATTACTTCTTAGTTGATATGCATCCATTTTTAGACTTGATAAAGCCATTTTTTTACATCATTTAAGTTTACTAAATATAAAGGCCGAGCTTTCGGATCGCCTTCGAAAGGCTCTTTACTTATAAGGTAATTTTGCAGTGTATACTCAACCATCGAAGCTCGTACAGCTATTGTGAATGTTTTACCGCCTCCATGCTCCATCATTATTACCTTTCTTTGTTCTGGTGATAACTCCGGGTGTGTTCCAATAATCAGCTCAACATTTAAATGCCAAGCTTTATCATGACTATTATCGATATTTGATGTTGCAGAAACTCTAGCTTTTGTAATTCGCCCTAGATGAAAATCTCTAAATTCACCTCTTAATTCATCATAAGCACGGCAATGCCACCTCAATCCGCTATTTGCTATTGCAAATGGATGAATAGCCCTCTTACTACCTTTAGGAGATGTCATTGAAAAATATTCAATTTTTAATGACTGTTTACCCGAGATTGCTTGAGATACAGCTCTGACTATCTCTGGTTCAGCATTAAACCTTGAACTAGGCCCCAGCTCTAAAGCAGATGAGGACCAAAAATTTTCTCGGTAAATATTGGCATAATAACTAACGAATAATTCATACTCATTCCACTTTGAATCAGTGTGTTGTGATCGAAATTTATCTGTAGGTTCAAAGCGCTTCTGAGTTTTGTTATATGCCAAATTGTCAGGATATAGCTCCCGATAATTCACCATATCTTTAGTTATATTACCAACTGTCACCCCAAAAAGTTTAGATAAACGAGTTGCATTAACAGCTCCTTCCCAATAAGCAAGAATCTCAATGGCTTTGAAACGGCTTTCTCTAGCTACAGATATGTTTACAGGTTTCATTTTATTATTCTTATGTTGTCTGTTTTTGAAATTGAATACTGATGCTTAATCAAATGCTCTTGAGTTATTGCAATGCGATGCTCTCTCAAGTAAAGCAGCATATCCATTATTGGTTTGGGGGTTAATGTTGAATTAATACGGTTCTTTAACTGCACAGTTTGAGCAACAAATGACTTTTGCTTATTCAGCTTTTTAAATTCTTCACTAGACAGTTTATGGAGCTCACTCCATTTACAAGGATGAAGAATATCAATTGCTCTAACCTCTGCTATGTTTAATGCCATGTCGAATCCAGCTCCGTCAAAGTCGTAAAAAACACCAATAAGAGTATCATCGGCAAGCTTACCAATAAGCTCTAACAGCGTATTCTGATTCTGACCATGCCCACGATATACTATTAATGAGGATTGATATTCTTTTGGTAGTAAAGGGATTAATTCATTCCAATGGGTCATTAATGTCCCATTTTCTATGATTAATAATGATTCAATTTTTGCAGTATCTATTTTTTCAACACTCAAACTAGTGACAACTCCAGAAGGAGTAATAAAACTAGAGTCATCTTTCACTGGTAATGGCAGCCTTTGCGCTCTAGCCATTGAAATCAATTCTTCAAACACACCTCTTTGCGACCATTTATCTTCAGAGGTATCTTCAGACGACTCCATTCTGTCCTTAGCATCTAAATTAATATTGATAATTGATGAGCCATATAGGTTGTCTCCATAAGACTCTAGGGAGCTTAAGTCATCAAACGTAAAGCTAATTCTCTTACCTTTTAATTGACCAACATTAACTTCGTCACATATTTCACGCCACAACTTTGAGTCATTAACCATATTTTTACGTTGCCGCAAGACATCTTGAATCATTCGAACTTTTATTTTATCCATGCCTTACCCTTCGAAAACAGATATCTCTAACAAAGTGATTACCATCGAAAGGCATAAATACTCTTTCATCTAAAGTTAATTTTATCTTTCCTGTTAGTTCTGACTTTTGCGCCTCATAGTGCTCCATTAGACACAACATCCAGTCTTCTGGTTCAGCATCAACTTCAAGTAACTCATAGGCTTTTAAGGCAGTTAGCTCTCTAACCTCACTTTCTTCATTTAATAAAGCATCAAAAAAGAAATCTACATTCTCTTCAAGAGTATCTATATCGCCTTCAATTGTTTCACTGCGTCCATCAGTAACTTCAACCTCTTCATCCTGATTACTGTTTATTATTTCTTTTCTAACATTCTGCATAACAGAAGTAGCAACATCCGATAAAACGTCTTCATCAATTGCACTATCAATATCAGCACGGCTATTGATAGTGATTGAATTGATACGATTAAAAGACGGGGGTAAATCAATTACCGAATTTAGATCAGGTGTATAGCTTGGATACTTTTGATAATGGGTATAAAAGGAATCTATTAATTGGTTAAGACGCTGCGCTTCTTTGTCTTTAATTAATTTAGCGATCATTTCTAGTAAGCGATGAGCTGTCGTACTCAACTCTTTTAAACACTTATCTACATGGCTCTTTAAAGTTTTCATTAGGAGCCTCTCTAACATTAGATCGGCTCCCGCCCAATCTCTAATATCAGCAACGCTAAGGCTACTAAAAACTTCATTCAATTTTGCGATTTCATTTTTACAACGTGTGGTTTCACGTATCCTGATGTCAATACTCGAAATAGTGCTAAACTCATTTCCAACTATATGTGCAAAAGATTGAACGGTATCAGTAAGTTCACTCATGATATCTAAAGTAAATTCATGAATTTGATCTTGATATAACAATTTATCTTCTTGGCTTTTATTTTTAGCAAATTGATAATTTTGAATAGCATGTCTTAACTCTTCAATCATTCCGGCGAATGCTTGATGAGTTTCCCTTAATCTATACCGCTTGGTAACATGGTTTAGTAATCTTCTAACCGTACTATGTACCTGCACTCCCATTGCATCATCAACATAATAAGCTAAATTATTTTTTTGCAGCGCCTTAATTGCTGACTCATTTTCAGGAATATCTGCTATTTGACCTCGTGCCATGAAGCAGGAATCGTCAATAGTATTAATGTTTCTATATAATGCTCCTGTAGCAGATTTAGCTTCATCTTTTCGGCTCATTAAAACATTTCCTTTTGTACTTCATCTTTGGGTTGAGAAGTATCTATTCCTTCAAACTGACAAATGAAATCTAACTGGTCATAAACAAGAGACCACTTGGCCGTCGCAATATAAACTGCACCTGAACCGCCAACACTTATTAGGAAGCCATGTTCTGTTAAATACTTTAAAATGCCTCTCAATTTAGACTTAGACTCAGTTGATTTATGATCACGTCTGAGACGATGAGCTATTTCATCTAATTGACTATTCAGTGAAGCAGAGTCCTCTATTGCAGCAAGTAATTCAGACTCCAATAAACGATAACCAGCTTCAATAGGGCGTGAATCTGGATCTGTTCTTCTCACCAATCTAAGCCAAAGTATCAGGCCTTCAAAAGAGGCTTGAATTATTTCAAATTGACGTTTTACATCAGCACGATGCTTAGGATTAGACAAATCCTTGTAAGCACAAAAAAAGCCAGCTTTATCTCTTGTTGTAATTATCTTTCTACCTATTTGATGTAGAAACTTTTGAATTGAATTTAAATTCTCATGATCTAATAAATAGCGATAAAGCTCTGGTTGGGAGGCTTCACAAACAACATCACCGTTCAGCAGGGTTTCAATGCAACTCTCAAAACGTTCACTCATGAGCTAGCTCCTTCTAACTTTTCACTGGGAGCATCTGATTGCCCAATGCTATTAATCAAAGGGTTCTTTTTATTGCTTTTCCAATCTGTATACCTAAAGACCCCTTTATCTTTAACTAAATGATTCTTAGTTGTGAAATATTTTCTTAGTACTGATGGAGGATTTGGCTGAGCACAGAAAAGCGCAATGTTATGCCTATCCATAAACTTAAATAGAAGTGTTGTATTTTGTGTAGATAGCTTGCCTAGTTCATCTAGTGGCCAGTGAATTTTTACATTTTCATCACGACAAAGGTATCTAGTCATTCCACAGAAAACAACAATAACGGCCAGCATTGAAATCCCTGTACTACTGACATTTTTAAGGTCATTGTCATTTCGAATGTTAACTAATCTGCCGTTTTCTTCTAGCGATATGTTTACCTCTACTAACGAGGCTATGTCGCTAGTAACTTTGGATACTTTCAAGCTATCAATAACTGCTGCAAAGGAGTTCAAAAAATCATTACTAGGCAGTTGTCCTCTGTCAAGCTCCTGCCAAGACGACCAGGATGTATTGAAATTCTTTAGATCCTTCCAAACGTCATACTCATTGATTTTTGAAACTAAACTAATTTCAACATTACCTATTGCAGGGAATTCATGTTGAGTATTTATGTTGTTTGCTAATGTTTGGGAAACAGAGTTAACTTTCCGATTTAGACTATCCAAGCTCTGGTAAAAACGTATCACCTGCTCACCAACACTTCTTATTGACTCAATTGTTATCGATGTAACATCAGGTATAGAAGTATCGATTAATGTCGCTATATCTTGAATCGCCTCTAAGAAAAACTCCTCTTCATGAGGCTCATATTTACTTAGCTCTTTTCGTGAATCATAAAGCTGTAGCCACAATTCATTAATCTTAGTTTTATTATTTGTTTGGCTCAAAAAAGCAACAACATTCTTAACTACTTTGATAATTGAACGCTTCAATCTCAACGCTTCTGCTACAGAATGGTTCACACTCTCAAATAAAAGAATAGGAGCTTCCGACTCATCAACAACTAGAGGTTGCACATCAACAGGGGCAAGCTCTAACTGAGCATCTATGTTACTTAAGCAACCTTGAGCCGACTCTTCAGATTGTCTTAAAGTCGAAATCTTTTTTGTTAACGAGGATATGTTGCTTTCTAAAGTAGCTTTTACACTATCAAAATTTTTCTGACTCGATTCTAACTCTTGTTCAAGTTTATTTACTTTCGCAGAGATAGTACTGTCCCGTTTATTGAAGTCATCTATACGAGACCATTCAACCTTTTCCCAACTTTTAAATTCATTTACTAACGCTCTGTAACCTTCAACGCGTTCTAGCTTTTCGAAACTTTCAGCTTTAAGTTTTTTAGCGTCAGACTCCATTTTCGTGTCAATGTTTAAATCTGTTAATAAGGATTTAAATTGCTTTTCCAAGTCATTACATTGCTGCGCTAAAGTACTTTTTACCTGAGATATATTTTTGTTAATAACATCCTTACTTTGAAGTGCTTTTTCTTCTTCAAACGAAAATCTCTCTTTCTCTGATAGCATTAGCTCATGAAATTTAGCGGCAATATCTGCAATATTACGTTTAATTGCACTCTCTAATTGCTTAATATCTTCTTCGACTTTAATTTCTGCTGCTTTAGCATCTTTTAACCGTTGTTGCCCATTCGATTTATATATCTCTTTTTGCGTCGCAATAAAGCTTCTTAGTCGGTTTCGCTCATCTTTAATATGCTGTATTTGACGACTAATTTCTTGTTCGGTGTTTTCAAACGCCTTTATCTCATTATTAGCAACTTTTAAACGCTTTTCGAATTGTTTAATTTCATCATTAGCAATGCTTAGGTCGAGCTTTGTAGCCTCTAATTGTTCTGATAAGACTTTATCACTTAGGGCACTTTCTTGGTCAGGAAGGTTCTTCAAATCAATAGAAATACCAAAGAAGTTATCAAAATTTTGCGTGTCATAAAGCTCTGGAGACAATTTGGTATTAAGTAAAAGCTCAGGAAGAATGACTTTGCCTATACTTTCTCTCCAAGCTAACCCACTATTATTTAGAAACTCCTTAAGAGACCCAGGTAAAGGGTAACGTTGTCTAGTAATATCATCCAATTTCGACTGAAGGCGTTCTACGTATTTTTTCTTTTTTGAGTATGAGTTAAGTAAAGCGTCCCTATCCGTACGCTTTAATTTAAATTCCTCTTGTACACGTTCAAATTTAGTTTCACTGTCCTCTAAATCAGTTTCAATTTCAGTTAGCCTCTTTTGCTGACTATTAGAAGATTCCATCTCCTCGTCCGTAAGCTTAGTAGCCATCTGACTTGATACACGAGCTTCAACTAGTTTGTCTTGCAACGCTAACCGCTGATTTTCCATTGATTTTTTATACCGCTCTTGCTCTTGTATTTTTTCCTTTTCAAAAGCATTAATTTTATCGTTAGACTTCTTCTCATTTGAGTGCAAATCAGTATCGATGAGATGTATTTTTTCTTTTAGTTCCTGAGCCTTTTTGCTAGCTTTTTCTTTTAATTTAAGCTTATTTAATTCATGTTCATCTTTTTCTTTTTTAACGGAGTTCAAGAGATTGTCATAATGCTCTGAAGCAACCTTATATTCGTTACGGTAATCCTCAAGTTGCTCAAGTTCGGCTTCTTTTTGACTTACATTTTCTTCATCCCATTTATCCCTTTGAAGATAAAGGTTGTCTAAATGCTCCTTTACAGTTTTCAGCTCAATTTTATTAGCACTTAGAGTTTCATTTAACTGATCTCGTTTTCGGATATACACATTGTGTTTTTCTGTTAGTTCCTGCTCCAAAACCTCTTTGTTTTTTGATTCAGCGTTAATTTCCTCATTACATTCAATCAATAGACTATTGAGTTGTGATTTGTATGAAATGAGTCGCCCCCAAACTTCATACAAATTATTGTACTCACTAATGGATTTTGAAAATTTTTCGTTATGACTATTTAGTTCAATCAGGGATTTAAGATCATTTATCAGTTCCCCATTTTTTTTGTTAAATGGAACTTCTCCAATATCTAATTGCTCTACTAAAAAACTATCGACAACCATTGTTTTGAACTGTTCCAACAGTCTGTCATGTTTCATTAAAACTGAAGTAAGAGACTCAATGTGTTGCATATGAGTTTCTGTTGAACATAATGAGAATTCATATGCATCTACAGAAAGAGAAGCGCCTTTAGAGCGACGAACTTTAAGCCTTTTAAGGTCGTTCTGAATTATTGCTCGATAGTCTATTGTTGTATCGATCTGCTTACTTACTAAAGTATTGATAGACACATAGTCTTTAAGCCAGCTTTTAACCTCTTTACATTCTTTCAGCTGTATTTTAGCTTCATCACTAAACAAAATTTCATCGGCAGCCCCGCGAACAAAACGATATGCAAAACTTTTATCGGTTTTTCTATACATAACCGCACAGCATGTTTGCCCTAGACGAATGTATTCAAAGACCACCATAGATTGATAACGTGGTAAATAAAAATCTAAAAATGATTTCTTACTTCCTGCTTTTTGAATCAACTTATCTGGAGATAGACCATAAAAAACAGGAATTAGGTTTAATGAAGTGGTCTTTCCGGCTCCATTATCCCCAGTATTATTAGTGTGACCTTCACAGCCAATTCTAGTTAATTTCCCTTTAAAATATGAATCGGAAAGATAAATAGCTATTAACCCGTTCTTCATAATTTTCCTTATTTGATTAAGAATGCAACAACCGTATATACCGAATCAGTATACACTGAAACGATGCATATAAAACCTGTTTATTATTACAGCTAAATTAATATTTCTGCGACTAGATCAACCTAAACGCTTTAGTAAAATTTTTTGGATGTTGATGAAATCTTATATGTCCCTTCGCATTCAATCGTTTTCGTGTTTGTCTAAATGGTGGGGTGATATACCCCCAGTTTCCAGCTCTCGAAAAATAAATGACGTAATCAATTTTTGCGTCCCCCCATTTATTTTCTACTAGAATTTCTTCATCGTTTGTTTCAACAGATTTAACTTGGATACGATAGAAGTCATCACCATCAGAGATGACAAAATCGGTTTTGAGACCATGATCGATCATGGGTAGAAAAACATCCCAGCCATCATTAAGTAACCAGCTTGCTGCTAGAGTTTCATATGAAAGGCTTTTGTAATGTTTTAAAGATTGGTTTGCTGGAGTTGAATTTTTTACAGGCATAGTTATATCCGATATAAATTAATGCCGCAGGCCAGTAGGGACCTCTATATGCTGCGAACCCGGTATCGTTATCGATTACCGCCAATTTAATATCACCATACAACCTAAGGTTTGTATCTAATAGAAAGGCTGCCAGCCTTGCAATTTCCCGTTACGGGTATCATGCATAAATACTATTATCAGACAGTATTGCCTGTGATAAAGCTCACATCCAAATTAGCAAGAAGTGAGATGAGCTTCAACACTTAAAATAAAGAGACGTAAAGATTTAAGTTCCTTGCTCTATTTTATCTGGCCAAACAGATAACTTCTTTTAACTAAGTATCGTATGTTCTAACTTTTTAAGCTTTTCAATTAATTCCTTTTGCATGTATTTGTAGATATCTTCAATGTTAAGTATCTCAAGCTTTTCAAGGTAACTTTGACCTGCGTAAGTAATGATTCTCTCAGCATGCATGCCTTCCATTACAAACACTTTATCTGCCCAATCAAGCAACTTTGTAGTACAAAGCGTTGTACCATGTTTCTTACAATACTTTTCACTAAGGCCAGCTGATTTAAATTCGTGATAGCTGCACTTAGAATCAAAATAATCTTCAGCCGTTCTAGACCGGTGCAAATTCGCAGTACAGAGAAATAAAATACGCATAGACTAAGAGAAATCGCCGGTTTTCATACGTTCTAACATGCTCATAACTTTATTAAGGCCATCTTCTTCTTTTAAAACATCTATTGGGCGCTTCCCCTCCAAAGGTGCTTTAGGTTTTCCAATCCAGCTAGCAATTAGTGAGTAGTTTTGTTTAAAGTGTTTATTTAGTTCATCAAATAAAACTATTGGTAACTTTATCCTGTAACAGATAACAAGCTCATTAATCTTTACCTCTATTTCTTCATAAAGTGAGCTTCTATCGTTAATCTGAAAATTCATGACATAGTCTGGTTGAAATATTTTCATTACTGTTACAAAGACGTTTTCTGAGTCATCCTTTTCAATTGCTACAGATACGGCAAAACGTTTAGCTAATGCTCTTAGCTTCAACTTGTTTTTCCTGGAAAGCTTAAATCTTTTTACTCTGACGGGCATATCTTTGCTCTCTTGGTATTTCAGCAGGAAGGTTTTTATAAAGCCACTCTTTATCATGTTTAAATAACCACGTATAAGACGCTCTGATTGCTTTTTGAATCAATCCTCTTGTCGGAGTGGCCTTATCCCTTAAAAGGCTCTGAAGGGCTTCTCTGTGCCTTTTTTGTAACTTGTAGAACCGAATTCTTTTTCTTAAAGTAATTAACTCTGGAAACTTTCTTAAAATCACCTCTACAGCGCCAACTGATATAGAAAATTCATTAGCAATACTTGAAGTGGTATTCCCAATCATTAACTTGATCCAAATGCATCGCTCCATATTTTTAAAAATTTTGCTTGGTCTCAGGTTGATATCTAAGCCTTCTCTGTGAGCCAATATCTTGAGCGTTGTAACACTCAGGCCTTCATCCACGCTGACTTTTCGTAGACTTACTCCGCTGCTGATTTTAGCTATTGCCTCTGCACTCAACATTAGCGGCTTCGGAACATGAGTTGGCTGAGGAGTTAGCCTTTCAGCAATGTTTGAATTCACTAATTCCGAAAACTTACGCCAGCTACCAAATAAATAATCAATCATTATTAAGTGCTTAATTGGGTGATGTGATGCATTTGGAGCATAAAATAAACATTCAGGATATCGGTTATTAACGAGCTGCTTTTTTAAAAACTCACAAATCAATAAGCCTGGTGTTAACTTATTCAAATAATCTTTTAAAGCCTGTCTCAATAATTTCATTCTTAACCTACCGCACCTAGTTACAAACCCCATAACATCGAGCTTTGCTTTATAAGCTAAAAGAATATTATCGGTGTTTAGTGATACATGAGACGTAAGCTCTGTAGAAATTAAGTTAGCTAACTTGTCGTCTTGTAGCCGAGATTCAGGCTCTGATTTAGATTCTGGTAAAATTGGCACCTTTCTAGTTTCCCTATAAACAGGGTGCAATAATTTATGGTGTTTGCTACAGACATAAACACCTGTTAATTGATGTTCAACATGCCAATATGGAAAACCACATTTATCTGTATCTTCAGCAATGCAGTCACAACAGCAATACAAAAAAGGACCAGGAGTGATTCTGTTAGCAACCATTCCCAAAGAGGACTGCAAGCTTGAAGTACAACCTGTTTCCAAGCATTTAAAAAGAGAAACTCTAGTTGCCGCATCTAAAAATGGAGCAAAGTAATGATACGGGGTCATCTGATTAATAATGTCGTTTACCGCGACTCTCGTCATCTGAGACAAGCCAGGAATAAAACATGGAAATTCGTTTGTCGCCCTTTCTTCGTGAACCCCTAGCAGGGCTAATGTACTATTACGAAATGAGTCATATCCAGACATCAAATGATATCTGCTTATCCAGCTATAAACTGTTTCACCAGAAGCAGGGTTAGGCACAAATGAAAAACGTTGAAGCTTATTCATACATTTCATTTTCAATAAAGTTTTCAATAGAACCGAAGAAGCAACGAATAAGTACTAAATGAATTAAGGGGTGAATAAACTTCCCTTCATGAAATGCTGCTTCATATAGATTTAAAACAGGTGCTCGACGTTGCTTAGATTTCAGATCCGCGTTAGCAAAAAACAGCCGATAAAACTCTACAGAGAAAAAATTATCTAAATGCTTCTGAGCATCTCGAACTATTTTTCTTTCCTTTAAATTTAATACCCCCTCACGAGGCCCAATACCTATCCATTTGCGATATGCTTCCTGTAGTCGCTCTAAATGAATACCAGAATAATCGCCCTTAAACAGTTGCAAACTCACTGATTGAAGCCAATGAGTATCTTCATCTTGATAAGAGTTAATAGTCGATATCTTTCCGCTACATACTTCACATCCCCCTGAGAAAGGGGGCATAATAATTTTCAATAAGTTAAACCATTCATTTCCGCAGCCTAAGCAACCTGTTTTCAGAGGTAACTTGTGCTTTGAACAATGAGTTATACCTGGTATTTGATGTTCAATATGAAAATAAGGTGTGGCATTAACTTCAATATCTTCGACCGCACATTCAATACAATAACGCCAATTATCGGTGTACCCTACAACACGAGAAGAAGGTGGTCTTATTTCTATGCTACTAGATATAATCTCTTTTAATGGTTGTGTGAGAAAGGGCTGATAATAATTGATAAGGGTGTGCTGTTGAGCAAACTTTTCAAGTCCTTGACCGTCTCCCCAATAACGATAAACATCTTCGTATGCTTTACGCCAAATATTACTGACCCGCAAAGCCTTTCTGTCACAAGTTATAAACCTTAAAGAATCTTTCAACCGCTTATATGATGAATATAAATGTTGTCGAGCAAGTGGTCCCAATACATGCTCGTTAGGCATCAACAAAACATTCGTTAAAACAGGGATAGATCTCATGTCTATTTATCTCCCAAAATGTCAGTTAATTCATCTGTTGATAAGCTGCTTAAATTCCTTAAATCGATGGCAGGTATAACATCCTGAGTGACAGCTTCAAACTCAACAACTAAACCATCATCGTCTTCACCACTTTGTTGCTTTTCATCTTCCTTAATCGCTTTATCGATCACTTCTCCGATAAGGAACTCTTCTTTGGTCTTAAACGCTCCTGATGGCAGCAAGTCCTCGTATCCCCCGCTTTCTCCATCTCGTAATGCTTTAATTGCTGGTTGAAGTAGCTCAAATTGCAGGTGAAACACTTCTTCTAATAGCTCTACAGATAGACTCTCTATTCCAGTATCTATTGCATGTTCATAGGCTAAGCGAAAAAGTCGTATCGTGAGAGCCGGCAAGCCAATAGTTAATTCATAGACTTTTTCTTTAAATGCGGTATCAAATGAAAAATCACCTTCGAGTAACTCTGGGTAATAAAGCTTATCAATGAATATTGACCAAAATGATAACTCCCCCTTTTCTAGTAAAAATAAATCATTTGGAATACATAAATATTTGAAGCTTCGAGCTGAACTTAAACGGCGTGTTGTACTCATTGTGACATCAAATAGTGGTTTCGCTTTAAAAGTTCCCGCAACAATCATTGGAATACCGACAGAATTAAAAAAGTCGTCAATAAACTCTAGTGTCGCAAAATCAGCTTTTTCAGCCTTATCTTTGCTGTATGAACAGCGCTGTATTTCATCGATGAAAGCTATACCAACATGATGATTTAACGCTACCTTTTTTGCTTCTTGAATCAATAATGGCACCGAAGTACTTTTACCTTTCCATTCTTCATAATAGAAAGTATCTATCACACTATCTATCGCTAGAAAGAACGATAGGACGAAGCCCCTTGTAGTTTTTGTCACAGGTGCTTGAAACTCTATATAGACAATTTGATCGAATCTGACTGGCTCATTTTGGTATATACTGTGCTCAATGACCTGAGGTAAAAATGAAAAACAACTTCTAATTGATAACGTTTTTCCTGTGCCTGAATGACCAAGAATTGAAATACATTTAGATAAGTTTTTTTCGACCGGAAAGTGATAACCTTCTTGAACGCTAACTAAATGTTGTTCATGCTTCATGTCTCTAGAAACAGGGTTTCTATGTTTATAACCAATGAGAATGTTCTTCACAATTGCCTTGTAAAGAGCATAAAGTTCGAGTGGAACAATGTACGTTGAATCAATTAATTCAACTTGCAACTCTCGCTCAAAATCATCAAACCCTTCTTGAAATTCCGGCTGATATGACAACTTTTTAGTGAAATCTTCTAATGTAGTTGCCTTTCTGATAGCTGAAATCAATGGGTTTCCTTGAAATGTAGGAATTGAAAATTCTCTATAGTCAGCTTCTATTCGATTAACCATAATGTTCTCCGTACATTTTATTCAGTGTATTTTGTTGTGATTGGTTATATGCATTTGTATTGTTTGGTGGTGTTAGGTCATAGCTTCCAGACTCATTAGGCTTGCCAAGCACTGTTCTTAGAAGTGAAGAAGTTTTATGATCTTGGAATTTCTTTTCTAAGTATTTCAACGTGCTGATGCCTTTTTTAGGAGATTTACTTTTTCCTGGCTTTGAGTTCTTAAGACGCTCTTTTGCTTGTTGGGAAATATCAGATGTAAGCTCTTGTTGTTTAAACCTTGCCTCTCGCTCATTTTCTGCTTGCAGCACACGTTCCTTGTCGTAAAGCTTTAACCGGTGAAGTGCATCGAACCAACTTCGATTACGATATATTTCTGAATGGTCATTCAACTGTGCCGTATAGATTTGATCTTCAAATTGATACCAAATTTGATTGGTATCGCCATCGAAGTAACGAACATCTAGTTTTTTAACTGTTCGTCTTTTACTGTCTGTCAACCAACCTTTTGAGTGTGCAAAAGGGCAGGAATAAAATAGGCCTTTAAATTTAATACCACGCGAATTAGTTGCAGCCTGGCCTGATGGAAGTAATGCAAACATTAACTGACTTTCAGGAAACCTTTTACCTCTACCGTTATTCATATAATGCTTCATACCAAAGTTCCAAACGGCCAACGAGGTAGATGCAACACCTTGCTCAGACATTACTTGGTCATGTATGTTGTTCTTGAATACTTCATTGTTTCTGATGAGAGTTTGAGCAATAAGTAGCTGAACAAATTCTCGGTAGGTATACCTAGCAAATTGAGATGAATGAACATCTCCTTTCTCAGGCATTCTCTCAACATAGCCAGGCATGAATTGCACGACTTCTCGTTTATCGACTTGAAAGCCGCCTTCAACCCCTCCTTTGCTTTCACCTGAGTAAATTGCAGTATAATTGATACAATCTAACCCTAGTTTCGCATCTAAAAATGTCGCCATATTCTTAGATGGATATTCAACCCCATTATCAATGGTTAACTCTGTACAAACGACATTACAGGGCCATTGGTGATGATTAATCGTAATGCCATACAGCTCGCAAAATTTAACCTTGTCAGTACATGCGTTGTATATTGCTTGTAAAACGCCTTGCCAGTTTGGTCCTCCTATTCCCACATGAATACCGACAACCATGCCTGAGTAAACACATGAAACCCTATAAGTTGTGGGTCTTCCAGAAGTTAATTTCTGCTCAAGGAAGTATGGAAAAATTAAATAAACATCTTCAAGCGTGGCATCTATTTCATATCTAAAAGAAGGCCCATAAACCCCATCACGAGCACGACCAAAGCGGCTTTCATATTCACGTAAAAAATGTCTTTCCCCGTTTTTACTCCATGAAAACAATTGATTTTTCTCTAACAATTTAATGTAGTAATAAAACATTTGATAAGAAATCGAGTCAGACTGAGCTTTAGGTACTTTCCTTGATGTTTTTACACCATCATCTCCCTTAATACTGACTTCTACACTTTGATAGTAAAAATCATAAAGGCGATACATTTGGGTGTAATCAATACGATTAAACATCTTCTTACCCAATCGTCTAAGGAACTCTTCAATATTCTTTTCATCTTCGGGCAATCTATTACGGTATGCTGTAGATGTTGTATGCCTTCCTCGCTTCGGTGAGTTTTCCGAAAAATCAGAAATAGGCTGATAATTACAGCCACAATATCGATAGTTCGGGTACATCGCCTCTAGACATGCACCTCTATAAAAGTACTGAGACAATAAACGTGCAATATGAACAGCATTGACACCAGTTGCTATGCTTAATGTTTTGATATGATGCGATGCTAAATTGGTATACAGGTACTCGTAACGTTTTTCATCATCTTCAACAATAGGAGCAATCAGACTATAGCGATCTTTAGTATCTTGCTTTCTTTCAGATATTATTCGATCTCGCTCTAATTTCGGTAATTGCTTCGGTATATAAAGACCATTTTGGTACTCAGTTTTTTCTACTAAATAATCATATTTAGAAATATGGCGATTGAATTCGTCTATGCTTGCACACAATGGCTTACTTTGTACCCGGCTAGGTCTTATCGGTGAACGCTTTGGATCTTTAGACAATGATTTACGGGCTTTAGGTTGCTGATTCAGATCAAAATAAGCAATTTTTCCATGTTGATAGTTAACATCAACAACCAATAAATTTATTGAGTTTTTTTCTGTATGAATAATGGTGTGTTTATGAAACATACTATGCGACCTCTTTAAGGATAAGGGGTCTATATGGATTTATTTTAACTTCAAGATTTGCTGGTATTTGATGAGTCCAAATTCCCCATTGGAACAAAGCATATAAATCAGAGTAAGACAGCATTAATTTTGATGTTAGCTTTTCCAGGTTAACTTTTACTTCATCACTTTCATTCGCTAAACATAAATTTACGAATTCATATAAAAACCGTTCTTCATGCTCAATGAATTCATTTTTGTATTTTGCAGACTCTCGATGTGCTTTTAGGTTATGGGCACAAATTTTAGAGATATGAGCATCAGTTATGAGCCGATATAAAATCCCTAGTTCCTCGTAGTACCTGCGCTCCAATTCAAGCTTGAACAAAGTACGATGTACGGAAATCGGATGTTTTGATTTAAAATCAAGTGAGTCCATTGGTTTATATGAACGAGCTATTTGAATCACTTTCCTTTGGATTGGATCGTATTCTCGGCATAATAAGTCTGTAGACATGATGTAAGCCTCACCATCACTATCTTGAGGGTATTTACCGCCCATTTCATTCGCGATTTTAATTGCTCGCTCAATGTCCCATAGTGGGAACTGTTCAAAATAATCGATGATATGCGGAAGGGATTCGTAATAGATGCCGGCACGATACTCACCATCAGATAAAAAGTGATGATTACGGCCTGCTTTAACGCCTCTAAAGAAGTGTCTTCGAGTTCCTTTGGGACCACTCCAAACTTTTATGATCGGCTGAAACTCTCCTTTAGCCATGCTATCAATCCATTTTCTTATACTCCCTGTAGCTTTATTTATTTTTACTCTCATTTATCCCACCTCTTAATCGTTAACTAAAAGTTCAGATACAGGGTGATAAAAAGCTGATGATTTAATCGAATTTGTCATTTTTAAAATCTCATAATGTAAATTTCAAAAGACTTATAGCACCAAATAAAAACAAGATCAAATTATTGATTTTATTGAGTATTTTGACATTTCACTTATTTGTTTAAATAGTAAATCAACAATGAATTTTTCCTAAAAAACAGAAGTTTTCACAAAAAACTGTTAACTAATTGATAGGGTTTAGAAAGAATGTTTGGGTAGGTAATTACTATTTAATTAACGATCTGCAATGTCATTATTAAATTAGAGGTAAGTAGTAATTATTTTTATAAAAATAGAATGAAAATAATTTTAAAAAAGTGATTATATTTTCAAAAGTGTTTAGATCTCATCGTTTTTGCAACGCACTAACATTTGAGCAAATGAATTTTTTAAGGGGTGATTGGCAATGTGTAGATCTATCACTTTGACTGATTTATTAGGAGGTAAAAGTGGCTACTGGATACCTTCGACGCTTTAGCGTCGGTATACCTCATTTCTCTGAAATGAGAAGATAACCATGTAGATTAAAGCGATCGGTGAGAAGAAATAATCTCGGTAATATTTACTTTTATTGTCCTCAATTATATAAGGAGCACTTGTTTTCAAAAATTTACAGTAGAAATCATCGTAAAAGGGTATTTCGACATAAAAAGCTAAGACTCTAAGAAATTCAGGACAATTTACTAGGTAAAGCAACTTCATTAGTCATCTTTGCAATAAAGGATTAGTGAGAAAGCTAATTTAGTTTCTGCTATCCCCTGTTTCATTTAAAGTGAAAATAAGCATACAAAGTTAAAGAGACGAAGAACGCCTCTTTCATAACTAAATAAAGTAACAAGTGCGACTCAAGTTATTTTACCCTTCTTTAAATATTAAACATCCTTTTATACCTCTGTTGTAACGCAACTTCCCCACCTTCCATAATTTCACAGACATTTTTTCTAACTTCAATTTCCTGTAATGCACCTGAAGCTAGGGTATTAATTTGCCCTCTATCCTCCAAAGCAACAACATATTCAGAGTCACCATTTACGACAATATTTGGGTTATGAGTAACGACAATGATTTGCCTATCAGCTTTATTCTCATGTAGCTTTGACACAATCAAGCTAGTAATCAGGCCATTATCTAAATCATCTTCTGGCTGATCCAAAACTAGAGGCTCAGTTCCGTATGACAATAAGAAAGAAAGTATTGCAGAGGCTTTTTGACCCGCAGAGCCCTGCGAAACATCTTTAAACCTATTTCCATCATAAAACTTAATCGTTAACTTATCCTCTGGGAACCATGTATTGATTGCATCAAAATTTTGAGGTTGAAGTTGAGACATAAAATCAATAAATCTTTTCCCAAGCTTTGTATTCAAAGCCGCGCCAGTATTAAAATTGAAAATATTCTGCTTAAAGTTATGAACTTTGTCTAACCAGAGCTTAAGGTCACTTAAGTCACTATCTTTACGAATGTTTGATAATTCTTTGTTCAAATCAAAAAGAAATCCACATTCGCGATCTAAGTCAAAAATTTCAGCTGAAAATGCATTATCAGATCTTCCTAGAATACTTCTAAATGAACTCTCCAAATCAACTAAATCAGAAAAAGGAGTAATATCCACTTGAATTGAAGTGTTCCCAGTTAGATATTGCTTGATAAAGTTAATACGATTTACTGTCAAGCCCTGTCTACATTTAATAATTTCTTGGTAAGCGTCATTTATCAAAGCAGTAAATTCACTAACCTTGCCTTCAATTACCTCCATATCTTTAAGTGACTGGTTTATGATTTCCCTATCACCGATCAAACGGGCATAATCGGCTGGGCTGCTCACACCTTTACTCTGTAGGTCTTCGATTAGTTTATTATATTCTGCGTCTACGGAAATATGAGCTTGATTAAAACTGGAGCTTCCATACCATTGCTTAAAGCTTGTTAACTCATCACCCACAGTTTTTAATGCTTTATTCACACTTTCTTTAAAAGTTGACGTTGATTTAATCAAACTTTCTATTTTTGCATAAACCTCTTGTTCATGATCTATTTGCTTGTTAAAAGACGTTAATTCAATTACAGGTAATACAACTGAATTCATTGCTGATTCAAATTCTTCTTTTAGCTTTTCAACATCAAGTTCAACTTGAGATACAATTGTTCTTTTCGCTCTATAATGTTGATAACTTTTTAGAATTTCTGTGTGACCAGACTTTTCAATTGTTTTGATCTTTTGCTCAACATCAGCTAACTGACCTTGTAACAAGTTCTTATTGGATAACTTTGATTGAAGCTCTCTTCGTTGACTACATAATGTTTGAAAATGCGAACGTTTATCTTCCCACTCCATCTTCCATTGTTGAAAGCCAACAGTTGAAGATTCGTCAATTAAGCGTAAAAGCGTATTAGGATTTTTTGCCAAATTAAATATCTGCTTTTGGCTAAATATTTTTATTGGAAATCGGGAGTGTGCCTCACCTTCTTCTGGTATCCATTGCCCATCTTCAAATCGAAAAATTGAAACACTATTATTGCCTTTGGACCATTTTAAAAAATAATTAACATCATCTCGTGTATAAATGCAGCTTATTTTAGTATCAGTTAACATTACTCCATCAGTATCTCTTGAAGCAGATACTTTAATAAAACTTTCGAAAGATCTTCTTATTTCGTTTTGAGGAGGTAAATGAAATAAATCTCGTGATCTATCCATTCCTAATCTAATAAACTCAAGGACTGAAGACTTCCCACTTCCTCGCCCTCCTATTATCGAATTAAGCCATGGATTAAACTCAATAGTTAGAGGTGATGAACGTCCAGCGTATTTTGCATTTTCTATTGTTACAGAGCGTAATAATGTATTTGACGCTCTATTTGGATCTGTAGTTTCATCGTCAGATCGAATTATAGAAGATGAACCGTCAACTAAAGCTAACTTGAGCCCTTCTATAGAAGGTGATGACATTTTTACCCATGTATAAGCTCTGCCAATTTCATTAGGGTGGTGAGCATCAGAGCCTATTACAGAAGGAAGATCAAATTTTAAATTTTCGTACCTTGATAAAGGTGTATCAGGACTTTCTTTATTAGGGAAAACAATCTCTACGGCACTTGCATGCTCGCATACTTGCTTTATTGTGTGTGATGATATTTGTTGGCACAAACCTGCTTTCATATCTATATGTGCAGGTATTGCTACTCCTCCAGCAGCAATAATTTCCTTTATTACATTCTCAGCACTTTCTTCTGCTACAGAGTCACTGTCTCCTTTAGTGCCTCTAAATTTTGATGCTCCAATAACTGAACTAATATCAGCTCCTGTAGCATTTGGGTCAAAAATACCTAACACATGAATATTTGCATTAGCTGTAATTTCTACACCGGGAAAAACAAAAATGGAATGACCTTCTGCTCTTAAGACTTCTGCTGCATCTTTTAGCCCGTCAATCCAGTCTCCTGTATTATGATCCGTAATTGCAACACATTGGATTCCTTTAGCAATATAATCTAACAGCCAGTCTTTAGGTGACTTAGATGCTTTCAAACTACTATCTGCTTTTCCATAATCAAAAGAAGCTGGTGAATGTGTGTGAAAATCAAATTTCCACCACCGTGCGCCAATGAAGCTCATTTAATTTCCCTATCATTATTATTTTATAAATTTAAGTTAATAGCACTTTATCAAACATAACCAACTAAGCGACAGCATAATGCACTTAAAAATGAAATTATCTTGATACAGAGTATGGATACATAGACTAAAGCATAAATAAGAAAGGCGAACCATTTCTGGTTCGCCTTTTAATAATTAATGTAGGATCTAGTTAATTAACCAACTTAATTAAAATAACCATCTTCATTAAATCGTTAACCAACTTAATTAATGATCCTCAGCAGCAATTATCTTTATTCGTAGTCACCAATTGGCACACAAGAACACATCAGATTGCGGTCTCCGTACACATCATCAATACGATTAACTGTCGGCCAGAACTTATTCGCTTTAACCGCTGCACTTGGGAACACGGCTTCTTCACGGCTGTATGGGCGTGTATCAAACGCTGGGTCCATAATGTCGGCCATGGTGTGCGGTGCGTTATGCAGTGGGTTGTTGTCGCTTGGCCACTCGCCTGATTCTACTTTGGCGATCTCTTTGCGAATTGAGATCATCGCTTCTGCGAAACGGTCTAGCTCAACTTTTGACTCTGACTCTGTTGGCTCAATCATTAAGGTGCCCGCTACTGGGAAGCTCATGGTTGGCGAATGGAATCCGTAATCGTTTAGACGCTTAGCAATGTCCATTTCGGTAATGCCTGAAGACTCTTTAAGCGGACGTAAGTCGATAATACATTCGTGCGCTACACGGTCGTTACGGCCAGTGAATAATACTGGGTAGTGACCTGACAGTTTCTTCATTACGTAGTTAGCGTTTAGCAGTGCCATTTGAGTAGACTGTTTCACGCCTTCGGTGCCTAGCAGTTTAATGTACATCCAGCTGATAGGTAGGATGCTTGCACTGCCGTATGGCGCGGCTGATACTGCGCCATTGTTGTCGCTTTCGCGGCCTGGTTTTACGATTTGGTGACCTGCTACAAACGGCGCTAAATGCTTTTTAATGCCGATTGGGCCCATACCTGGTCCGCCGCCGCCATGTGGAATAGCAAAGGTTTTATGTAGATTAAGGTGCGAGACATCTGCGCCAATAAAGCCCGGTGACGTTAAGCCAACCTGTGCGTTCATGTTTGCGCCATCAAGGTAAACTTGGCCGCCATACTCATGGACGATTTCACAAATCTCAGCGATTGATTCTTCATACACACCGTGAGTCGATGGGTAGGTGATCATGATGCACGATAGGCTGTCTGCAAGCTCAGCGGCTTTTGCACGTAAGTCTTCTACGTCGACGTTGCCTTCTTTATCACATGCAGTCACGACCACTTTCATGCCTGCAAGCTGCGCCGATGCAGGGTTAGTACCGTGAGCAGATTGTGGGATTAAGCAGATGTCTCTGTGCCCTTCGCCGCGTGACTCGTGGTATTTCTTAATCGCTAGCAGTCCAGCGTATTCGCCTTGTGCGCCTGAGTTAGGCTGGATACAAACGGCATCGTAACCTGTAATGTTGACTAGGAAGTCAGATAACTCATTGATTAGCTGAGTGTAACCTTGCGCTTGGTCTAGCGGGCAGAATGGGTGCATGTTGGCAAATTCTGGCCAGCTTACCGGTAGCATTTCAACGGCTGCGTTAAGCTTCATGGTACATGAGCCTAATGAAATCATTGAATGGTTTAGGGCTAAATCTTTGTTTTCTAGACGCTTGATGTAACGCATCATTTCAGTTTCGCTTTGGTAGCGATTGAATGTTGGGTGGGTCAAGATGGCATCTTTACGCTCAAGCTCTGCTGGGATTGAGCTAAAGCCGTTACCTACGATGTCGCCATCGATAGCCGCAACATCAAGGCCATGACCTTCACCGATAATCACAGTCAATAACTGGTCGATATCTTCGCGTGTGGTGGTTTCATCTAAGCTGATACCCAAAATGCCGTCAGCATCGATACGTAAGTTTAATTCTGCATCGACAGCGCGAGCTGTAACTGCTGCTACGTCTAAGCCTTTAACACTGATGGTGTCGAACCAAGTGTTGTTAACTAACTCAACGCCTTTGGCTTTAAGGCCAGTCGCTAGAATGTCAGTTAAACGGTTAATGCGGCTAGCAATGGTTTTAAGCCCTTGTGGGCCATGGAACACGGCGTAGAACGACGCCATATTCGCTAATAAGATTTGTGCAGTACAAATGTTTGAGTTGGCTTTTTCACGGCGAATGTGTTGCTCGCGTGTTTGCATTGCCATACGCAGTGCGTCATTACCACGGGTATCTTTTGATACGCCAATAATACGACCTGGCATTGAACGCTTGTGTGCATCACGTGCAACGAAAAATGCAGCGTGTGGTCCGCCGTAACCCATTGGTACGCCAAAACGCTGTGCGCTACCAAATACGATATCTGCGCCCATTGAACCCGGTGACTTAAGCAGTACCAGTGACATGATGTCAGCAGCAACAGTCACAATCGCTTTCTTTTCAGCAAGCTTAGCGAACAGTTCAGTGTTGTCGGTGATTTCACCAAAACGGTTGGTGTACTGGAATAATGCGCCAAATAGCTCGTAGTTTGCGGCTTCTGCTGCTGGGCCAACAATCACTTCAAAACCAAAACATTCTGCGCGGGTTTGCACTACATCTAATGTTTGTGGGAACACATCATCTGCCACAAAGAAGATGTTGGCTTTTTTGGCTTTAGACACACGTTTTGCCATTGCCATTGCTTCAGCAGCTGCGGTAGCTTCATCAAGTAGTGATGCTGATGCAAGGTCAAGACCGGTTAAGTCCATCGACACTTGTTGGAAGTTAAGAATAGCTTCTAAACGACCTTGAGCAATTTCTGGCTGGTACGGGGTGTACGCTGTGTACCAACCCGGATTTTCAAACACGTTACGTAAAATGACGTTTGGTACTTCAGTACCGTAGTAGCCCATGCCGATGTAGCTTTTGAATACTTTGTTTTTATCAGCAATGGTGCGGATGTAGGCTGTGCCTTCCGCTTCGCCACATGAATCACCAATGGTCAATTCTTGCGGTAAACGAATTGAACCAGGCACAGTTTGTGCGGTTAAGTCTTCAAGCGATTCTGCGCCAACATAGTTCAACATTTCTTGCTGTTGAGCTTGGTTAGGGCCGATATGTCGGCTTAAAAATAATTCGTGTTGCTCTAATTGAGTTAGGGTTTGCTTTGTCATGAGAAGTCGTGTTCCAAATCTGCCAGAATCAAGCTGTAGGGCATTAAACTGGTCTAGGGAAAAATGTTGTTGTGCAATACTTTAATAGCAAGCGTAAGGATCGCTTATGCCATTAATAAATTTTTAAAGGCAAAACAAAAGAAGCTCCCAAGGGAGCTTCTATTAGCGTCGACGATTATTCTTCGTCAATCACTTCTTGGTAACCGTCAGCATCTAACAGGTTAGCCACTTCAGCTTCGTCAGATGGCTTAACGCGGAAGAACCAACCTTCGCCAAATGCTTCACTGTTTACTAATTCTGGTGAATCTTCTAATGCTTCGTTTACAGCCACTACGTCACCTGAAATCGGTGCGTAGATGTCTGACGCTGCTTTAACTGATTCAGCTACTGCGCAATCTTCGCCAGCTGTTACTGTGTCGCCAACTTCTGGTAATTCTACGAATACCATGTCACCTAATAGCTCTTGTGCATGCTCAGTGATACCCACAGTGTATGTGCCGTCTTCTTCTTTACGGATCCACTCATGAGATGAAGCATATTTAAGTTCAGCTGGAATGTTGCTCATTATCGTAATTCCTATATCTATAAATTTAAAGCGCAATTTTTATTTGAGTTAATGGGATAAGTACTTAATCATCAATTCGTTGATTATTGATTGATATTATCTAAATAAGTGCTTATACCAAAATATGTTAGTCACAAAACGTGCTGTGAAATCGATTAAATTTGAGCAGCCTGCACGGAGTTGATAGCTTATGTGTCACTATCAATGAGTACAGGCGACAAAAAAGTTAACCGATTTAGCGCAATTCGCTGCTAACATCAGAATGCTTGTTTACCGTTACGTACGAAACTTGGTGCAATGACTTTAACAGCTACGCGCTTTTTACGCATTTCGACTTCAGCCGTATCACTAATACCCTTAGGTACACGCGCCATGGCAATAGAATAGCCTAAAGTTGGCGAGAAAGTCCCGCTGGTGATCGAACCTTCATGTTCAACGCCATCTGCGTCAGTGAAGAACACTGGCATGCCGTGACGTAATACACCTTTTTGTTCCATGATAAGGCCAACTAATTTGTCTGGCCCTGCTGCTTTAATTTCTGTTAGTGCTGCGCGGCCAATGAAGTCACGATCTTCTGGCTCCCATGCGATAGTCCAGCCCATGTTTGCTGCTAACGGGTTAATGGTTTCATCCATGTCTAAACCGTATAGGTTCATGCCCGCTTCTAAACGTAGGGTGTCACGTGCGCCTAGGCCACATGGCTTAACACCTGCTTCAAGCAGTGCTTGCCATAATGCAGCGGCTTCAGCTTCTGGGACGATGATTTCGTAACCCGCTTCGCCGGTGTAACCTGTGGTCGCAATAAATAATGACTCTGACTGCACACCAAAGAACATTTTCATGCCTTCAACGGCGGCGTTTTGCTCGGCGCTGAATACTGTAGCCGCTTTGGCTTTCGCGTTAGGGCCTTGCACAGCAATCATCGCAAGCTCAGGGCGCTCAGTAATGGTCACATCAAAACTTGCTGACTGTTTTTCCATCCAGGCTAAATCTTTCACGCGAGTGGCTGAGTTAACCACCACACGGTAATGGGTGTCAGTAAGGTAATAAGTAATGAGGTCGTCGATAACGCCAGCGTTGTCGTCTAGCATGCCGCTGTAAAGCGCTTTACCAGCGACTTTTAGCTTAGCAATATCGTTTGCTAATAATTTGCGTAGGAATGCACAAGCATCGGTACCGGTCACATCAACCACTGTCATGTGTGATACATCGAACATGCCTGCGTCTTGGCGCACTGCGTTATGTTCTTCGATTTGTGAACCATAGTTAAGTGGCATATCCCAACCGTGGAAATCTACCATCTTGCCATTTGATTCTAAGTGCTTGTTAAAGAGTACAGTTTTATTAGCCATTATTATCTCTTTTTTATGAGCCTTCTGAGGGTACAACAGGTGAAGGCGATTTATATACCGTGAACATTGGAAATATCGTCTTTCCGATATTCACGGCTATGAATGGGGCAAAATTATACCCATAGGGTGAACTTTGTATAGTAGGAAATTTTCTAATCCGAGATTTTAACATTAGTTTAACTAATGCGAAGGGTGTAGTTTTTTTACAAGAATTTCATCTACTTCGGCCGATCCCCTGATATATAAGAGGTTTTAGGCCGAAGTGATGTCAAATTTTACTCACGGCAAAGTTTAGGAAGTTTCAGTTTATTGCCTATAGCCTGTTTGATGAACACTGTTTTTAGTCCAGCGACATTATCAATCAGGTTTAAACCCAAATCACGTAAGGCTTTTTTAACTGGATTGCTGCCTGCGAATAGTCGTTTGAAACCTTCCATTGCACTGATCATCTCTATCGCTTCAGCTTTTCGCCAGCGCTCTAGTGCACGAAGGTTGGCGTAATCACCGAGATCTTTACCCGCGTCATGTAACTCGCTAACGGTTTCGATAATACTGGCCGCATCTAAAAAGCCTAAGTTAACCCCTTGGCCTGCTAACGGATGAATGGTGTGGGCGGCGTCGCCTGCCAATAACAAACGATGACGAGCAAAGTGGCGTGCATAACGCATACGCAGTGGGTGTGATTGACGCTCGCTAACCAGTTCACATACGCCTAAGCGACCATCAGATGCTGCGGTTAAGGCTTTAGAAAATTCTTCAGGCGATAACGCTAATAGCCTTTCGGCTTCTTGCGGCGATACTGACCATACGATAGAACAAAGATTGTCTTCGTATAGTGGCAGTAATGCTAATGGGCCGTCGGCTAAAAACACCTGACGAGCGGTATCTTCATGGGGCTGACTCGTGCGAATAGTGGCTACAATGGCGTGGTGACCGTAATCCCAAAAGGTCAGTGGAATTTGGCACTGGGTTCGCACCCAAGAGTTAGCGCCATCAGCTGCAACCACTAACGCAGCACTTAAGTTTTCGCCGTTATCTAAGGTTAACCACGACTCACGTTCACCAAATGCGATGCGTTCAAGTCGCTGGCCTTCAAGATGGGTAATGTTAGTTAATTCGCTGGTGCGCTTGGCTAAGGCGTAACTGATGGATTGGTTTTCGATAATCGCCCCAAGGGATGGCTCACTGATGCTGGCGGCATCAAAGGCAATTTTGCCTAATCCGTCTTTGTCCCATACGGCCATTTTTTGATAAAGCGCAGTGCGAGCTTGGTCAATGTATTGCCAAGCACCTAAGTTTGTTAGTAATCGCTCACTGGCTTTGTTAATCGCACTCACACGTAAACGTGGCTCACCTGACACAGCCTCTGTTTGGCCCGCATCAATCACCACCACGTTTAAGTTTGCCTCGGCTAAACCGATTGCCGTTGCCAAGCCAACCATTCCACCGCCAACTATGGCTACATCATAGGTCTGAGTTTGAAACATGTTAATCCTTAATCTTCAATCGGTTTACTGAGATGCTTTATAACTGCACTTGCAATCTTAGGCACTTTTCCAACCCATTGCTTTATGGGCAATAGGCGCTTTGAGCGGCGGACACCATGACAACAATCTTAGCCCTAGACTGCGCCCAGCGACTAATGGCCAGTACTGATTTGAGAAGCCGCGCACTAAAAACTCTACATTGTTGATGGTATTGCTACGATCAGCTTCACGTAGTGACAGATAATCATGTATTACAGTGTGTTGGCCAATATCTAATGCTTGTTGCTGTTGCAAGCTGTGTTTGATGACTGTTTCTATGGCATCAATTAAGCCGACCACATCACGTAAACCTAAGTTAAACCCTTGGCCTGCAATCGGGTGCAAGGTTTGCGCAGCATTACCAATAAATACGGTGCGATGGTATATCGGTCTCGGCATATACGACAATGTCAGTGGATAACTGACACGCTCGCCTACATCGGTAAAGCGCCCTGCTCTGTTGCCAAACGCGCGTTGTAATGATGCTAAAAACTCAGCTTTAGGCGCGGTTTTAAGTGCTTGTGCTTGCTCACTATCAAGCGCCCACACCAATGACAAACGTGGCTGATGGCTTTTACCTTGTACAGATTCAGATGACATCGGCAGTAACGCTAAAGGCCCAGTGTCGGTAAACCGCTCATAAGCCCAACCTTGATGCGGCTTATCAGTTTGTACATTGGCAACGAGTGCGACTTGGTCAAACTCAACTTTTTCAATGTCTTGTTTTAGTGCTTGGCGTACTTTGGAGTGTGCGCCGTCAGCAGCTACAAGCAACTGAGTACGAATTTGCTGGCCATTACTGAGGGTTAAGCTGTGACCTGTTGCGTCAGTTTCAAGGGTGTCTAAGGTCGCTGGGCAATAAAGCTTAATCTCATGTTGCTTTAACTCATCAAACAAGACCTTACCGACTTTAGCCAGCTCAACGACTTGGCCCATGGACGAGAGATTAAACTGCTCAGCGTTGAGTTCTGTCATGCCGAAATGACCACGATCGGATATGTGGATGTTTTCAATCTCGGTGCCAAGGCTTGCAAGTTTTGGCCAAATACCTAAACGAGTTAATTCAAATACTGAGCCATGGGCGATGGCAATAGAGCGCGCGTCAAACCCTGGATGATTGGCATCTGGTGCTACGGCTTCAATAATGGCAATTGATAACGGTCGGTTAAGTTTGGTTTGATATTTTTCAGAAAGCTGGGCTAAACCCAATGCGAGACTGGCCCCTGCCATCGCACCACCAACAATGGTGATATCCACTTTTTCTGCATCGTTATTAGCAATAGGCTTATTTGTCGTTGTGTTACTCGAAATAGGCTTAGTAGACGTTGAAAGTGTTTCTGGCTGGGTCATAAAAGCGTGTTCTTTTTATTAATTAGATTGACGCTTGCGCACAAGACTTATTATCTGTGCGCGTGTTTTAGCTGACTAATTTACTGTTTAGTACTTAGTGAAGCTTAAATTATTAATGCAGTGGCGCTGCTGGCTCGCTGTCATCGAATGGGATTTCTGGGCCGAACTCTGAATAACATAATACAGCGGCCATTCTGACAAACTCATGCAGTTCGATAAACGCAGCTTCTGATTCATCGTCATCGCTTACGTCAAATTCAACTTGTGCAATCGCACCTAAGTCTTGAATGATTTCACGTACATCTGATGATGCGCCATTCAGTTTAGGCTGAATTAACGCAATGGCAGTAAGGTAGCTTTGTACCCATAAGGCTAAACATTCTAGACGAGTGCTTAGTGGCTCTTCTTCTTCAGGTAGTAACGGATTAAACCCATATTCAGCATCGCCCAAACGGGTGGCAGTGTCTTGAAACAGTTCCGTGATTAATTGCTGTAACTCGCTGGTTAATGGCTGACCATCGTTCATCAATTCAAGTAATGGTTTTAGCCAAACGGTATTAGCTTGTTCTACCCCACCACAAATTAACCCGACTAAGGCGCCATGCACCTCGACTGGATGCTGACCAATTTCAGCTGAATCGAGTGCTTTTTTCAGTTTTTCAATACATAAAGAAGGAGGGGTTGCCATGGTAATGTTCCATTAAATATTCAATCTGCTGCAATGCTAGCAGAGTTAATAACTGCCACCAAACTCTGCACAAGAATTTGCTGAGTAATTTAGCCACCGGTGACGTGTTTTTATACAAACTTTGATGTGAATCTCTTTAGTATAAAGCACCTTGGGATGATTAGCTTAGATAACAGGCTAATTGCTTGTTAATCATTAGGTTCTGTTTTCAGTTTTTTAATGGTGCTGAATTAACTAAATCAAAAGCTAATATAAACCTTGCCACATATAACTCGATAAACTAAGCGAATGGTGTCAAAACTAGTATGCTTAATCAGGTCGAAATAAACATATTCGGTATCTAGTTGCGGTATCTGTTGATTCAGTTTGGATAGCGATAAATTGCTAGCAATTAACCTCTGTTGTCACTAGGAGGTTACATATGCGGCCTAAGCTGCTCATACATCAAGCAAATAAGTGTTAAGGACGCGAGTTACCTTGCACTTTTAATATATGCGCTATATAGTCCGCAAATAGGCTAGTTCCATTCTCTTGATTGAGTGTTAGATAATAAGCACTTAGTGTTATGCGATAAGCTTTACGGCTTAATCTTAAAGAGAAATGGCTTTAATGCTAAAGCGTTACAGTCAAGGGGTTAGATAAACTGCTACAATTTTTATTTTAGACGAATAAGGATCCTCAGCGACATATGAGTAATAGTGCTATAGATATCTCCCTTTTAGGGCGCACCTACTCTATCGCTTGTCCAAAAGGACAAGAGGATGCATTGCGTTCGATCGCTAAAGGTGTTGAGCAACAGCTGACTAACCTGAAAGCACGTACCAACAATTTAAGCCGCGAAGAATTAGCCATTATGGCCGCGCTGAATATTGGTTACGAGTTACATGAAGAACAGCAAAAGAATAAGCAGTACATGGCGCAAATGGATGAGCGTATTTCGTTATTACAGTCGACGTTAGAAAACTCGCTGATTGAACGAACTAGCAAGGACGACTAAACAGTTTTTAGACTTGTGTTAGACCAATTTTAAGTTGAGTTTGACATGATTCACACCGGTTTTGCTCCCTGGGATATGCGCTTGTAGGTTATGTCCCTGTGCCGATATTTACAAACCCAGGGTGAATGCTTTCATTGACATTGCGTATGCTCGGCTTGTACCGAGAAACCTTAGGAGATGAACATTTTCCCGCCTTGAACCTACGGTTCAAGGGCTACACCGACGGTCGGTATTCTGGGGAGCATCCTAATTAAACAAACCACCTTATTGGGTGGTTTTTTTATGCCTGAATCTTCAGCATTTGACTCTGAAATTTAGCCATATACTTTACGATTAAGCGTCCGTTTTCAGCACTTAACCCAATACTTAACTCAATACTTATTAGTACTGTGTCGACAACTTAACAATCAAGTCCCGCCACGTTACCCTCCCCTTAAGCAACTCAGTTAACTATCCAATACTTGTCAAAAACTGTATCAAAACTTGTGTAATCAGGCTGCAAAATTGTTACGTATCGCAAACTGACAAAGATACACACGTTAAAACTATGGTTGATATTGTTTCAGGGAAAACAATCATGTATAAAGCCTACAATATTAATAACTTGTAAATATGGATTATGACAGGTCGTACCCGACATTTTACCTTTTTCAACCTCATAGTTATCACTGGTCTCGTTATCTTATCTGGCTGTAAATCAACTCCAGAACCCGTTGAACCAGCTTATGTTGTCCCCGCTGCACTTGCTCACTTACCTCTTGATGCAGCTAGTCAGGGCCTAGATATTATTGATACCCAAATGGCGCTTGGCGATCGTAATTTATACCTCACCAATCATGGCCATATTAAGATGCTATCAACAGCACAATGTCCTATTGATATCTCAGCCCATCGTGGTGACTTTCGTCAACCGGAAAGTAGCTATAACGCCATTGCTGCAGCATTAAATGACAACTTCAATAGTGTTGAAATTGACGTCATGCTACTTAAAGATGGCACTTGGGTTAATCACCATGACAGTCAAACTGGTCGTGCAACCGTGCACTACACTGGCGAGCGCTACAAGCTTGAGCGTATGTCTCGCAAAGATTTTTCTGAACTGAAACTGCGTGATAAAGACACGAATGCTTTACTCAATGAGCGCCCAATTACGGCCGCTGAAGCATTTAAGATATTTGCCGCTTATCGCCTGCCTTCACAAAAACTCAATGTAGAAATAAAGTCCGATGCCAATGGCCAAGAGCTTGTCGATTTAGACAATATGCTGCGTAAATATATTGGCCTCAGTGGTTATTATTATTCAGCGGCAGATCAAGACACTTTATACAAACTTCGTGGGATTAACCCTTATGTGTACCTTGGTTTTTTACAAGGAGGCCACCCAACGAGTATAGAAAAGCTACGCAGTGATTTACGTAAGGGGGTTAAAAATGACGCCTATTACCTTGATAACCAAGATGACATCGAGCTAGCTGGACGCTACGGCACTAAGCGCTATCGTTCTCGTTACAAAGACTACACCAGCAGCGAAGCCCTAAGAAAACTGCAAAATAAGCTCGGTAGCAATTCTGGTATTCATCTGGATATTCGCAGCTATATGCAGCATTTAGCAGTAAAAAGTAGAGCTCATAGCTTAGGAATGAAAGTCTATACTTATTCACTCAATGGCACCGACTATCATCAAACACAGCTGCTTAAACTCAACAAGAATAAGCTGCCTGACGGTGTGATTGTGGATGCGACGCCTTATAAAATTTGCCAACGTTTATTTACTGCCTCAGTGCCTGCAAAGCGCTACCAACCGCTCAGTAACCTCGGTCGTTATATCGCATCATTGCCTCAAGATGCAGACTTTGATCGATTTCAGGAAATGTTGGGCTATCAGACTGAAGGCTATTACCTTTCTCTCAATGACGGGCTTAAATCCATCACTGGCGCCAAAAAGGCACAGGTGAAAAATACCACGCCAACCCCCTTGCTTGAGCATGGATTCCCGACCATTACTGACGAGAAAATTGAGCATAAAACCGGTGAAACCATTTTACTCACTTTGCCTGATAGCAAAGCAAAATAGCGCACACAAAGACAATAATAAAAACAAAAAGTAAGCAACAAAATGACTGATAAAAAACAAAGCCCATTTGCAACCAACTTGCTCAATAAAACGCCAACACAGCAGAAAATGCAAGTGGCAGAAAAGCAATTAGAAAAAGTACAAAAAAAGCAGAAAAGCTCGTCCGAAAAGGCCGCTGCCCAGCAAGCCCGTGAAAATGAAATCACCAAATTAGGCAAACCTTTTTGGTGGATGATGCTGATGTTTATTTGCTCGGTATTGTATTTGTTCCCTGAGGCGGTATTTAATGCTGCGCTGACTGATGTGGCAGGCGGCAAAAACTCCAGCGAAGATGATTTACGCGCGGTTGAATTATTTGGCCGAACCATCAGTGGTATTGGTGTCACCTTGTTGTTGGCCGATATGCTATTAAAGGGCAAGCGAGTCGCACGTGTAGGCCGAGCCATTGGCTACTTCGCCTTGATTGCAGTCTTGGTATGGCCAACGGTGTTTTTTGGGCAAAAATGGCTGGTTGATCATTTTATTATTGATGCCTCGTCACCGTCTGAGCGTCAACAAGCTTATTTATCTCAAGTATTACGCAGTGCGTTGATTGAAAAGTCAATCCAGTTTGAAGGCATTGATTACGACCCTGACTCTGACCATAACGCCACAGAAAAAACCTTCTTATCGGTGTTTGGTGGCTTAGTTTACGCTGACGATAAACTGGTCGATGATCTTAAACAAAAGAAGCGCATGATCATGGAAAAGTTTGTCCGCGATCGCGCGTTGTCTCGCTTTGACGAGCACTACGCAAACTATGATGAGTTTCGTCATTCACTGCGGGATAATTACAAAGAGTATGCTCAAGGTTCTAACGAATACAACCAAGCACTGGCAAGCTCACCTGAACGCTCAAATGAGTATTGGCTAGATACTCAAAATCAAGTGAAACAAGGTTGGGGTAAGTATCAAAAAGGCGTTAGCGCTTATGAAGCTCGAGTTGAATCTAGAGCGCAAAAAATCGCCCCTAAAATGTATGATTTTTTTGAGCGTCGCAATAAATGCGGCGACATGAAAAAAGGCAGCCGTAAAAACAGCTGTTATGAACGTTTACAAAAGGGCTACGACAAAGAGATCGCTAAATACAGCATCCCTTATATTCCGCCTGATGATTGGTTAATCCGAGAAGAGATTTCGACGTCTGAAAATGTCGGTAACTCTATTATCACCGGCATCATGACGTTTGGTTTATTTACCGCGATGCAAGCCGCTGATGCTGCGACGGGTGGCGATGCAGGCTTTAAAGATCATCGTATGGTCTATACCAATGATGTTAACCACTATAAGAATGTGTTGATGGTGAAAATGGAACCTGACTTTGTCAAAGAATCAGGTGGTTACCCATTAGGAATTTCGTCTATTCATGAATTTAGACATCATGAATTAACCAGCCTTAAAGTGAATAAAACCCTCAAACAAAAAGGTTTGTCTTTACCCACCACTTGGGTGATGGCTGATCGCACCAGTTTTGATAATGCCGTTGCCAAAAAAGTTCGCCAAGAAGCGGATAAACGCTGGCGCTCCAGCATGAAAAATAAAGGCTTAGATATGCCGCCTAATTTGAGTTGGTCACAATTCCAAAAGCAAGGCGACATTCAAAAACGTATCGAACGGAAAATGAAAGAGCTTTATGTTAGCCCAACCCTCGCAGATTGGAATAACCGCGAATTTAAGCAACGTATTATTGAGCCTAATATTCAACGTAAAACCACAGAGTACCTTAATGTACTTGAGGCCCAGCAAGCTGAATTTGCTGATGGTGGCGCATTTGAATCAACGGGTAAATCTGCACTGCGCGCAACCATAGTGCCACCTATATCCATGTCGATTAGCTTAGCATTAGTGTTATTAACGGTATTAAAACTGCCGATGAAAGCCGTTGAGTTGGTCCAAGCTAAGCAAGCCAATAAAACCAATGATGAACCCGCCGATGGTAAACAAAAAACCAAAGCAGGTTACATTAAAGGCGGAATTTCTGCGGTGTTATTGTTGTCGATTTTTATCGTACCAATCACCGTGAGTAGTAACCAATACACCATGAAAGATTCCGCTATGCATTACTTTTTTGAGCAAATGGAAAACAATGACTCTGCCAGTATTTCATTCGCACTTAAATGGTTATTGGTGACTCAGCCTATGGTGCAACCTATTGGTGCTCGGATCGATGAACACCTAATGATTACTCGGGGATTTGATGCGATTAGCGAGCCGATTAACCGCTTTGATTTAGCCATCATGCCAGAACATGAAACCAGCTCTCAGCCAAGCTCAGCATCTGTAGCTAAAGCCTTATTGCCACTCACTATTACTACTAATATTAGTGGTGCGAATATCGCCGTAATGAACATTAAACCGAAATATGCGGCAGGTATGATGCTGCCGCCTGGAGGCTATGACATTAAAGTGTCAGCTAATGGCCATCAAGCTGTTAGAAAATGGGTATACCTCAAGGCCGATGAAACAGATTTCACCATAAAGTTATAAAACGAACGACCAGTTTAACGTCACATTCACGCATTGATTGATAGGAAGTATTACGTGAGTAAATTAGAACAATTCCAAGAGTTTATCCGCAATAACGGTAAAGACTTAACGGGTGTAAATGTACCCGTTGTATTAAGCGACGAACAAACAAAACTACCAGAGCTCAATTTTACCTTTGGCTGGACCATTGAGATCGGTGTTACAGAACATGAACACGGCGGCCATTGCCCTTCTGGGATAAAATCTGGCTCGGCATCAAATGCCTATAGTTGTGCTAATGATACTGCTAAACAATATGTTAGCGGTCAAAATAGCTTGTTCAACGATCGCTTCCTTAAAATCCTCGGCCCTGATATTTCTGAGAATTTTTTGATTAAAGATAGGGGCTTAAAATCAGCCCCTGAGACTTATGTAGGCAGTAAAGTCTGTTATACCTGTGACGGTACAGGTAAAGATACTTGTTCTAGTTGTCATGGTCGTGGCAGTACTTCTTGTTCAAGTTGCGGCGGCAAGGGCCGTAATCATGTCACTCGTTATGAAAACAATCGCACGGTTCATACTACGGAGTCATGTTCTGCTTGTTGGGGGAGTGGTAGTAATACTTGTGGCGGATGTGGCGGAAGTGGCAAGGTCACTTGTCGCACCTGTGATGGTGGTGGTTACCTCTACTTTAGTTACACCATTGACGGTAATGCAATACGCAGCACAAAGTGGGCTTATAACACCAATGATTACCATGAATGGACTACCGATTACGTTAAGAAAACCGGCCTAAAACTCGTTCACCAATTAACTGAAGTCACCGAAGTTAATGTAGAAGGTGCGTTAGATGGTTGCACCTTTATATATGCCTTTACCGCTAACCTGCCTACTTTGCAATTTAATGCCAACATCGATCAAGTTGATACCACAATGTGCTTTGCTGGGAGCAATAATAACACCCACGATGCCGGTGGTGTTTACGATCCAGCTGTGTGGAGTGTGGCCAAGCAATTAGGTGGCGGTAGTCAATCAACTGATAAATCGGTACTGGCAACGCCTGCGGTTAAAGACATCATTGAAGCTAGCGAAACCAAAACAAAAATTGGATTACTGGAAGAGAACTGGGTATCAACCGATATTAAAGATGCGATCGTTTCTAACTATCAAACCTTAGTGACCCAGCTTAAAAAACAAAGTGTTAAAGGTATTGCACCTAAAATGTTTGGCGGGTTGATCAGTTTCACTTTTCTATTCCTTACTTTAGGCATTTTATTCGCTGCCATGTACCCCACTTTTGCACAAGATTCTGCATACCGCATGAGTGTACTACAGCTTCCTGAATGGTATTTTGCATTACTAACAATGAAGTTTGCCTTATTTGGCCTGCCTGCTTTATGTAATTACTTATTCTTTTTTGGCTTTTTCTGGCTGAGCTTTCAATGCGTCAAAAAGTGGTATTGGAAGAACATTGGCCCTGGGAAGACATGGTTACTCGCATTCAGTTTAACCATACTCGTCCCACATATTGGGTTCAGCTTGTTCTATAACGGGCTTGAAGTTATTAACCATCCATTAGAAGTAACCAATGCATTATTGGCAGCATCAATATTAGTGGGCTTTTACTTTATGATGTTTGGCGCTAAATTGCCTAACAGATGGTATACCAAGTTACTTGGGTTCATCGCTGGTATTGGTGCCTTCTGCGCCATGCATTACGGCCTGTATTTATTGAATACTCGAGTCGGTTTTATTGAAAACCATGGAAGGTATCCGCATGAATTATTGGAGTTTTTACATCCTGGCACTCGATTCATGGCCGAAAACCTAGTTGAATGGGCCATGTTATCAGTAATATTTGCCTACTTCCTTACACGTCGCCAATTCTGGCTAAAAGCCAAATGTTTAGTTGCTGAATACGACAGCCCAGTATTACTAAAATCAATGAACATGGAAAAATAACCCATCATTGCTAAGTAATACACAATTGAAAAACGCAGATTATGGGTAACCTAATCTGCGTTTTTTTATCTTACAACTGATTAATTCTCGTCATATAAGCAAATGCTGCTTAAACAGTTGATTATCTTCTTTGAAATTTTGCTTTATCGCGATAACCTGAAAACGGTTTCCTTATTAATAACGCCTTTTTATCTTTCATTTGTAAGTGATGGAGTACTTCCTACCTATGAGCATGACGCGTTTTATGACTAATTCAGATGAGCAGCCATTAACTCAAGCTGCAAATCAAACCTCAATTACCTATTTTTCCTCTAGCAGCACTGCAACTGATCCTGCGGTATCTCATCAAATAATGTTGGAAAATGACTCTTTTACCGATCCTTCATTATCTGAGCCTATTTTTGATAGTAATGATATGAGTCGTGACAATATACGTCGCCATATCAGGCAGCAACGTAATGGGATTTCAGCAGCGGATCAAAATCAATTGGCTTTAATTGCCAGCCGTCACTTGTTAGCCGAAATTCAACGGATTTCTGCTAAGCGGGTCGCAATGTATTTAGGTTTTGATGGCGAATTAGCAACGGGCAAGTTAATTGAAGCGTTATGGAAACATGATGTTGAGGTGTATTTACCGCGCTTGCACCCTTTTGCTAAGGGCCATTTACTGTTTATGCGCTACACCCCGGATACCCAGATGATTAACAATCGCTATGATATTGCTGAGCCTAAGTTAGATATCCGCCATATGGTTACAGTAAACCAACTAGATATGATTGTGACCCCATTAGTGGCCTTTGATGATCAAGGTAACCGTATGGGGATGGGCGGCGGATTTTACGATCGCACCCTAGCACAAGTAACTGACAATAAACCTCTGGCTGTAGGTTATGCCCATGACTGCCAACAAGTGAGCTTTTTACCAATAGAGTATTGGGATGTGCCCTTACCGGTGATCATTACGCCAACAAGAAGAATTTTCTCAGCACATTTGGGGTAATGCGCAGTTGGGTTAACTAAAAGTTGGATTAATCAAAAGTTAGCTTAATGAAAAGTTCGCTTAACTAAAAGTTTAGGGTTGCGCTCTAGATTTGGCATTGCCAATATTGACTGAGCGCAAAAGTCTGCTTAACCAACTACAAACTCAACTTAGGTTGAATAAAGTCGATGAAGGCAGAGATCCGCTTGGCGACTGTGGAGGAACGATAGTACACAGCGTTGACCTGTTCCCTTGCTGTATTAGATAGCTTTTGTGTTTCTAGTATCGATATCAATCGCCCAGCTTCAATATCTTGTTTGACCATAAAACCTGATAAACACGCAATGCCATTACCTGCTAACGCTAACTGACGCACCGTCTCACCGTTGCTGGATGAAAAACTCGGGTTAAGTGCTTCAAATCCTTTTAACGGCCATTGATTGAGTGCTTTTGAGCCTGTTAAACCTATGGTGTCGTGTGCGCTTAAATCGGCGGTTTGCATCGGTATGCCTCGAGTAGCGAGATATTCTGGTGCTGCCACTAAGTACAAGGCGCTTTTACCCAGTGCTCTAGCATGTAATGAAGAATCTGATAAATGACCAATGCGAATGGCTAAGTCGGTGCGTTTTTCAATTAAATCGACAATGCCTTCATTGGAGCTTAGCTCTAATTGAATGTTAGGGTATGCCTGATTAAATGACTTGATGAGTGGCACCAGTTGATGGAATACAAATGGGCTAGCGGCATCCACGCGTAAGCGCCCTTGGGGCATTTCTTTTTGTGCCATAAGATCATCTTCAGCTTGTTGGATCTGCTGCAACCCTGTGCGAATTGAATCAATAAAACGTCGCCCCTCGTCAGTAACATTCACGCGTCTGGTGGTGCGATTAAGAATAGATACGCCCAACTGCTTTTCAATTTTACTCACCGCACGCGATACCCTTGCAACTTGAATATCCAGTGCTTCTGCTGCTGCAGAAAACCCTCCGGTATCTACCACGGTCAGTAAGATGGTTAAATCATCGGATCTTGTCAGCATGTCTATCCCCTTAATCTTTCAATGTCATTTCGCCTCTTCATTATAACCATTAACGACAAAAGTAATTTGTAAAAAGCACTATTTTTAGCAAATAAGCTTGTCGGCATAATAGCGTCATTGAAACAAAACACGCACTGAAGTTAATTACTTGAATGAGACAATATTATGCCTTTAGCACTCCTTGCATTGACGCTTAGCGCCTTTGCTATCGGTACCACTGAATTTGTCATCGTCGGCTTAATTCCGACTATGGCTGCCGATTTAAATGTCACTCTGCCATCAGCAGGGTTACTTGTTAGTTTATATGCATTAGGAGTCGCCATTGGCGCTCCTGTGCTAACAGCCCTTACGGGTAAATGGAATCGCAAACATGTGTTACTTGCCGTAATGGCATTGTTTGTAGCCGGCAACTTCTTGGCGTGGCAATCGCCTGATTACACTACCTTGATGCTGGCGCGAATACTCACAGGTTTAGCCCATGGTGTTTTCTTTTCGATTGGCTCAACCATTGCGACAGGTTTAGTGCCAAAAGAAAAAGCTGCCAGCGCTATTGCCATTATGTTTACCGGCCTCACTGTAGCCTTGGTGACAGGGGTACCGTTAGGTACTTACATTGGCCAGGAATTCGGTTGGCAAGCCACCTTTTTAGTCGTCGCTGTACTGGGTTTAATCGCCCTCATTGGTAGCGCGATATTAGTGCCTAATAACTTAAAACAGCCACCAGCGGCCAAGTTATCAGCTCAAGTTAAAGTATTAACTCAGCCACGCTTATTGCTGGTATACGCAATTACCGCTTTGGGTTATGGCGGCACATTCACCGCTTTTACTTTTCTAGCGCCAATTTTAGAGCAAGTTTCAGGCTTTAATCCTGATGCGATAGCACTGATTATGTTGGTTTATGGTGTTTCGGTAGCCGTCGGTAATATTTGGGGCGGTAAAATGGCAGATAAAATGGGCCCGATTAAAGCGCTAACCATCATATTCTCTGGTTTGGTAACGGTATTGATCATGTTTAACTTTGCCGCTGTTAACCCTGTAACAGCTGTAATCACTATCTTGATTTGGGGCGCATTTGCTTTCGGTAATGTCCCTGGTTTACAAGTATACGTAGTCAAGCTAGCTGAAAAATACACGCCAGATGCCGTTGATGTTGCTTCAGGTTTAAACATCGCCGCATTTAACGTCGGTATTGCATTAGGCGCTTGGGGCGGCGGATTAATTGTGGCTAACGCAGGCTTAATGCACACCCCTTGGGTTGGCGCTGTGATTGTATTGATTGCACTGGGATTAACACGATTAAGTGGCCGACTAGATAACAAGACGGCAGGTTTAAATACAAAGGCTCAATCTGACGCTCAAAGCCTATGCTCTGACTAACTTTTGGTTGTCATAACATAATGTTTTAGTGACGACATAAATAGGCTAAGCCTTGCGCTTAGCCTATCTTCACTGAACATCGTTATATCATCATTAATCGACAACATAGCGCAGTATTTTAAAGGCTACTTTAACTGCCTACCACCATCTACCGCATAACTTCTGCCAGTGACATATTGGCTAGCAAGCAGATAATCCACAAGCTCGATAATCTCACTATTACCCGCCTCTTTTGGCAATATCGCTTTGGCTAATGCTTTGGCTTTATATGCCTCATCATCACCTTCGTTAAACAAAATCATTGCCGGCGCAATAGAGTTCACTTTTACTGCTGGGGCTAATTTGGCAGCAAAAGATAAGGTCATATTGTGCAGCGCCGCTTTACTGGCCGCATAAGCAATGTGTTTCTGACTGCCCTTTTCAGCAACGTAATCTGTAATGTGGATAATGTTACTGCTACCGACACTTTCGCCTGCTGAGGCAGTTAACATGTCTGCTAAGGCAAGGTTTATTTGATAAGGCGCGCTGACATGAATGTTCATCATTCTGGTCATGATATCGGCAGAGGTGATGTCAGCACTGGTTTTATCGTTATGCCAATCAGATGCGTTATGAATAATGCAATCTAATCCTTGATGCTGCGCCTTAATTCGAGTCAGCATGTCATCGATTTCAGCGGGTTGGCATAAGTCGCATTGATATAAATCAGCCCCTAGTTCTAACAACTCATCGATTGATGGATAGTGACTTCTGAAAGTGCCAATCACATTAATATCTTGGGCAATAAAGTGCATTGCCAATGCATAGCCAATTCGTTTGCCGACACCGGTAATCAGTATGGTTTGTTTCATTTGGGATCTCTTATTCTTGTGTTAATCCAAATCTGCTTTATGGATATTAAAAAATAAACTCGAAAAAACAAAGGCCATTAGCACTGACTAATGGCCTAATCATCATTGATGACTTTTTATAGACTTATCTTTTGTAGCTTTTGTAGCTTTTGTAAACTCAGCTTTTGTAAACTTAGTTTGTAGAATCAATTTTAAGTTATAAAAGACAAGTTAGCTTATTTAACCCTTAGAGAAAAACTCTGCCCGTGAAGCTGGATTATTTTTAAAGCATCCACCCAGAGCTGACGTTTTAGTGTGGGATTGAGTATCCATAATCCCACGAGACTTAACGCAGTAATGGGTAGCATTAATGCTTATCGCTACATCATCGGTTTCAAGTAAGGTTTGTAGCGCTACCAGCACTTGCTGTGTCAGGCGCTCTTGTACTTGAGGACGTTGGGCAAAAAATCGCACCAGTCGATTGATTTTGGATAAGCCGATAATTTTCTTTTTCGGCAAATATGCTACATCAGCTACACCATCGATGGTAATAAAGTGGTGCTCACAAGTACTCACGACACTGATATCACTGACCTTAACCATTTCCTCAACGCCCATCTTGTTGTCTATTTGGGTCACTTTAGGAAATTGATGATAATCAAGCCCTGAGAAAATCTCATTAACGTACATTTTTGCAATCCGATGCGGCGTTTCGCATAAGCTGTCATCAGTTAAGTCCAACCCGAGAGTTGAAACAACTTCAGTCATTAAGCCTTGGATACGTTCAATTTTTTGCTCATTAGTCATGTCATTTTCAACTAATGGCGTTTCAAGACCTCGCTCAATTAATACTTGCTGCACTTTGCGTGCTTCTTCTGAAATCATGTGTTTTCCTTATGACAACCCGTGCCAAATAAAAACCACACCGTTACGTGAAAGCTTGCTAGGCGATCGCTTATTTGCGCTGCTCTAAAGACAGTGAAACAGAGTCGGCAAAACGTAAAGCATGAGGTTTATCAATCGTTACTCGTGACATGGTAATAGATGGGTGTTCACTACAAATAGCCAGTACATCTGCTACTAGCTTTTCGAGCAATAAGAAACGCCCTTCTTCAACATGTTGAATAACTTTTTTAGTGATAACTTTATAGTTTAGTGCATCAGCAACATCGTCGGTTTCAAATGACTTGTCGGCTGGATATTGGATCTCAATATTGATCACAACATCTTGCTGTTTTTCACGTTCGTCTGGGTTAAAACCAATAAAGGTACGTAAACGAAGATTTGTTACTTTAATCATTGCTTGGCTAATAGACATAGTGAGCCTCTTGTAAATACATAAACGTGATACGTGAGAATGAGCAAGTTAGATCACATAAAAAAGAGCCAACTTTCTAAAGTTGACTAGGGCCTGCTGAACTTTTCTGGTTAAGTTTCGTTCGAAATAAAAGCGTTTTAATCGAGGCGGATGAATTGATGCCTAGTCATCTAAGCACCTTTTATTCACAAAGATAAATCCAACAAAGAGTAAACGCTTTTAGTCGAACCCTTCGGGCAGCGTTTGTTGGTCATTTTTACTGCGTTATCGACTTTTTATGTAGAATAACTACACCACAAAGTCTCTGCCTTGCGCCCTTGATACATAGCATGGCCAACAACTCGCTGCAAAAACAACCTTGAAAGATCAACAGCCCCTAATAGTTATAGCGATAAATCGCTAGTTTTGCTAACTAAAACTCTTTGTAGTTTCTATACTTAACTTTAAATATGATCAGATAGAACACTGGCACAATGATCAATGTCAGAATGGTTGCCACACCTAAACCGAACATTACCACGGCAGCCAACGACTCAAAGAAGGCATCGGTTAATAGCGGTAACACCCCTAAAATAGTCGTAATTGCCGCCATACATACTGGCCTTACACGGCTGACTGTGGAGTTAAATACTGCCTCAAAAGTTTCAATCCCATTATTAATATCGGTATTGATTTGATCCAGTAATACAATGCCATTTTTAAGTAGCATGCCCGATAAACTCAGCATCCCTAACAGCGCCATAAAGCTAAATGGTTTATCTAAAATCAATAAACCTGAGGTAATACCAATAATCGCAAGCGGTACACAAGCCCAGATAACTAACGGCTTTCTAACAGAGTTAAATAGGAACACCGTAATTAAGAACATGAACAAGAACCCTAATGGCAGCGTCGCAAATAATGACTCCTGCGCATCACTTGAAGATTCATACTCACCGCCCCATTGCAGCTCATAACCCACAGGCAGCTCCAATGCTTCAACTTTCGGCTTAATGGTTTTAAATAGCTCCGCAGGTAAAATGTCATATTCAAAGTCAGTATCAGCAAATACCGTTAAGGTACGCTTACGATCCCGGCGTTGAATAATCGGATCTTCAAACTTCACTTCAAAACCATCGACGACTTGCTGCAGCGGTACAAACGCGCTCAGTGCTGGGCTCCAGATGCGGATGCTTTCCATTGACTCGATATCAATACGTTCATCTTCTGGTAGCCTACCGATAATAGGCAGCAGTGTTGTTCCTTCTCGATAAACACCAATTTGCATGCCAGTAAACGAGAACTTCAATGCCTCATCAACTTCACTTTTTACAATACCTAAACGACGCGCTTGGGTTTCGTTAAAGCGTGGTGCAATGTATTTCACTCGCTCACGCCAGTCATGACGTACATTGACTGTGGCGGGGGTGGCATTAAAGATTTCCATCACTTGTGCGGCAATACTACGCAATACATCTGGGTCGGCGCCACTAATGCGCGCTTCTATTTTCGCATCCGTTGATGGACCAATTTCAAGACGCTTGAATTTAAGCTGCGCTTGAGGGTAATCCGTTTCAACATCCTTTCTGAACTTAACCATTACATCGGTTAAGGTTTCAAAGTCTGTCGTACGAATAGAAATTTGCGCATAAGATGCGTAATTTTTTTCAGGTGAGTACGTCAGCAAAAAGCGCGGGAAACCTTTACCTATGGTCGAGGCGACAAATTCCACATTATCAAGCTCAACTGCGATGCTCTCCATGCCTTCGACAACCGTTTGGGTTTCACGTATATCCGTGCCTTCAGGCATCCAAACATCAACTAAGAATATCGGAGTCGTTGAAGGTGGAAAGAAGGATTGTTTAACGTATGCAAAACCATAGATAGAGATACAAAACGCAATCACTACTGAAATAACACTGACCCAGCGAAAACGCATACATAGATCGAGCAGCATTTTATAAAACACAAAAAATGCGCCGCCATAAGGATCTTTTAACTCACCTTCTACTTTCTCACCCTCTGCGCCAAAAAATAGCTGCGCAAAGAAAGGCGTAATCGTAATTGCGGTAATCCAAGATAAGAATAACGAGAACAACAATACCCAGAATAGCGAACCGGCAAATTCACCTGTCGAGTCAGGCGATAAGCCAATAGGGGCGAATGCGGTAATCGCAATCACTGTTGCGCCTAAAAGTGGCCACATGGTTTGCTTTACAATAGCTTGAGCTGCTTCTAGTGTTGTTTGCCCTCGTTGCCTGCCAATGAGGATTCCCTCAACAATCACAATGGCATTATCCACCAGCATCCCCAGTGCAATAATAAGCGCACCTAATGAGATCCGCTGCAGCTCAATTTCGGCTTGTAGCATCAACATAAAGGTGCCTAGGCAGGTTAAAAATAAGATTAACCCAATTAAGATACCGGACTTGAAGCCCATAAATACCAGTAACACCCCGACCACAATCACCACTGCGGCAATCAGATTCCATACAAAGCTGCCTACTGAAGCGTCCACTTCGTTTGGTTGGTTGTACATGGTTTCAATGACCATCCCAGCTGGGCGGACACTTTCAATGCTCGCCAGTTTGGCATCAATCGCTTTACCAACTTCAACTACATTCACCCCAGTTGAAAATGAAATACCGATATTAATGGCATCGTGTTGATCAAATTTAAGTAGATTGGTTGGAATGTTTTGAAAGCCACGAGAAACCGTTGCGACATCTTTCAAATAGATAAGCTTGTTGCCCTGAGTGCCAGGAATAATTAATTCTTCAAGCTCGCTGACGGACTTAAACCCGCCACTAGTGCGGATTTTTAAGTTGTCGGCTGACACTCTGATATTACCCGCATCAGACACCATATTTTGCGAGTTAAGCAAATTTTGGATTAATGAAGGGTCAATGTTAGAACTAGCTGCTTTGTTCAGTGACATCTCAACAAAGACTTGCTCTTGCTGATTACCTGCAAGGGAAACTTTACCCACACCTGGGACTAACTCAAGTTCACGTTTTACATAATCAACATAATCGAGAATATCGCGGTAGCTATAGTCTGCTCCGCTGACCATCAACATGATGCCGTATACATCACCAAAGTCATCATTAACGATCGGTGTTTGAACCCCTGGCGGTAAACTGGCTGACATGTCGTTCACTTTACGACGTAATTCGTCCCATATCTGCGGTAGCTCTTCTGGGCCATAGATGTTTTTCATGGTCACGGTGATTTGTGACATACCAGAAGTACTTAATGAGCGAATGTAATCCACATATGGCAAGGCTTGAATCGCCTTTTCAATGGGATATGTCACTTCTTCTTCAACTTCTGTTGAAGTCGCCCCCGGATACAGCGTTACCACAACGGCATCTTTAATCGTAAATGGTGGATCTTCTAACTGACCAAGACCGGTGAATGCCATTAAACCGCCAATCAATAAGATTAAGGTAAACATCCAACTGATAACGGTATTTTTAACAAAGTAACCTGCAATATTCATAAGACACATTCCTTTGTTTTCGCTGTTAGTAAGTCACTATTGTGGCCATAAGAGCCCATTAATATTCCCATCATTTAGGCTCCTTCTATCAGCTTTACACGCTGACCTTTCACTAACCTTGCGGCGCCAGTCGTAATAATCGTCAATCCATCTTCAAGGCCACTGGTGACTTCAATATCATTGCCGACAATCACCCCTAGCGTCACTGAGCGATATTCAATTGATTTATCACTTAGGTTATAAAGCCAGACACCACTTGCTTGGGTATTGATATCGCTACCGTCTTGCATGACCACGGCTTCAATGGGCACTAGATACTCTCGATTATAGGTGTATGTCATATCACTTAAGTTGACTTCGACTTTGGCAGGCATACCTTCCAATACTTTGTACTTAGGGTCTAAATCGACCGCGATGGTGGCAATGTAAGTCGATGTTAGTGGGTCTTTTTCGGTATTAACTTCAAGTAAACGCCCTTCAAATGTCGTATTAGGAAACGCTTCAAAGCTCACTTTAAGTCGTGCCTGCTGCTTTCTGTCCTCTTCCTTTTTAGACACTGCAATCAGTACGTCAGGGATTTGCACATCGACTTCGATTCGCTCAACCTTTTGCATGCTCAATACCGACACTCCCGGTTGAACATTTTCAAAAGATTCCAAAAATACATCACTGACAATGCCTGAAAATGGTGCTCTAAGTTCGGTATACTGCAAATAGAGTTCAGCTTGTTTCTCTTCCGCTTTAGCCACCAAATACTGTGCATTCATTTGATCATACTCAGATTGTGCCATCAGCTTACTATCAACCAGCTGTTTGCCTCGCTGGGCTTGCTTATAGCTGACTTCTTTTCGGGCTTGTCGGTCACTCAATGCGATTGTAAAATCACGTTTTTCTAGCACTGCAAGCAGCTCGCCTTTTTCAACCACTTTGCCTTTGGTTGCAGGAATTCGCTCAATTCGTCCTTCGACTCGAAATGACAGGTTAGTTAAATCCTGCGCTCTTGCAACGCCATTAAACTCCCTGATCACTTCATTATTAGCACGGGGTAAAGTGTAAGTTTTTACTAAAGTTTCAGTTGGCTCTATGGTCACTTTCGGCGTACATGCTGTTATAGCAATAAGGCTTACTAATACCGCTAAGGTGTTTCTCACTTTATGACTCACCCGTTTATGAGAAGAAAATTTCTTATGAGTAGAAAATATCTTATGAGGAAAAAGTGTCTTCATCTTATAATCCTCGCTCTTTAATCCATTTAACCGCAGACTGACCATCCTTGAGCTCGCTTGCTCCAGCAACCACTAACCAATCACCATCATTTAAACCTGTCATTAATCGAGTGCCTTGTAATGTCACAGCCACTTTTTTTATCCGTTTCTCTTCAGGTAACCAAACAAATACGAAAGTATCTTGGTTTTCTTTAACCATTGCACCAGCAGGAATTTTGGGGTGAGCATCGGCCGTTCTCGCGGGTAGTTTAACTTTCACCTGCGCTGACATCCCGGGAAGTACATTAAGTTCATCTGGCATAGGTAAAGTAAGAATGATGGTGTAACTGCTGGTCGTTGGATCTGCAACCGTGTTTAGCTCTTTGAGTTTTGCCGCATACCAGTGATCGCGACTATCAAATTTCACTTCGATATTATTGATATCTTGTAAGCTCTTATCTGATTTTTGTAGAAATCCAATAAACTGTTCGGGTAACTGAAAGCTAATATCTGCTGCGGACTCAGTGCGGATCCCCATCACCTCTTCTTGCATTTGCACAAACTCAAACTCACGCTTCATCCGCTTAGAAATCACCCCTTGATAGGGTGCGATTAAATTAGTGTACGTCACGTCAGCTTTAGCTTTATCCAACGCTGCTTGGGCAATAGTGTAATCACTCTTTGCTTGGTCATAATCATTACGAGATACAACACCTTGCTCAACCAAGGACTCATTACGCTCAAAAAGTACTTTAGCCAATTCAAACTGCGCTTGGGCGACGGCTAATTGCTGCTGGTATATATCACTATCCAGTGTCGCCAAAATATCACCCGCTTTGACAGGATCACCGGGTCTCACCAATATTTGGGCTATTTCACCTGACACACGAAAAGATAAAGCCGCTTTTTCAGATGCTTTAACTTCTCCTGGTAAAAAGCGCTCACGGTATTCTGTGCCGATATCGACTTGTTCCACTTTGACAGGTCTTGGAATGCTAGAAACACTAGTGGCTTCATCGCTGCTTGCAGCGGCGGCGGAAAAAGTAAAAAGACAGGAGAACGTCGTGGAGGTTATGAGTAAAAAAGAAGCAAACTGGTTGAGTTTCTTCATATTTTGTTCCATCAAAAAGTGAGCAATTAACTCGATAGTAACACTCAATACCTTGGCATTAAAGGTGCGCTGATACTCATAAGAGATCTATTGTGTGACATTGAGCGTACCCATAATGACTATTAATAAATCTGAAAGAGGTCTCACAATGGAATTAAGAATTTTTTACGATAGCGCGTGCCCATTGTGCAGTAATGAAATGGAGCAACTTAAAAAGTATGACCGCTTGCATAAAATTGAACTGGCGGATCTAAATCAGCAGGGTTTTGAGCAAAAGTATCCTCATATTGATTTAAGTGTGGCTAATAAGATATTACATGCTGAAACCAACACGGGTGAAATCCTTACAGGCTTAGATGTGACAGCTAAAGCGTGGGCATTAACCGGCAAGCACAAATGGATACAGTTACTCAGGTTGCCTTGTGTCAAGCCTTTTGCAGATATCGCTTATCGAGGTTTTGCTAAAAATCGCTATAAAATTTCTTACTTATTAACAGGTCAACAGCGCTGTGAAACAGGTAGCTGCAACTTAAAATGAATCAATCAAATTACTTGAATCAATCGAGCAACTTGAATCCATCGAGTAACTTGAATACATCGAGTAACTTGAATACATCGAGTAAGCAGACTCAATCGATTAATAAAGCAACCTAGGTGGTGTCAATGCTCAACAGCACTCAATCAGCCATCATCATTGGCGCATCATCAGGTATTGCAAGCGCCATTGTTGATCAATTAATTGCAAATAATGACATCGAACAAATCATTACTGTCAGTCAAAGTACACAATACCAAGCTACTGTGACTGATGCGATTAAGAATAAGGTTAATCTGCAGCATATGGTTTCAGATTATACAGCTGAAAGCATAGCAAAAATTTGCGATTCCTTAGCCCCAATCAAAGGCCATATCGTTAACGTGTTTATCTGTAATGGTAGGTTACACAATCAAGTTGATAAGCAAGCCAACGGCAGCTCTACTGCTGAGGTTCAATCCCTGACAAGTTCAAAAGACACAACATCGTGCCCATTACTTGCGCCAGAAAAGCGCTTAGAAGAGATTAATCCAGAATCGATGCAGGCACTATTCCATTCAAACACCATAGTGCCGATGATGTGGCTACAACAACTTACTACATTGCTTAAAGGTAAACAGCCTTGCATCATAACGGTATTAAGCGCCAGAGTGGGCAGTATCAGTGATAATAATTTAGGTGGCTGGTATAGCTATCGTGCATCGAAAGCGGCATTAAATATGCTAATCAAAACCACTGCAATTGAATATGGCCGCAGAGCTAACAACGTCAAACTGATTGCGTTTCATCCCGGTACCACAGACACTGATTTATCAAAACCATTTCAACACAACGTACCCGAAGGAAAGCTGTTCACAACTGAATTTGTCGCACAACAATTACTGACGATTCATCAAGGGTTATCATTCAATCATGAAGCGGAATTTCTAGACTGGCAAGGTAAAACAATACCTTGGTAAACAATACTTTGATAAACGGTACCTTGATAAACGGTACCTTGGTAAACAATACCTTGATAAACAATACCTTGATAAACAATACCTTGATAAACAATACCTTGATAAACAGTAGCTTGATAAACAGTACCTTGGTAAACAATACCTTGATAAACAATACCTTGATAAACAGTAGCTTGATAAACAGTAGCTTGATAAACAGTAGCTTGATAAACAGTAACTTGATAAACAGTAGCTTGATAAACAGTAGCTTGATAAACAGTAGCTTGGTAAACAGTAGCTTGATAAACAGTAGCTTGATAAACGGTACCTTGGTAAACAATACCTTGATAAACGGTAGCTTGGTAAACAATACCTTGATAAACAGTAGCTTGGTAAACGGTACCTTGATAAAACTCTGTGACGCCAAGAGCATGATGGTACTTTTGCTAAGAATTCAATGATCAAACAGGCACAAAAAAGCGAAGCATTACGCTTCGCTTTTTTAGTCAATAAGCGAAATGCTTATTTAACGAATTCAACACCTAGGTTGATATCGCCTTTTAGTGTATCAAGCATTGCATCACGTGCATTGGCTTCAAACGCGCTAACTTCGCCGTATGGAAGAACTTTTTCAACGCCGTTTTTGCCTAGCACTACAGGCTGTGCGAAGAATTCAGCATGTTCACTGCCGCCATCTACGTATGCACACTCAACAACGTTTGCTTCACCTTGAAGACCACGTACTAATGATAGACCGAAACGACATGCCGCTTGACCCATTGAAAGTGTCGCACTACCGCCACCCGCTTTAGCTTCAACAACTTCAGTACCCGCATTCTGGATACGTGTAGTAAGTGCTGCAACTTCTTCATCAGTAAAGCTTACGCCTTCAACCTGTGAAAGAAGTGGAAGAATAGTCACACCACTGTGGCCGCCAATAACGTTAATGTTTACATCAGCAACGTTTAGACCTTTAAGGTCAGCAATGAAAGTTTCAGAACGGATAACATCCAGTGTAGTAACACCGAATAAACGATTTTTATCGTAAACACCTGCTTTTTTAAGTACTTCAGCAGCAATTGCAACCGTAGTGTTCACTGGGTTAGTGATCACACCGATTAATGCTTTAGGGCAAGTCGCTGCCACTTTTTCAATCAAGTTACGAACGATACCCGCGTTGATGTTGAAAAGATCTGAACGATCCATACCTGGCTTACGTGCAACACCAGCAGAGATTAACACAACATCAGCGCCAACTAATGCAGGCGTTGGATCTTCGCCAGCAAAACCAGTTACTTCAACGTCTGTTGGGATGTGGCTTAAATCGACAGCAACACCTGGAGTAACAGGAGCAATGTCATAAAGAGACAACTTTGAGCCTGCAGGAAGTTGAGTTTTTAATAGTAAAGCTAGGGCCTGGCCAATACCGCCAGCAGCACCAAGTACAGCTACTTTCATAATTATCTCCAATAACGTTCTAGTGTATGACTTCTAAATGTATGATTCGCAGTTTGTGACATAGATCATATTTCTTGTGGCGTCACATTACTGCATCAGCGAGACAATTTCAATTATCCGTTAGTGGAGTAAGGTGAATTACTTATTCTATGATATGTATATAAATAATCACTGATTTAGCCATTCACACTGTAAAGTGAATTTTTATTCACCGATTTAGCTTATTTCTTGACTTGTGACGTTTATCTATTCAAAATGAACCCGTTTTGTGAATATATTGTATTCATTTTAATTATTACTATAAGACGAAAAAAATATGCCAGCGACCAAGAATCAGGATGAACTCGTTAGAACGTTTAAGTCGATACTAAAGGAAGAGCGCTTTGGTAGCCAAAGTGAGATAGTTAACGCGCTGCAAGCAGAAGGTTTTGGCAATATCAACCAGTCAAAAGTTTCACGTATGCTGAGCAAATTTGGGGCCGTACGTACTCGAAATGCTAAACAAGAAATGGTGTACTGTTTACCTGCAGAATTAGGTGTTCCTACCGCAGGTAGCCCAGTAAAAAACCTCGTCCTCGACGTTGACCATAACCAAGCAATGATTGTGGTTCGCACCAGCCCTGGCGCTGCACAGTTGATCGCTCGCTTATTGGACTCAATAGGTAAGCCTGAGGGGATTTTAGGAACGATTGCTGGAGATGACACTATTTTCATTTGTCCAGCTAGCATCAAGACTATTGACGATACACTGGAAACGGTTAAGTCACTGTTTAATTACAGCGAGTAATTAAACGATATCGGCGAACTAACCGATGTAAGACAGGAAGTCAGCCAATAAAAAAGCAATGCCATCGCATTGCTTTTTTTGTGTCTGATAGTTAACAACTAAACAGGTTAGTCATTAGCAAACTGAGCTAAGAAATCTAATGAAGGGGCGAAAAAAGATGAGCCCGTTAATGCTTTAGTGAATTGCATTAAATGATCATGGTTACCATGGCCATCACCGTGCACCATACTGCGAAGCATTTCTTCAAAATGAGTTGGCTTGCTACAGGTCGAGATAAACATTAACCCTTGCTCTCTTAATGAGCCAAACGGCATGCTTTGACGTAGGATTTCCATTGACTTACCATCAGCGTCTTTTAAGTTAACGCGTTTAATATGGCTGGTTAATGGCTTATCTTCAGAAGCATATTCAATATCATCTTGCTTTGTTCGGCCGATAATATCTTCTTGTTTCTTCTGTGGTAGGCGATTCCACTTACTTAAATTATGAGCATATTTTTGCACATGCACATAACTGCCGCCTTTAAATTGATTATCTTCATCAGCGACTAGCGCAACTTCTTGGCGACTACGCCCTTTCGGGTTTTCAGTGCCGTCAACAAAGCCTGTTAAATCACGGCTATCCATGAAACGGAAACCACGTTCTTCTTCAATTAGCTCAACCAAACCTTCAAACATTTGGCTAATTTCATTGGCAACTAAATGCAAAATATCATAACGATCACAGCGGATATGCATGAATAAATCGTACTCAATGGCAGGAGCATCACGATTCCCCTCTTGCATCGCTGGGAATGGACGCAATTGAGCTGGACGCTGTTCACCATAAATAGTGTCCCAATAGTTAGCACCAATAGCGACAAAACCATTAAAGGCACTGTCTGCATATTGATCTGATAACTCGTAAATATATTGGGCTACATTGGCTAAACAAGGACGCAGTTGAGCTTCAACGCCGTCATTTGCATTAAACATCAAGTAGACGCTATGCAAATTTCCTTCAGCACAAACTCCTAACTGTTCGCGAGGCATATTCTGTGTTTCCATGTTGGAATCAACCACCTTTGACAATAATAAGATGCTAATATTGTAAGGTAGTTGAGCAATTTATTCCTTATGCTCTATACGATAATTAACCAATTTAGACTTAGGTCACTAAAATATCACTAAAGGGTGTGCCGATATGGATAAATTCACTTTCTGACCAAGCTTCAATGCAGTTAATTGACTTCTCACTTCGAGCGTTTGTAACCCTACTTTAACCCAATAATGACAAATTGTACCCAGAAAACGCCTTTCGACAATTTCACCATGCCCTTGAGATGCTGGTTGTAAATCAATTTGTTGCGGTCGTAGTAGTAATTCACCTTGGCTATTAAGCGCGAGGTTTAACGTTTTAGTACTCTCAATTAACCCTAAAACCGAAGAGACCTGTGTTGGGCTTTTAACCGTAACAGTTAAATAGTTGCCCTCGCCTAAAAACTCAGCCACATAACGCTCAATAGGTTCAGCATATAGCTCTTCAGCTAACCCATGCTGAACAATGCCGCCTTCTTTAAATAAAGCTAACTTATCAGCAAATACAAATGCTTCATCTTTACTGTGAGTAACAAATACTGCGCTAACGTTACGCTGCTTAAGGATTTGCCTAATTTCTAACATCATTTCGCTACGTACTTGCGAATCAATATTTGAAAAAGGCTCATCGAGTAATAGCAGTTCAGGCTGATAAGCCAGCGCGCGGGCAATCGACACTCGTTGCTGCTGGCCACCCGATAATTCATGAGGGTATCGCTTACCTAACCCTTCAAGTTTAACCAGTTGCAACATATCTTCTAGGCGTTCACTGCGTTCTTTTGCAGTTAAGTCTTTTACTCCAAAAAGGATATTGTCGCTCACGGTTAAGTGGGGGAATAACGCATAGTCTTGAAATATCATTCCAATGCCGCGATTTTCACTCGGGACAAACACACCATCAGCACTTAGCGACTGACCATTGATAGCAATACTGCCTTCACTAATGGCTTGCAGTCCGGCAATCGCGCGAAGCAATGTCGTTTTACCGCAACCACTTGGGCCCAAAAGAGCCACGATTTCACCTTGCTCTAAAGTCAGATTTAATCCTTTGAGAATCACCTGTCCTTGGTAGTCACTTTTTACATTTTGAATGGTCAATGTGGACATATCAGCTCTCTTGCTCCAATGAACGGTTTAGGTAAATCAACGGGATAAGCCCAACAATTACAATCACAATAGCAGCTAAAGCACCATGTTCGAGTTGCTCATCTGAAACGAATTGAAAAACATGGGTCGCAAGGTTTTCAAATCCAATAGGACGTAGTAATAATGCCGCAGGGAGTTCTTTCATGCTTTCGATAAAGACCAGTAACGCGCCAGCAAATATACCTTTACGCAGTAAAGGTAAGTGCACGCGCCATAATAACTGTCGTGGCTTTTGCCCCATGGTAATACTGGCCATATCTAATGAAGGCGATATGCGTTTATAGCTGTTTTCAATACTCCCGATTGAAATCGCCACAAAGCGAACACAGAAAGCAAAAATCAACGCAAACACACTGCCGGTAAATAGCAGTCCTGGTCCACGGGCATCAAAATAGTCATAAACATCATTAATCGCGAAATCAAGATAGGTTAATGGCACTAACACACCGATAGCTAATACGGTGCCAGGGATCGCGTAACCTGTGCTACTTAACCGAGAAGGTAAAATGTCACTTTTACGCGGGCTCACTCGCCTAATAAACATCATCAGTAAGGCTAAAACAACGCAGATAAAGCTCACAACAGCGGCAATGTATAAGCTATTAAAACTGTATTGCCAAAAACGACTGTTCCAGCTTTCATCGAAATAGTCGATGGCATAACCCGCAAGCACCATAAATGGCAGTAAAAAAGCCAACACAATAAGTAAACTGCAATAGCCAAAAGACACCCAAGCTTTAACGCCTTTAAGGTGATAGCGATCAGACTCAGTTAACCTTGATTGTTTTTGGAATAACTCTTGTTTACGACGGGCAAAACGCTCAAAACCCACCATAGCGAATATGACCAATAGCATGATTGCTGATAATTTTGCTGCCGCTGAAAGGCTGCCATACCCTAGCCAAGTATCGTATACAGCAGTGGTAAGTGTTGGCACAGCAAAGTAGCTTACAGTGGCAAAATCAGCAGCCGTTTCCATGGCAACTAATGCCATGCCAACGGCTAGCGCAGGCCTTGCCATCGGTAAACCTAATCGCCAGAAACTTTGCCAAGGACTACAGCCCATAATACGTGAGGCGTGCAATAAGCTCGAAGATTGCTCCATAAAAGCGGTGCGAGCCAGCAAATAGATATACGGGAATAACACCAATGACAGCATGATAGCTGCACCAGTTAAAGTACGAATATCAGGGAAATAGTAATCTTGAGGGGAGGTCCAGCCAAACACTTGCCTTAACATGCGCTGCACGGGGCCTGCATAGTCAAGCATGTCGGTATAAACATACGCAACAATATAAGCGGGCATTGCTAGGGGCAGTAATAATGCCCATTGAAAATATCGACGAGCAGGAAAGTCACACCTCGCCACTAACCAAGCAGCAGGAACAGCAATGACTAAAGAACCGAGACAAACCTGCAACATGAGCAACAGGCTGTTACTGATATAGGTTGGAAGTACGGTATCAATTAAATGACTAAAAACAGCTTCGTCAGGGAATGTTGCTTGTACTAAAAGTGCAAAAAGCGGCAATATTAATATTACCGCAATCGCATAACCAGCGAGCGACCAGCTTCTGGTTAAGCCTAAGATCATAAATACTTTCCAGTCAGTGCCGCATGATTATCATGCGGCGTAATAAAGCATCCTTACAGATCAAATTTTACTTCATCAAGTAGCTTCACTGCTGCTTGATGGTTTTCTGCTAGCTTAAAGATTGGAAGACTATCAGCTTTGAAGTCACCCCAAGAGGCTACCATTTCAGAAGGCTTCACATCCGCTTTAACCGGATACTCCATATTCACTTCTGCGTAAGATTTTTGAGCTACATCAGACGATAAAAACTCCATTAATTTTATCGCATTATCTTTGTTTGGTGCAAACTTAGCGAGTGCCATACCTGAAACATTGATGTGAGAACCACGGTTTTGCTGATTTGGGAAATTGATATATACCGCTTCAGCCCAGCTCTTTTGCTTAGGATCTGACATCATTTTACCGAAGTAGTAGCTGTTACCGATAGCAATATCACATAAACCTTCTTTCACCGCTTTAACTTGTGCTCGGTCATTTCCTTGTGGCTTACGCGCTAAATTGGCTTTAACACCTTCAAGCCAAGTTTTAGTTTCAGCTTCGCCGTGATGAGCGATCATTGATGCAACTAATGCGATGTTATAAGGGTGTTTGAAGCTACGCGTACAAATTTTCCCTCTGTACTCTTCAGAGGCTAAATCTTCATAACTTAGATCAAGCTTACCGACACGGTCTTTAGAAGAATAAACATTACGAACACGCATAGTCAGCGCATACCAGTCATTTTCTGGTGAGCGATATTGCTCAGGAATATTGTTGTTAAGCGTGTCACTGTTAACATCAACAACTAAGTCTTTTTCGACCAATTCCATAAGGCGCGAAAAATCAGAGGTGAGTACAACGTCAGCAGGAGAAAGACGACCTTCACGAGCAATACGCTCTGCAATACCATCTTTAGCGAATACGACATTGACGTTAATGCCTGTATCCTGGGTGAATTTTTCTAAAATCGGCTCAACAAGAAAAGCTTGTCGGTATGAATAAACAGTAAGATCTTCAGCTGCTGTAGCAGTCATTGATCCCATTGATGACACAGTAGCTAAACCTAACAATGCTAGACTTTTAAACGACTTCATTCCAAATTCTCCTTGGCGTTGCATAACTCACTTCACCTTGTCACAAATATATATGTAACAAAATAGTGAGTGATTGCTTATGGAAATGATAATAATTATCAGTTGCGAAAGGATAATAGATCGCTGCTAAAGGAGCAAGTGTTGTTTATGAATCCATCTTTGAATACCAAGGGAATTTATGTATTTATAAGCAATAAATCATATCCCAAGAGCTGCATAAATTAGATGTCATACAGCTTGTTCAAGGCAGATTACCAATATTTTTCAACGGTGATTTGGCCAGGGGCTCGACGTAAGTTCTTCACTAAACCTTTTTCAATTAATGCTGTTTGCGCATCGGTAATCATTCCAGGATTGCCACAAATCATCACCTGAGAATTATCTTGATTAAGCGCAACTCCAGCTGTCTGTTCAAGAATACCGCTTTGTAATCCATCAGGAATTCGACATGACAAACCACCGCTATATGCTTCGCGGGTGACTAACGGAATAAATATGAATTGGGTTGGGTATTTAGCTTTTAATGCTTCTAACTGTGGTAAATAGGCTAAGTCTTCAATCAAGCGAACACCATACACTAGCGCCACTTTATCAAATCGCTGCCAAGGTTCTGCTGTTTCCATCATAGAAATAAATGGCCCAACAGCTGTACCTGTCGCTAAAAACCATAGATGCGGCCCTTGTAAGGCGCCGGTGGGAATTTCATCTAAAGTCATAAAGCCAGCCGCCTTGGTGCTCACTTCAATTGTGTCACCAATACTCAGTGCTTGAAGATCTGGGGAAAGCTGTCCGTCTTCTACAGCAACAGCCAACACTTCGATATAGTCTTTCCCTGGTGGGTTGACCACTGAATAGGCACGCGCAATACGTTTCTCATCACGAATTTGACTCAGTTTGATAAACTGTCCTGCAATAAATGGTTCTACATCTGCTTTGATGCGTAGCGAGAATAACTTCTCATTCCATTCAATACGTTCAATGACGGTACCCGTTGTCCACATAAGCTATTCCTTGAATCTTAGATGAAGAAATCGATTGTATTCATTCAACTTGCGGCGGTGCTGTATTTTGTTTAAAGGTTTCAAGCCCTGCCTGAATTAAACTATAGGTTTGTTCGACCCCTGCTGCAATGTCACCTTCAAGTACTTTCAAACCCGATAATATCTCGGTTGCCTCTTTAAAGCCTTGATCGATAGCACCAGAAATTTTGTCCATAAAAGTATCTAATTGTTCAGAAAACTCCATTTGGCTATTCTGCTGCTGGTGCACCGAAAAGAAATTGGTCGCAAAACTGACTATACGCTCTGCCGTCGCTTCTGGCGAATAATCAACATCGGTTTCTGCTGCTTTTTGTATCGCGTTTTCACCCATTGTAGGTTCAAGCTCAATATTTATCGCATCAATTGCAGCGCGATATAGCAATGCCATCGATTGATCGCCCGCTGCAATACTGACCTTTTCTTGTGCCGCTAAAATACTGCTATTTTTCAACTCGCGGCTTATTTCACTCACTGAAGGTTTTTTTATTTCAGTAGTCTCAGTTATTGGCTTTGAATTCAATTTGTCCGCCGCCTGTTCAGGCGGTGATTGACGATTCGATTTAGCATTCATTTGCGTCGGATTATATAACTCCATCACCAGCTCCAATTAACGATTAATTACATTTCAGGTTAGCTTATTTTATCGGCAACATAATTAAAAACTTAAGCTTTTAGCTTTAATCGGTAAACCATTTTCACGAAGAAAACTGAGCCACGAATATCTGAAGATGAAAATGAGGCTAGAACAATGGGTTAGCTTCATCCATAATCAATTAAGTCAAAAAGTAAACAATATTACGAATAGCATTCAGCTTAAACGATGCTAAGTTTTGTCACGGTTATCCATTGAACATTTTTAAGGAACAAAAATGCAACCACATTGGTTTATTGTCGGATTAGAGATATTTACTGGGTTATTTTTAGCCTGTATTGCTTTCGGTGTTATCGCGGTTATTTATATGTATATCGTCGATAAAGTACAAACCAAGCAGGCGATTCGACATAACTACCCCGTAATTGGCCGCTTTCGATATTTATTCGAGAAACAGGGTGAGTTTTTTAGACAATATTTCTTTGCTCAAGATCGTGAAGAGCTGCCATTTAACCGTGCAGAGCGCAGCTGGATATATCGTGCTGCTAAAAATATTGATCGCACCATTTCATTCGGTTCAACCCAAACACATGACAAGACTGGAACTGTGATGTTTTTGAATGCTGCATTTCCCAAGTATGACTCAGATGAACATACAGACAATATTCTTACCATTGGCGCTGAATGTAAGAGCCCTTACCAAACATCCACAATTTGTCATATTTCGGCCATGAGTTTTGGTGCTTTATCACGTCCCGCAGTGACGGCACTGTCCCATGGCGCAGCGCAAGCAGGTTGCTGGCTCAATACTGGAGAAGGTGGATTAAGTGAACATCACTTAAAGGGTCATTGTGATTTAGTGTTTCAAATTGGCACAGCCAAATACGGTGTTCGAGATGAAAACGGCAAACTGGATGACAAAAAGCTAACTGCTATAGCAGCCCACGATAATGTAAAAATGTTTGAAATAAAATTAAGCCAAGGTGCTAAACCGGGCAAAGGCGGTATTTTACCAGGGGTAAAAGTTACCAAAGAAATTGCTGACATTCGAGGTATACCTGTAGGACAAGACTCTATTAGCCCAAATGGCCATGCAGAGTTTACTAGTGTCGCCGATATCATTGATATGATATGCCACGTTCGCAATGTAACCGGTAAGCCTACTGGTATTAAAGCGGTATTAGGTGACGAGCAATGGCTCAATGATTTATGTGCTGAAATTAACCGCCGTGGAATAGAGCATGCACCTGACTTTTTCACCTTAGATAGTGCTGAAGGTGGTACTGGCGCGGCGCCACAAGCCTTAATGGATCATGTTGGTTTGCCCATAAAAGAAAGCTTACCGATAGTGATTAATTTATTTAGACAGAAAGGCTTAAAGCAACGGATAAAAGTCATTGCCAGTGGCAAGATGGTACTGCCTTCTCAGGTGGCATGGGCATTAGCAACAGGCGCCGACTTTATCGCTTCAGCGAGGGGTAATATGTTTGCACTCGGTTGCATACAAGCATTGCAATGTAATAAGGATACCTGCCCTACTGGGATCACCACTCATAATAAACACCTGCAACAAGGGTTAGATCCCCATAATAAATCAGCAAGAGTGGCTAACTATAATCGCTCTTTGCATCATGATTTAAAAATTATTGCCCACTCTTGTGGGGTCAGTGAGCCTAGGCAGTTAACTCGCCAGCATGCAAGAATAGTTACAGAAAGTGGCATTTCTATCTCCCTAGATAAGTTTTATCAACAGTATTAGTTTTATTAAAAGACATAAAATGATGCTTTAGCAAAAACTACTAGACTTATTGCTAATATATTGACAACGAATATCTTTGGACTATTGTTAATTTAGGTGTAAAATTGTGATGTAGAGCACATTCCTAGGGGCTTATTTTTGAAATCAGAAAACTCAATAATGACGGCTAACAGAACGAATAAAGCAATTTCGTTAACTTGTAGCAACTGCGAAAAGCTATCTGAAATTGAAGGCGAGAAAATCTGTTTCGAACAAGGACAAATCACCAGGTTAACGGAAGATGCTAACCCAAATTCAATGATTAAGATGGTCTGTCATAGCTGGTCTAAAAACAGATAGTTTAAAACAGATAGTTTCAAAACAGATAGTCTAAAAAATAGTCTTTTAAGCTAATTAGAGACAATTTCAGCAATAAAAAAGCAATCCTAAGGATTGCTTTTTTTATGTGAATTTCATTTTTACGTCTTTAAATAAGCCCGTTTGCTCATGAGGCTTATCGACAGAAGTTTATACCAAAATATCTGCCGCGCTATCATCCGCTTTCAATAAACTATCTTCGCTATCGTTATCATTTATTTTTGCGAGTGTTAGTCCACGGGTAGTCACAATCAAACCTGCGCATAATTCATCATAGACAGACTGCAATTCATCTTGATTCATTTCTCGCTTTTCCAGCGTCGCCATAATCGCAAACCAATCCGTGGTCACTTTATGTTGTGTACCCTCTAAGGCTGCTATTAAAGAAATGTTTTGCACTAACGACCTCCATTTTTAGGCTTAATTACCTGATAATTTCCTATTTACCTAAACGATCTCAATCCTTTCCAGGCAATTAAAGCTAATTATACACAAAAACTGCACTATCAAAGAGAGAAAACGTCTACAAGCTGCACATCAAAGTGTGATTGTTTGCTCATTTTGAATTCGCCACAGTTTTGCATAGACGCCATTTTGTAGTAAAAGTTGTTGATGGGTGCCTTGTTCTGCGATTTTCCCTTGGCTTAACACGACAATTTTATCAGCATCAATAATAGTAGATAGTCGGTGCGCAACAACTAAACTTGTATGGCCTTTTTCTGCGACTTTAAGCGCTGTTAAAATAGCCTGTTCAGACTTGCTGTCTAAGGATGAAGTCGCTTCATCAAACACTAGGATAGGAGCAGATTTTAAAATCGCGCGAGCAATAGAGACTCGTTGTTTTTCACCACCAGACAGCTTCAAACCTCGCTCACCCACTTTGGTTTGCCATTGATTTGGCAGCGACTCAATAAAGTCGCTCAAATTAGCTAATTTTACCGCTTCTTTTAATTCTTCATCACTCGCTGAAGGCCTACCATATAAAATATTATTATAAATCGTGTCGTTAAATAGCACGGTATCTTGCGGCACTATCGCAATCGATTGACGTAGTGCTTGCTGAGTCAGTTGTTTAATGTCTTTTCCATCAATCGTTACCGAGCCACTATCAACATCATAAAAACGAAATAACAGTTTAATTAATGTTGATTTACCCGCACCACTTTCACCGACTACCGCCACTTTTTGACCTGCAGGAACGGTAAAACTTACCTCATTGAGAATCGGTCTTTCATCATAATTAAAACAAATATTATTGAAACGCAGCTCGCCTTTTGTTGGCACCACTTCAGACGCACCTGCAGTATCTTGAATACTCGGGACTTTATCTAATAAACCAAACATACGTTCAATATTGGCTAATGCGCCGCGGATCTCTCGATAAACAAAACCTAAAAAGTTAAGTGGGATGAATAACTGCATCATAAAAGCGTTAATTAATACGAAATCACCCAAGGTCATATTGCCCGCGGTCACTTCAGACGCTGCAAGCCACATCATCGAGGTCATTGCCACTGCGATAATTAAGGCTTGTCCTGCATTTAATGCAAATAATGACAGCCTATTTTTACGTTTAGCGACTTCCCATTGATCTAACGCCGAATCATAACGTTCAGATTCATAGCGTTCATTATTAAAGTATTTAACCGTTTCATAATTCAATAAACTATCTACCGCACGAGTATTTGATAAAGAGTCTGCATTAGCGGCATCTCGAACAAAACCCGTTCGCCATTCTGTCGCCACAATGGAATAACCAATATAGGCCACTACAGCAATCAAGGTTATGAGCGCAAAACCAATACCATAATTGAAAAAGAAAATAATGATCACTAAAGTGATTTCTAATAACGTCGGCACGATATTGAACACCATAAAGCGCATTAGAAAGCTAATACCACTGGTGCCGCGCTCAATATCACGAGATAAGCCACCTGTTCTGCGATCTAAGTGAAAATCGAGATCCAGCCTGTGTAGGTGTTCGAATACAGCTAAACCCAAGCGTCGAATAGCACGTTCAGTCACGCGGCCAAAAAGCGTATCCCTTATTTCACCTATAATGACATTCAAAAATCGCACTGAGCCATAGGCAATAACAAGTGCGACTGGCACCGCAACAATTGCTGCAGTTTTCTGGCCATCTAAACTATCAACTAAGTCTTTTAAAATGAAAGGAAGCCCAACGCTGGCAAGTTTAGCAATCACCAGACACAACATAGCTAAAAATATACGCCCTTTAAATTCAAATAGGTAAGGCCATAATAATCTCACCACTTTCCAGTTTAGCTTGCCTACTGGTCCATCAAAATACGCTGACGGTCTCATTTACTTCCACCCATAAATACTTGCGCTTCAAAAATACATTGGCCTACATTCATCACATCAACAATAAGTTAACACTTTTTGCTTGAGGTAAGTTCTATTTAATATCAATAAACAGTGAGAATCCTTAGTGTTGTTCAACATGAATGTAAGCGTATTATATTGAAAAATTGACCACCGAATAATACTTTAAACTTACCAATGTTACGAATTGGTAGTATAAAAGGATATTTTATATAAAATATTTCATTAAATAAGCAATTATTCTCGTGTTTCTAGTTCAGCAACTAAAAAGAATTTGATACTCTTTAATGGATACTTTTTGGCGATTTATACTGGCCATTAACATTTTTTCCCAGTTCAAAGGAAGTAACATGTTAGACGCAGCAAAAGTTCAGCACCCACCATTACAATTAATACAAACATGGGTATGGATGATGATCGAATCAGGTAATCCTGAGCTTCAAGATAAAGGAAGAAACAATCTTATTTCGGCATTTGGAAGCCTAGCTAAAGCCAATGAGTATTTAGCAAACACCAACAAATAAATAAGGCGCTGAATAGCGCCTTATTTTTTGAGCTTTGATTTACTCAAGAGCTTGATCATGAGTGATTAATGGCACATTAACCGTTAACCACGTCTTTTGATGACGCTTTCGCTAAGTGTTGCCAGCAATTTCTCTGTATCACTCCAACCAATACAAGCATCTGTAATACTTTGGCCATAACAAAGCTCTTTGCCCACAACAAGATCTTGTCGGCCTTCTTCAATATTACTCTCAACCATCACACCAAAAATATTGTGATTACCAGAACCAATTTGTCCCGCAACATCTTCAGCAACGAGCATTTGCTTGTTAAAGTCTTTACTGCTGTTGGCGTGGCTAAAGTCGATCATGATATTGGTTGGTAGTTTCGCTTTTTCTAATTGGGCTTCAATTTCAGTGACGTGTGATTCGCTGTAATTTGGTGCTTTACCGCCGCGCAAAATGATGTGGCAATCAGGATTGCCTTTCGTTGATACAATCGCTGAGTGACCAAACTTTGTCACTGATAGAAAATGATGCGGTGCACTTGCTGCGCCAATCGCATCAATAGCGACTTTAATGGTGCCGTCGGTACCATTTTTAAAACCAACTGGGCTCGATAAGCCTGACGCGAGCTCGCGGTGAACTTGTGATTCAGTTGTACGTGCGCCAATAGCGCCCCAGCACATCATGTCAGCAACATATTGCGGTGTAATCATATCGAGGAATTCACCCGCAGTAGGAATACCAGACTCATTCAAATCAACCAGTAGTTTACGCGCAGTTCTCAAGCCATCATTAAGCTTAAAACTGTTATCCATATATGGATCGTTGATTAAGCCTTTCCAGCCTACTGTTGTACGCGGTTTTTCAAAATAAACACGCATTACGATTTCAAGTTGGTCTTTGTACTTGTCGCGAAGTGCAATTAAACGCTTACCATAGTCTAAAGCAGCAACAGGATCGTGAATAGAACATGGGCCAATAACCACAAGTAAACGATCATCTTGGCGATTCAGAATTCGGTGAATACCATCACGCGCATTAAACACGGTTGCTGATGCCGTTTCTGACGCCGGAAATCGCTCTAAAATAGCAATAGGAGGCAATAGTTCTTTTATCTCGTCAATTCTAACGTCATCATTTTGGTAATACATAGTTGATACAGCTCCAGCAAACAGATTATTTACGCCAAATTTAACAGTTGGCAGTAAAGCATAACGAACAGCTTTATAATTCAAACAGTACCATACAATAATTCACTCAATCTATGGTTTTATCTATTTTATGAGTATAAATCACTGTTAATAAATAACTTTAAATTTAACATTACAAAATATTCAATAAATTCATTTATTTCGGTTAACTCTGCCTGTAGCCGCACTTGTATTTCAGCCATAAGCACAGCGTATAAAAAACTATTTTCAGTGCTAACTGAAAATAGTTTTAATAACCGCGGCTGCTATGTATCAGCCAATAGCACTAATTAAGCGATGAAACTTAATAAGAATAATGCTTAATGCCGTAACATTGCTTGCAGTTTTCCTTTGTACCTATGCTGACTGGTCTCATCAAGGCTCAAGTCGATTGCTTTTTCCATATTTTTTTTCGCTCTTCTTTGGTCACCTGTCGCCCAATAAGCCCGCGATAACCCAAAATAGAACTCATGACGATAATCAGCTCTATCCACTGCACGCTTATACCAAACTAACGCCTCTTGATATTGCTTTTCAAAGTAAGCTTGTTGAGCCATATCGAAGTAATAAAATGGGTTGTTAATCCGTGCTATCTCGAGCACTTTATGTACTTGTTGCCATTCTTCTAATCTCTCTTGTTCCCCAAGAATAATGGCTAAGTTATATAGTGTGGTAATATTTTTAGGCTCTAACTGCAATACATGACGATAAGCTTTTTCGGCTAACTCATCCATGCCTTTATGACGATAAATCACGGCCAGCGTATTAATGCTATTAACATAATAGGGATCGAGTTCAATTGCTCTTTTAGCAAGCGCATAAGCTAAGTCATAGTCATTTTTCACTAAGGCTTCTGCAGCAACATTATTAAAATACATCCCAGCTAAGGTCTGTTTATTGATTTGCTTCACTCTGTAAGCTCTTATTGAACGTTCAGGTAAAAAGTCCACTAATATTTCAGAACCTCTCATGCTATATGTATTGGGCTGATCCACATGAAGTAACTTCATGTTGACGTGACCATTAACTAAATAAAAGCCCCCTCGCCTGTCCCATATTGGCTCGACATCTATATCTTGAAACTTAACAGGCACACCTAGTACATCAGCAATAGCAGTTGATAAAACCACTAGTGACATACAATTCCCAGCACGTTCCTCAGCCGTTATACTCGCCATTCTGGTGAAATGGTCACGATATTCGAACCCACCATTTTGCGCATCAATGTATTCAGCTAACCATTTATTAACAGGAACTTTAGTACCGGTAATACCACCTGAACGCGCATAGTCTCTTCTTATCTCTATTTTCAGTTTTTCAGGCAGTGCAAATATGGCATCAGTATCTGGAATCGTGACAGCCGTGAACTCACTATCATTGAATAAGGAACTGACATTAGGTGTTTTTTTAGTTGGGCTCGTGCTGCTACAGCCTGAGATTACGGAGAATATAAAACAGAAAACGATAAAATAAACACAATAAATCAGCAACCTAGTAGGTACTAAGATACCGCCATAAATAAATTTCTCTCTTTCATCTTTTTGTAACATTTTTATGCTCCAGCAAACGCCTTTATTAAGCATAGATGCAAGTACAAAAAATGAGACACTTAAACGTTACAAAACTTATCAAGCCATCAAGTATGGCGCATGACTTCCACGGTAAATTTAACTAAGACTTATGTGCTATGGCTATGAATATGACTATGACAATGAGCTGTAAGCTGTAAGCTGTAAGCTGTAAGCCATTCAAGTCACAACTGTATGTGATGTTAGCAGTGCAAGTGATATAAGCGATGCAATGAGTTAACACCGTTAGCGCTATTTTTAGGGCACTGTCAGTGATGCTCTGGTCAGTAATAGCGGAGTTTATCCAACTCCTCGCCAGTTATGTAATGAGGTAAAAATTCCGCTTTATTCAGAATATAATAAGAGGCTTTTTGAGCCTCGTGCTTAAGCTTTGTTGCTCGCTAAGGTTTTTGTGACGGCTTTCGTGGAACTTGCTGCGAGCTTGGCTCATCAATTTGAATATATAGTTCTTGGTCTTGATAAGAATAAGGACGATAAGCATTGCCTGAGCAGCTGAAATAGCGATATGGCACGGCAATTGGCAAACAACCAACCGGTAAGGCCTGTAAAATTTGGATCTGTTGCTGCATACGTAACATTTCTTGCCATTGATGATCTTGTTGTACTTGATCTCTAACGGCAAAAGCATCAAAAGGTTCAGAGGCTTTGCGCACCACGACTTTACCTGCATAAGCAGGTGAAACTGACACACTCAATAGCATAGCAGTGATACTCATCATGACGACCAGCTTCATTCGCGTGTTCATAATTCGTATGTTCATAGTGTGACCTTTTAAGGCTTATCTTATTTTCAGTATAACAAAAAAAGCAGAGCTAAATAGCTCTGCTTTTCTAACCTCACTCCAATTTAAATCAAAACTTAACTAGCTGATTTAATTGAAACAAACTCTGGGTAGGCATCTACACCACAATCTGATGCATCCATACCGTTATACTCTTCTTCTTCGGTTACACGGATACCTACAGTCGCTTTAAGGACAAACCATACTGCGAATGAAGCCGCGAATACCCAAGCAAAGATAACTGCTGCGCCGTATAGCTGAGCACCAAAGTTTGCATCAGCATTTGACAATGGAACTAACATTAAGCCTAAGAAACCACATACACCGTGAACAGAAATCGCACCGACTGGGTCATCAATTTTGATACGGTCAAAACCAACAATCGAGAAGATAACAACACCACCAGCGACAATACCTGTAACAGCTGCCATCAATAATGATGGTGATAATGGGTCAGCAGTAATAGCAACAAGACCAGCTAATGCACCATTTAATATCATGGTTAAATCTGCTTTACCCCAAACAATCTTACAAACAATTAACGCTGACACTGCGCCAAATGCTGCTGCTGAGTTAGTGTTAACGAAGATTTTAGCGACTGCTGAAGCATTTTCTGCATCAGAAACCAATAACTGAGAACCACCATTAAATCCAAACCAGCCCATCCATAGAATAAACATACCTAAGGTTGCCATTGGCAAGTTCGAACCAGGAATTGGGTTTACTGAACCGTTTGCACCGTATTTACCTTTACGCGCTCCTAGTAGTAATACACCGGCAATAGCTGCAGCTGCACCCGCCATATGAACAATACCACTACCAGCGAAGTCAACGAAACCTGCAGCAGATAAGAAACCGCCACCCCAAGTCCAGTAACCTTCAATTGGGTAAATAACGGCTGTCAGTACCACAGAGAAAAGTAGGAAAGACCAAAGCTTCATACGTTCAGCAACTGCGCCAGAGACGATTGACATAGCTGTTGCTACGAATACCACTTGGAAAAAGAAGTCAGACTCAAGCGCATGGTCAGCACCATCTGCTTGTGAACCAATTAGCGAACCAAATGATGGCAACCAACCCGCTTCAACATTATCGACATACATGATGTTGTAACCGACTAACAGGTACATCACACACGCAATTGAATATAAACATACGTTTTTAGTTAAAATTTCTGTGGTATTTTTTGAGCGAACTAAACCTGCTTCAAGCATGGCAAAACCAGCTGCCATCCACATAACTAATGCACCTGAGATTAGAAAGTAAAACGTATCTAATGCGAAACGTAACTCAGTGACTGTCGTTCCTAACGCTGCTAACTCTTCCATTTCAGCCCCCTTATAGTGCTTCGTTATCAAGCTCACCCGTACGGATACGGACTGCCTGTTCAAGATCAGTTACGAAAATTTTGCCATCACCAATCTTGCCGGTATGGGCAGCTGTAGTAATTGCTTCAAGTAATACTTCTAAATTTTCTGCTTTAGTGGCAATTTCTAATTTCACTTTAGGAAGAAAATCAACTTGATATTCTGCGCCACGATAAAGTTCAGTGTGCCCTTTTTGACGACCAAAACCTTTTACTTCAGTTACAGTCATTCCTTCAATGCCCATTCCAGCAATTGCTTCTCGGACATCATCTAATTTAAATGGCTTGATGATAGCGCTGACGAGTTTCATCTCGACCTCCAAAAGTGTGATTGTTATATATTTGTTTCCAATTACAATTCAATCATTAGGCCAAACTTATAAGTACATGTTTTTAAAGGGATATGATAAAAACAATAATATTTATAACGACAAAAACGCACCAACAAAGTGCAGCTCCATTTCAGTGCGCACAAGATTAGCGCAGAGAATTGAGTGCGATGGATTTACTAAAACTTGGTTAAATTGACGAGTTTAGTGGGAGTTTTAAAAGCCAGAATAAGGCGAATGACTAGCGGCAAATAAAAGCGTTAATAAAAGTACCCATAGAATAATAAAGCAATAAATATAAGTGGGTAAAAGATGAGACGGTATAAATATAGTTGGCCCCAATGGCACAAAAAAAGGCCCTCAATTGAGGACCTTTTATCAAATACCTTCGTTAGGTATTTCACTCTTTTCTGTCAAATATAACAATCTAATTCTGTTAATCTAATGACTGATTGTAAAGGTTACAGATTACCTGTTGAAGTGTCTTCAACAGTATCAACAGCTTCTACTGACTCTGTACGTTCTTCAGCCAATAAATCAGCTAATAAACTGTCTACTTGAGTTTTATCTACCGCATCAGTTTCTGTCGCTTCTTCAGCTGCCACAATAACTTCATCAGCTTCTGCTGCAATATCAGCCTCTAAGCTCGTACCTAAATCAGCTAATAATGCTTCCTGATCATCAGCCGCTTCTTCTAAGCCAGCTTCAAACTCTGACGTGGCTTCAGATTGTGCAGCTTCATCTAATTGAGCCAATGCGGTTTCAGCATCAACTACATTATCAAGCTCTGACACGTCTTCAGCTTCTACAACTTCTTCAACGACAACATCTTTAACTGCTGGTACAGATGCTTCATTTTGAGATGCAGGCTGATTGAATTGAGCCATTAATTCTTCTGCTAATTCAGGCTTCATAACTACTGCACCTACTGCAGCAGCTAACACAACACCAGCAACAACAAACTTAGTAGAACCTGACTTTTTCTCTTGCGCTTTTTCTGCCGCAGCTTTAGCTGCTAATTGCGCTTGAGGATTAGGCTGAGGCTTAATTTCAAGTTTAGATTTTGGCTTTGAAGCAGCTTCAGCATCATTGCTTTGTACTGGTGCTGATGTTGCAGCAGTACGTTGATCTTGCGGCGCAGCAGCTTTAGGTTCTGCTTTTAAAACAGGCTCATTCGTTTGAATGTCTGCTTGCAAGTTGTCTCTGATATCAGAAATTGGTTCAGGTTTAACTTCTGGTTTAATCTCAGTTTTGACTTGAGGAGCGTCAACAGCAACATTCGTAATCGGCTCAGCCATTACGTTAACATTACTCACTTTTGCAGCCTGTGCTATCGGCGCCTCTGCAATAGGCGCTTCAGCCTTTGGGGAGGCGTATGCTGGCTCTTCGATAAATGGAGCGTTATATGAAGCAACAGGTTGTTCATCTGCCGCTAATTCAGGTAAAACGCCTTGCTCAGGGCCTTTAGTTCTAGCACCTAAGAATTGACCACCATCATAAATTTCCATTTTATGACTTGAAACATCACCTTCAACTACACCAGAGCTTACGATGACGAGACTGTTACAGTGTAAAGAACCTTTAAACACACCACAAACTCGTAATTCTTGACAGTAAAGCTCACCGTCAATTTCGCCACCTACTTCAATTTTAACTTGGTCTGTTGAACGAATAACACCTTTGACTTGACCAGCAATCAAAGCAGGCCCTTTTACTGTCATTTCCCCATCCAGTGAAGTTTCGGGACCAATAAAAGTCACCCCGTTTCCTTTGTTATTCATACCCAGCAGTATCCTTTTTATTATAAATTTTCGACTTATAGTAAACCAACTAAATTAAAACAACAAATAACATTGCATTTACATGTCATTCACTTTAAAACGAGGCTTATTTAGCTAATTCATTAATAACTTCAGTGTTTCTAAAATATATGTAATAATCCGCTTCGCTAACATAAGCAAACTATTGTTAAGGACTTCAATAGTTGGTTGTATTCAACAAGGACGTAAGATGATTTTATCGGATATATTCTTAGGCGATATTCCTGAGCCTCTGACTAAACAGCTCTGTCAAATTACTGAGCTACTCAAATGTAATACTATCAGCCATGATCCTCTCGACTTTCATTGGCAACAAGCTGATCAGCACAAAAAAATCCTTCTGCATTTTGTTGATGATCCTAAGCAGCATATCCCAAATCTATCTGCAGAACTTATCTCTGAAGGCAAACACCTTGCTTTTTGCACTGCATTTAACTCAGATACTGAAACCTTACTAATCGCCAATGGTTTTCACGGTGGTTTGGCAGTGTCAGCTTCTATTATCGAAATCATCGAAGCATTAAAAAATATAGATAACAATAAACTCTATTTTAGCCATGATGCTATGTCGCACTATATTCAATCCCGTAAGCGCCAACCTATCACCCAACGCCAGACAGAGTTACTTTCATTAACCACTAAAAAAGAACAGCAAGTGTTGTCGTTAGTGTGCCAAGGCTTATCTAACGAGCAAATTGCAGCCAATTTAAGTATCTCAATCAATACCGTTAAAATGCACATTCAGAATATTTTCAAAAAAACCAATGTTTCAAGCCGAGGCCAGCTGTCTTATGTTTTCACTCAGGTATAAACACTATTTCGATAATTGAGAATGAAATCCCGCTATAAGCTAATTTAATTGCTGATATACTTTGCTATATGGAATGACTTTTTGGCTAATGAGTAGCAATAGCGTGACAACCAATTTATTACAGTTATATCGCGCTAAAATAGTGCAATCTAAATCAAGCTCTCGGGACTCAACCCACGATGTTCTGATTAATGATCCCGCTCAAGAGCAAGCGCTCACGGCACTAAACCAGTTGTTCATGCAACTTAATAATCAACAAACGATAACCTCTCCTTCAACTAAGTCCTCCAAAAGCCAATACGCCGCACCGTTAGGTGTGTATCTGTGGGGAGATGTCGGCCGAGGCAAAACCTTCTTGATGGATTTGTTTTACAATAATCTAAACACTGAGCGTAAACTCAGATTACACTTTCATCGGTTTATGGCAGCTGTTCACCATCAACTTAATAGCAGTAAAGGAATTAACGACCCTCTAGTTCATATTGCACATCTATACGCTGACCAATATCAGGTTATTTGCTTTGATGAGTTCTTTGTTTCAGATATTGGTGATGCGATTATTCTCGGCCGTCTATTCGAGCATTTATTTAATCAAGGCGTCATTTTAGTCGCTACATCTAATATTGAAATTAATCGACTCTATGAAGGTGGGCTACAAAGAGAGCGTTTTTTACCTTTTATTGAACTATTAATTAAGCAAGTTAATCAGGTAGAACTTAACGGCTTGATTGATCACCGTATTAACCAAGCCCCTGCCGCACCACTGCTAGAACAAATTACATTGCCTCTTACGATGGAGCCCCAAGAATTTATTCAATTAGCTGGGAAATACTATCCCCATGAAGCAGCTGTTTGTATTAACAATGACAACATCATCATTTGTAATCGTCCAATTCCTTTTAAAGCCCGAGTAAATAAACTTATTTGGTTTAACTTTGCTGCGCTATGTGACGGACCTCGCTCTCAATTAGATTACATAGAAATTGCCAGTCAATTTGAACATGTCGTAATTGATGAAATACCGCAACTAGGTGGAGAAGTTAGATCTTGGATTAAAGCCAGAGGCACTGAAGATGCAGCTATTGGCACAAAGACAGGTGAACGTCAGCTAAATTACGCCACCAATGATGATCCAGCAAGGCGGTTTATTAGTTTAGTCGATGAGTTTTATGACCAAAAAGTATCACTGACAGTCTGCTCCTGCTTCAATATCAATGAGCTATACACTGGTGGTGCATTGTCTTTTGAATTTAGAAGAACCATCAGTCGTTTAATAGAAATGAAGCGCTGGACTTAACACGTTGAAATATTGGTAAAAAACCAATCAGTTATAAGGCTGGATTCAAGCTCAGAATCAGTTAATGCTAAATACCAAGTACTAAGCACCAAGTACTAAGCACCAAGTACCATGTATGGGAGCCTAACCTTATTGAACGGTATGTTTCATCACGTCACTAAAGCGGCGCATAAAGTTTTCAAATGCTTCATTATCAGGGTAGTCAAATTGATATTTATTATGAAAGTAAATATTAAGCGAAGTTCGGCCATCACTTAGGGTAATGGTATAGCCGTCATAACCCGTTTCTGCGTGCAAGCCACAAAGGTGATAGGTAGAGTTATAGCCAGCGTCACTTGCCTGCTTTTCACCAAATTCAGTGATTTTATTAAACACTTTCAGTGCTTGATAAATATCTATGGCATTTTTCATGGAAAGACTCCTGACTAGATACTGCAATTACGACAATGATAATCTGTTAAATAAGCAATACTTAATTTACGCATTTAGCGCTGAAAAAGATCACTTACTTATTCATTCATTTAGTCTAGGCGAGTGATAAAATAGAACAGTGATAAAGCTCGGAAAATCGTCAACGGAATGGCCAGATAATGTATCAATTTGCTTCAGCGCTCGTGGTGATGTAGTGCTTTAACTTGGTACATTTCTTTATCTGCTAGTTCTAAATACTGAATAACATCAAGTTCTTGTTTCGCCTTTCGAGAAGCAAACCCGACACTATAAGCAAGCTCAAATGGCTCATTACTTGTAGCATTATGCATTTTAAGTGCACGCTTAAAGCGCTCTAGTGCAAATGTCACATGACCATCATTACATTCGCAAAATAATACCAAAAATTCATCACCACCAAAGCGAGCAATAACATCAGAGTCTCTGAACTCTTGGGTCAATAAATTTGCAAAGCTTTTTAGTGCCCTATCTCCAGCATCATGGCCATGAGAATCATTAATTTCTTTAAAAAAGTCCAAATCAAAAAAGACTAAGCAACTGCCTACGTTATTTCTATCCCACGTCGCCATAGCCTGGTTTGCCAAGACTTCAAAACCACGGCGATTAGAAATCCCGGTCAATTCATCTAAGGTTGTTTGCTGAATAGACACTAACTCTGACACAACCATTTCAGCTAAATCTTTAAGTGCGACTTGATCTTCTTCGCCAAACTCTCGAGGTTTATCATCAATGATACATAAAGTGCCCACTCGCATACCGTTAGGCATGGTTAAGGGGTGGCCAGTATAAAAGCGAATATGCGGCGCTTGTGTAACAAGAGGGTTATCACTAAATCGGGGATCAGCTGAGGCATCATTAATCACAAATGGCCCATCATGATGTATAGCATGACCACAAAATGAAATATCACGTGGGGTTTCAGTAGCAACAAGGCCTTGACACGATTTAAACCATTGACGATTTTCATCAACTAAGCTCACTAAACATATAGAGACTGAAAATAACCGTTTAGCTAATCGAGTAATACGATCAAAGCGCTCTTCTGCTGCTGTATCTAATACATTTAGATTCCGCAGGGTTTGTAAGCGCGCTTCTTCATTGTCGCGTATCGGTGCAGTTAACATGTTTCCAGCCCAGAGTGTCGAAGAGTAAGGTGTTGTTTTTATTATTAGCAGTAACGTATTTAAATTTCAATTCAATCAGTTACTAGATAACATTCAGCGTAGTAGCTTTAAGTTCACTCTGCTAAATATCTGAACCATTATTCTAATTAATCAGTCAAAAGTGAAGCGAGCTTCCATATGTTGTAATTAACTAAGCAGCTTCACCCGCTTTTTACTTTTGTGATACTTATATTTTTCCTAAGCATCATGGCTAATTAAAGTTTTAATTAGCCATGGCAAAATTAACTAAAAGCCATCACTGATAACCACAACTGATAACCAAAACTGCTACGGGTTAAGTTCAGAACCTAAAATATGCTGATAAATGTCAATAACCTGAGAGACGTTTTTATCTGCAACATCAGCATCTATTTGGCCCTTTTGTTGTTGTAAAGTCAGTCGATGATTTTCATCTCGTAACCAACAATAAGTTTGCGTCAGATGTTGTGCGGTCATCATAGGTAAAATTTCAAGCTCAGCTAGCACTTGAAAAATGCGTACATTATCAGACCAAATGGCTAACTCTTTATGCTCATTAGCGTTAGCAAGCACCAAATATTGCGCCATGAACTCAATATCAGCAATGCCGCCCACGCTTTGTTTTAAATCAAACTTATCACTACTGACTTTTAGCAAATGGTCACGCATCTTAATACGCATGTCTCTGACGAGCTTTGCCAGTTCAGTGAGTTCTCGAGGCTGCGACAATACTTCAGTTCTGATCTCACTAAAGCGAGCAGCAAGTTGATTATCACCATAAACAAAACGAGAACGAACTAACGCCTGATGCTCCCAATTCCACGCTTCTGTTTGCAAGTATTCTTTAAACTGCTCGACTTCGGTAACTAATAAACCGGATGCACCTGAAGGTCTTAGGCGCATATCGACTTCATACAACTCGCCAGATGTTGTGCGCGTGGCAAACAAATGCACAATGCGTTGTGCCAACTTTAAATAGAAATGGCCAATACCGATGGGTCTCTTGCCATCGGTTTCCCCGGTGTTGAGACTATTACGCAAGAATACTAAATCTAAATCTGAACCATAACCGAGTTCGATTCCGCCTAACTTGCCATAACCAATAATGGCAAAGCCCATTTTATCAGGGCTAGTGCCTTCTGGTACTCCATGTCGAGCCGACACTTGATGCCATGCTTGCAGCACAACTTGTTCGATAATCGCTTCAGCCAAAAAGGTAAGGTGATCGCTCACCTCCATCACAGGTAAAACCCCTGTCACATCAGCAGCTGCTATTTTTAGCTGCTGAGACAACTTAAATTGTCGTAATGCTTCCATCTGCATTTCCATGTCATCTTCTGGCACACGCAGTAGATACTGTCTTAATTCACTTGGGTAATCGTCAACTGAGGTGGTGTCGTAAAGTTGCGATGGGTCGATTAGCTCATCTAACAACATTGGAAAGTTGGCTAACTCTTCTGCAATCCAAGGGCTAGCGCAACATAAGCTAATCAACTGCTGTCGAGCACCAGGATTTTCACACAATAGTTCAAGATAAGTGGTGCGAGTTAAAATCTGCTCTAACACACCAGACACTGCTTTTAATGCAACACTTGGAATAGGTTGTTCGAGCAATTCAGACAACAACCTAGGCATGAGTTTTTCAAGGGTTTCGCGTCCTCTAGGACCAATAGAGCGTTTTGTGGTGGTGGAGCGCCACTCAATTAATGTAGGCCAAAAGTTCGCATCATCCACTAAATGCTCATCCAATAACGCTGCTGCATTGTCAGGATCTTCAATCACCCATAATTGACTGGTCCAATGCTCAGTTTGATCATGTTCATCTTCACCGCCAACAGTCTCTTTAAAATGGCCGTGGATCCGCGCCATAGCATCGGTCACTTTGGCTCTTAATTCAGTTTCATCCTCGCATTTCATCGCAATACACAACCGCTGCCAATCCACACTATTGTCAGGTAGGGTTTGCGTCTGTTTGTCATCAATGGCTTGAAGTAAATTCTCGACGCGCCGCAGCAGAATATAATTGTGCTTCAACTCGTCTACCGCAAGATACTCAAGTTGGCCTAAGTTATATAAAGTATCAATCGCACCGAATAAACTTTGTTGGCGCAATGACGGCTCCCTACCACCACGAATAAGCTGAAAACTTTGCACTACGAATTCAACTTCTCGAATACCGCCTGCGCCCAGTTTAATGTTATCGGTCAATTGACGTCGGCGAACTTCTTGGGCAATTAACTGTTTCATTTTTCTTAATGAATCGATTGCTGAGAAATCGATGTATCTTCGGTAAACAAAAGGTCTTAACAGATCATGTAAATCGTCACTGTATTGTGTCCAAGGGCCAAGCACTCGCGCTTTCACCATGGCGTAACGTTCCCAGTCTCGTCCTTGCTCTTGATAGTAATCTTCAAGACCACTGAAGCTCACAACCAATGGCCCACTTTCACCATAAGGACGCAAACGCATATCAACACGAAACACAAAACCATCAACCGTAACTTGATCCAATAAGTTAACTAATCGCTGCCCCATTCTGATAAAAAATTGTTGATTGGCTTGAGCGCGTCGGCCGCCAATGGTTTCGCCGTGCTCTGGGAAGGTAAAGATTAAATCGATATCAGAGGAAAAATTCAGTTCACGGCCACCGAGCTTACCCATCCCGAGAATAAGCAAAGGTTGTGGGTTACCTTCTTCATCGCTAGGCGTGCCTAATTGCTGGCACATTTCTTTATAAAGCCAATCCCGTGCGGCAATCACTAAAGCTTCAGCAAGTGCAGATAAATCTAATAACGAGGATTCAACATCGGAATAATTTTTGAAATCGCGCCACGCTAAGCGCACCATCTGCAGGTTTCGATATTGACGCAGTGCTGATTTGACGGCCTCCTCTGAAGTTAGTACTTCAAGTTTAGCGTCAAGTTCTGCAGAAAAAGTCTGTCTGTCGACGTCTTCAATTAAGCCATTGAATAAACTTTCAATCCAGTGAGGGTTACGACAAAGTTGCTCGGCAATATAATCACTTAACCCAAAAACAGTCCTTAACTCTTGCTGCTGGGTTTGATTAAGTTTGTCTGCAACCTCAGGCCATTCATCAGACAGTCTTAACCAGTAACGTTCTGCAATGTTAGATAATTCGGCAGATAAGGCATTGTTACTTTGGTTTTGCATTATTATTCGATCCCTTCAGCAATTTACATACGGCGTTACACTTTCCAATCGACATATTATGTCGAAATGTGCTATACCATTCATAACAAAAGTTTAATGTAAGTCTTAATTGAATATGCCATTAAGATTACTATAACCTGTATACTAGTTATACCTAACCGTATAAATATTTGGTCGTAATTGAGCACATATTTATGCGGTTTGTTATTATATTTATAGATGAATTTCTTACCATTTGGAGAAAACATGGCTGGCATGCTTCCCCGTGTCCTCGCAGTATTTTCAACGATAATATTGTGCTTAACATTAACAGGCTGTGGTGACGACAGACCTGAAAAAATTGCTCAGTATCAGCAATTGTCTCAACAACGTTTGGGGCAATTAAACTCGATGCTCAATGCGGGTGAATTGCGTAATGCGACCTTGCTCAATCAGTACGCTAACTTACTTAAGCAAAGTAAACCTGATTTAGTCCCTTTATTAGATGAGCTCGCAAAAGATGCGGGAACATCAGGGCCAATGTTCCAGTCCCTACAAAGACGTACCAGTGAATTATCTGATTCAGCCAACTTCATCGATTTAGATCAACAGTTAGAAGAAGCGCAGAATATTTACCAAGCAGCTGATTCAAGTCTGTATAACGATATGCTGTCAGATCCAGTCAATGTTGTAGCCGATTTATCTGGCGGGCAGCTTGCACGAGTTAATTCTATCAGCCGAGAAGCTGCAGCACTGGCCAATGGCAGTGAAGATTTTGGCGCAGGTAGTCAACTTGTCGGTAACCCGTCTTATGGTAGCTGGCAAAGTAACTCCAGTGGCATGTCATTTTGGGCCTGGTACGGCATGTACTCGATGTTCTCAAATGTGATGAACCCAGTACGTTACGACCGTTGGTCAAATAACCGTGGTTACAGCTACTACAACGATGTAGGCCGTTACCGTTATACATCGCCAAAGCAGGCTAGTGCGCAAAATCGCACCTACGAGAACACCAAGAAAACGTTTAACTCTCAAGGTAAACAGTTTAATAGCCCGTACGCAAAATCTCGCACAGGCTCTACAAGTTTATCAAGACAAAGTACTTCAGCGCCAAAAGCCAGTACAACGGGCACCAGAAGTGCAAGTTCAAGTAAGTTCCGTTCGACCTACTCTAAAGACAGCAGTTTCCGTAATTCATCAAGCCGCACAACTCGCGGTGTACGCCGAGGCAAATAAGGAATAATCATGACATTTTTAACTGACTTCGGGCTCACCCTAGACCTGGCTATTATTTTAGCAATCGACATTACCATTGCGGTAGTTTTGTTAGCGCTAATGCGTTATCTACAAGGCTGGAGTGTGCGAGTCAATAGCCGTGCAGAATTAGCCGAACGCGATAACTTCGCTTTTGGTGTTAGCACAGCAGGCGCGGTTTTAGCCTTGGGTATTGTATTAACTGGTGCTATCACTGGTGAAGCTGCAAACTCTTACGCAATGGAAGCTATAGGCATGACTTTCTATGGTGTATTCGGTTTAGTATTGATTAAATTTGGCCGTTTCTTACATGATAAAGTTGCGCTAAATGAAGTGGACAAAAACAGTCAAATCGTTAATGGCAATATGTCGATTGCTATTGTTGATGCCGCTGCCGCAATTGCTACTGCGATTATCATCCGCTCAGTATTAATGTGGGCTGAAGACATCACCCTTGATACCTTTATTGCTATTTTCACTGCGTTTTTGATTTCACAGCTAATGCTAGTGATCTTAACCCGATTCCGTGAGCATCAATATGCGAAACGTAATCAAGGTGATTCAATGCAAAAAGCCTTAGAACAAGGCCAAGTTGCTATTGCAGTGCGTCACAGTGGTTATATGATTGCGATGGCATTTACCTTTAATGCGGCAAGCCATTTCATCATTTATGACCCTTCTGCTTACTTTATGAATATTGTTGGTTGGTTAACCTTCTCTATAATCATGTTAATTGCACTATCAGTATTATTGGCCGTCGTTAAAAAGCTAGTACTGGCGCAAATTAACTTAACTGACGAAGTAGAGAAACAGCATAACGTCGGTGTTGCAGCCGTAGAACTTGCTATTAGTGTCAGTATCGCCCTTATTCTTGCGGCATTAATGGCGTAATTTGATGAATAACACTTTGCTTGAAAATGGCCAGGAGGGCAGCAACAAGCAGAGCAGTCCTTCTAAACGCAGCTTAGCTTGGTTCGATGATGCTCTTTTATTGGGCATTATGGCACTCCTTGCTGGCTGCGGTCTTATTTACGAATACCTCTTATCTCACTATGCGGGCCGTATTTTAGGCGCGCTTGAAGCCGCTATTTATACCATGATTGGTATTATGATTGTGTCGATGGGTATTGGTGCTTTTGCAGCTCGCAAAATTCGCTGCGCCTTTACTGGTTTTGCCTTACTTGAACTGACAGTGGCATTTTGTGGTTCATTGGCCATTTTAATCACCGCTGCAGTTATTGGCTTTGGTCAACAACTGCCATTAATAATTGCCAATACACTGGGCCTACCACCTGATCATATTCCTGACGGCGGCTTTATTGGCACCTTACAAAACTTAAGTGAATACTTACCTTATGTTTGGGGGGTTATTCTGGGCTTGATGATCGGAATGGAAATCCCACTGATTGCCCGTGTACGTCAATCGCTTTCAGAAGAACATCTGCTGCACAATGCGGGCACCATATACGGCGCTGACTATGTCGGTGCAGGTGTCGGGGCAGCCATTTGGGTTATGTTCATGCTATCGCTGGACATTCAACTTGCAGCAGCACTGACTGCCAGTGTGAATTTATTAGCTGGTTTTGTGTTTATCTGGCGTTTTTGGGATCAGATCCGCTGGGCAAAGTTGATCTTAACAGGGCACTTTATCGCCAGTGGCGTATTGGTATTATTGGCAATGCATGGCCCAAGTTGGGAACAAAACTTCAATAACCTGCTGTATAAAGACAAAGTTGTGTATGCAGAAGCCACACGTTTTCAGCAATTAACTTTTACTGAAAGATTGCGGGGTAATGGTCAAGCGCCTGTTTACTCACTCTACATTAACGGCAGATTACAGTTCTCAAGTATCGACGAGCACATCTATCATAGCTTTTTAGTCCACCCTACTCTGGCAGCAAGTGCGAGACAGGACAATGTACTGATTATTGGTGGCGGTGACGGTCTAGGGCTCAAACAGGTATTAAAGTGGCAGCCGAAATCAGTCACGTTAATGGATCTTGATGAAAAGTTAGTAGATTTATTTAAGCAGCCACAAGACAACATGCCAGAGCATGTAAGCAATGCCATGTTGGCATTAAATGGTGATGCGCTAAACGATCCTCGAGTGACACTTATCTACGATGATGCCTTTAATGGCGTAGATAAACTGATTAGTGATAATCAAAGGTTTGATTCAATCATTATCGATTTGCCTGATCCAAGCCATCCCGATTTAAATAAATTATATTCTGATTTGTTTTACCGCAAACTGGCAGAATTATTAAGTGCTGATGGTGCAATGACGGTACAGTCGACCTCGCCTTATCATGCCCAACAAGCGTTTATCTCGGTAGGTAACACTATCGAATCAGCCGGTTTTACGGTTGAGCAATATCACCATAATGTGCCTAGTTTTGGTGAGTGGGGCTGGACCATAGCAACGCGTTCAGGGCTCGATGCAAGAACACGCCTAGCTCATAACGAACAGTTACCCATCGAAGAAGATTGGTTAACGCCGGGTTTAATCCACGCTTCTTTTGAATTCCCCGGTAACTTTTATGATGACAAAGACAATATTAAGATTAATACAATTGGATCATTACAGCTTTATCATTACCACTTAGCGTCATGGTCTGAGAATCAAGGGATGAATCTTTTTTAATCTACCAAAAATAGCCTTGACATAATATGTCTAAGTGCTATCTTTGAAACCTAAGACATAATATGTCAACAAGGACAAATATGAATATCCATAAGATTGCTAATCACCTAACAGAACTCGGCGACGAGAGTCATACCGGTTTGAAGTTTGATTGTTTCCCAATTGACGGTGATGTCGAAGTATTACAAGTCAACGTTGCTGGTCGTGAAGAATTACCCGTATTCGTATCGGTAACTGACAACCAAATTTTGTGCATCAGTTACTTATGGGATGAGAGCGAAGTCAAAGAAGACACTCGCACTCAAATGTTTGAAACCATGCTGGAACTTAATATTCCAATGCCACTTTCATCGTTTGCAAAAATTGATGATAAGTATGTGGTTTACGGTGCACTATCCGTCACCTCAAGCATGGAAGAGATTGAACAAGAATTATCAGTATTGTCTGATAACTGTTTAGAAGTCATCGACGAACTTGTCGAATTTTTGAAGTAAGGAGCCATATCATGGGCATTTTAAATAAAATTTTAACGGCATTTCGCGGTGGTGCTAATGAAGTCGGTCAAAATATTGTCGACGCAAATTCTACCCGTATTTTTGAACAAGAAATTCGTGATGCAGAAAAGCATCTAACCAAAGCGAAGCGTGAATTAACTGATGTGATGGCCAAAGAAATGCAAGCCAGCCGTGAAGTTGACCGCCTTAAGCGTAGCATTACTGAGCATGAAGGTTATGCCACTCAAGCGCTTGAAAAAGATAACGAAGCTTTAGCTATCGAAGTCGCAGAGAAAATTGCTCAACTTGACCAAGAACTTGCAGACCAAGAGTCAGCTAATACAAGCTTCTCTGCTCACGCAGTACGTTTAAAAGACTTAGTGAAGAAAACTGAACGTCAGTTAACTGATTACCAACGTCAGTTAAGCATGGTTAAGACCACTGAAAGTGTTCAAAAAGCTACAGCGACTATCACTGACTCATTTGCTTCAAGTAACTCGAAGCTAATGAATGCTAAAGATTCTTTAGAGCGTATCAAAGCGCGTCAGCAGTCGTTTGATGACCGCCTACAAGCTTCTGAAGCCTTAGCTGAAGAAAACAGTGACAAGTCGCTGCACGCTAAACTAGCTGAAGCAGGTATTGGCGAGCAAAAATCTAATGCTAATGCTGTATTAGAGCGCCTAAAAGCGAAAAAAGGTTAATTAAGCTATGGGATTTCTAAGTGGCCTTTTCGGCAAGAAAGAAGCCCCAAAACGTCAGCTTGATCATGTAAACAAACTACTAAAGGGAGATATGATCTCCCTTGATGATAGTTTTGCTTTACCTGAACAGTTACGTGGGCAGCAACTTAAAGTTGAAGAAGTACATACCTATGAGTATGAACGTTCACAGCAATGTGAGTGGTTACTTAGAGGTCATAGTGGCACAGCCATTTACCTCTCGTATCATCAAGAAGATGAAGCGTATTTAAGTTTTTCAATCAAAGTTAATCGAGCCGTTGTAGAACAGCTATTTGATTTAGACCAATTTGGTCAAATTTTTGAAGAACCAGGTAACGCTGAGCTGAAAACCCTTTCATTGTCCAATGAATTAGATAGCGAATACGGACGTTGGCTTGCTAGCGCATATCATCAAGTTGAGTTTGGCTGTTTTGGTTACTTCCATCGTGAAGATTACCGAGGTCAAAAACCACCTCAAGATGATAGCAGTCAGCACCGTGGTAATGCATTTGAAAGCTATTCATTGGTTAATAATGAAGATTCTCAAGCCGTCGATATTGAAGTGTACGAAGGCGGCGATACAGATGTAATGTTAACCTTGTATCGTCCAGTGACTGACATTCGCGAGTTTTGGCCAGCAAGTTAATCTTCGCAATTTAAGGAGTAACACCTGACATGAGTAAAGGTAAATCATTACCAGATACATGGATTAAAAATCAGCAAGCAGCAAAAGCAACTCAAGTGGCTTTTGACCTCGATGAAAAGTTTCAATACTTAATTCGTAAAGCTGCGCTTGATGCAGGTGTTAGCCCTTCAGATCAAATTCGCTCCATCTTAGGTTTAGAAGTGACAAAACGTCCTAAACGACCAAGATTGACCGTGTCATTAAGCCAAGATGATTATGTCATTCTGGCCCAACGGTATGGATTAGCATCAGATGCACAGCTTGAAATTAAAAAGCGCGTGCTTGATGATTTAGTCCAATTTGTTGATGTGTAATTTGTTAGCCACTGATTACGGTTAATACCGTAATGATATTTATCGAACATAAAACACGCCTTTGAGCGTGTTTTTTTATGCCTTGAGATTGTCTCGCCACAGTTACATTGTTAGCATCATTGCAAAGATTTATTGTATAAACGGATTTTTAACATGAGTGAAAAAAAACGCTGGTCACTGAAAGCCTTAAATGGTCCTAGTCCATTTGATTTAGCCATGATGGTGTTATCACTGTTTTCTGTCGTCGTGGTATTAGTGCTGACATTCAGTCATGTCGACCCTGAGACAAGACAGCTATTACTGTTTATCGATCTCAGTATTTGTATGATATTCATGTCGCGATTCTTCTATGGCCTAATCAAAGCCAGCAATAAAAAATTCTATCTACGCCATCATTGGATCGACTTTGTTGCCAGTATTCCTGCCATTGAAGCCCTGCGTATCGCCCGTGTATTCCAAATTCTTCGAGTCATTAGGCTTATTAGAGTTAGCCGCGCACTCATCGTACCGTTACTAAAACAACGTAAACAAACCACATTAGCCAGCCTATTACTAGCAATGGTGTTTATCTTAACCACCGCTTCTATCGTGATTTTATTAGTTGAGGCGGGTGTTGAAGGTGCCAATATTGAAACCGCTGAACAAGCTATTTGGTGGACACTCGTGACCATTTCAACTGTAGGGTACGGTGACTACTACCCTGTGAGCAGTGTCGGCCACGTTGTTGGGGCGATTGTTATTATGAGTGGTGTGAGCTTTTTTGGTGTTATCTCAGGCTATATGGCGTCAGTATTTGTTGCGCCAGATGAAAATGAACGCAATGAAACCAATAAAAATGAGATTAAATTTGAGCTTGAAAAAGCGATTTCCAGAATGGAGCAGAATCAAGCTCAAATGGAAAAGAACCAACAGCAGATGCTGGAAGAAATCACCCGCTTGCGTCAAGAAATCAGCAGAAAATGATCTTCAAAATTAGCAATAAAACTGTATAGCGTTCAAACAAAAAGACCTATCGTTTGATAGGTCTTTTCTTTATTCATTAAACAACTCACTTGGTTAACATGATTACCAGTAAGGTTGATTTTTAAGCGCACTTTTACGAGAGTGCTCCATCGCAAAAAGTAAACTTTGTGCTTTATCTTCCAACCAACTCGCGATTTCAATATCACTGTCTTGGGTGATTTCAGATAATAATTGATAACTGCCTAATGTTTGGATCCCTAACGCCAGGTCTTGCCAAGGGGCGCGAAAGGCTTCTCTATCTTCAGCTTGATATAACTCACCATAAGCAAAGCCAACCAAAATACTTTCGTCTAATCTCTGGGCAACCTTTTGATAATCCAAACTGTCCATTGCAGCTGTTACCGGCATTAAATTAACAATTTTTTGCCAAGAGTCCTGCTGTAAATGATTAGCAAATAAGCCAAGTTCAGGGTAATCCACCATCTGATGGCTACCGTTAGTGGTTTTTAATAATAAATCGACTAATGATAATTGCAGTTGTCCATACTCTGGCACTTGCCAAAGGTGAGCCAGTTTATGGCTTGAAACCAACTCAGTGACTTTTGTCATCACGAGTTCGGTGATCACGGCTTTATCTGCCCGTTTACCAAGTAACTTTTTTTGTTCATCTAAAATAAGACTTAAACTTTGCAATGGCTCAATGAACTGCATTTGCTGTTCTATTAATTCAAAATATTGCAAAACTTGCTTGTTAAGTAACCCAAATTGACTCAAGGTCAGCCTTAATAATCTGACACATGCCCTGAGCTGCATCCAAAGTTTAGCTTGATGAGGAATATCTCGGGTTTCAATCAATAAGGACTCAATGATTTGCCAACGCTCGATACCTGTTTCCAGTAATACTTCTAAGGTTCTTGGCAAGCTCTTGTCTGTTGGCAGACAAATGTAATCTATCTTCTCTAGCGGAGCTGAATGTTGGTGCCCAGATAATTGATAACCACGCTGCGCCTTGCTGGCTTTACCTAGTCGAACCGGAATGGTGCGCGCCACTTCAATGGCAAGGTGTAATAAAGCTGATGCTTCACCTGCTAATAATTCAAACTCAATTTCACAAATAGGCTCTGATTCACCATTAGCAAGCACCTCACCGACATCAAATGCCACTTCAACTAAGCTACCTTCGATATAAATATGCCAAGCTTGGCGGGTAAAATTGGTCTCAAAAACACAATGTAGGTCTTGTTGTAATCCGTCGATATCCGCTTCATTTGGCCAGATGTCTTTAGGAAACAAATTAAGAGAGGGTATTTTTTGTTCAATAGGGACATTGTATTCAGGTCGTGTATGAATACCACCAATAACTGAGCCTGCAGTTTTAATGGTTTGCTCTGTAAAGTTTTCACTACTTCTTACCCGCAATCCCATCTTCCAACGACGAAGTTGTAATGCTGCTGTATCGAAATATTTATTGGATAATTCACGGGTATTTTGTGGTGTGGATTCGCTCATTCCATTGAGTAATTTAACTAGTAAATCATGGTATTGCGACTGCATAAACAGCTTCAGTTCTATCTCAGCGTCCATTGACTTTCTACTCACCTTGTCATTAAATCTTCATAAATGCGTCATGTTAAGTTCATAATGTCACATTTCTGTAATAAAAATCCCTTAGGATTGCGCAACTCAGTTCTATATACTGAGCGCTAATAACTGTAGATTAAATTAAAAACACAGTTTCAATATGCGGACGCTTGAGGTAACATGCGCCCGTTTTTCCAACTTTGGAATCATTAAATAGGTTAACCGCAATGCCAGTAAACTCTATTTTAGGTGTGTTTGCAAAATCACCCCTTAAACCATTAGAACAGCATATAGATAAAGTTCACGAATGTGCATCTTTACTCGTACCCTTCTTTGAAGCAACGACTTCGGGTGATTGGGATGAAGCTGTAAATGTACGTAAGCAAATTAGTTTATTAGAAAATGACGCTGACGCGCTGAAGCGTGAAATTCGTCTTACCCTTCCTAGTGGGTTGTTCATGCCTGTTGAGCGTACTGACTTGCTTGAGTTATTAACTCAACAAGACAAAATCGCCAACAAAGCTAAAGACATCTCAGGCCGAATTATTGGTCGCCAATTAGTGTTCCCTCAACCAGTTCAAGCACCGTTTAACGCTTACCTCAAACGTTGTTTAGATGCTGTCTCTCTTGCTAAGCAAGCAATTAACGAACTCGATGACCTTCTAGAAACAGGTTTCCGTGGTCGTGAAGTCGAATTAGTCGCTAAGATGATCAATGAGTTAGATCTGATTGAAGCTGATTCTGATGATTTGCAGATCCAAGTACGTCGTTTACTACTAAGCTTGGAAGCAGATTTGAATCCTGTCGATGTAATGTTCATGTACAAAATCATCGAATGGGTTGGAGGCTTGGCTGATTTAGCTGAGCGTGTAGGCTCTCGCCTAGAGCTAATGTTAGCTCGCAGTTCATAACTAACAAGGTTATCAAGGAAACAACATGGTTGATGTATTAGTCACCAATGGCCCAATGCTAATTGGTATTGCGGCTGTATTTGGATTTTTGATGGCATGGGGTATTGGCGCAAATGACGTTGCCAATGCTATGGGTACCTCAGTAGGTTCCAACGCCATCACAATCAAACAAGCAATTATTATTGCAATGATCTTCGAATTTGCCGGTGCTTATTTAGCAGGTGGTGAAGTGACCAGTACTATTCGTAAAGGTATTATTGACGCAAGTTTCTTCGTTGAATCGCCTGAATTACTGGTATACGGCATGATCGGCTCTTTATTAGCGGCAGGTTTATGGTTAATCGCGGCGTCGGCATTAGGCTGGCCTGTATCAACGACTCACTCTATCATTGGCGCCATTGTTGGTTTTGCTGCTGTAGGTGTTGGTACTGAAGCGGTTGAATGGGGTAAAGTTGTTGGCATTATCGGCTCATGGGTGGTAACACCTGCGATATCCGGTTTCATTGCTTTCATGCTGTTCCAAAGTGTTCAAAAGTTAATTTTCAACACCGATGACCCACTCGCGAACGCAAAACGTTTCGTGCCTTTTTACATGGGACTTGCGGGCTTTATTATGTCGCTTGTGACTATAACAAAAGGACTTAAGCACGTTGGTTTACACTTCTCTACCGTTGAAGCATACGGTTTAGCACTTGCTGTTGCTATCGGTGTAGGGATCTTCGGTAGAGTGGCTATTGGTCGCTTAAACATGCCAACCAATGTTAACCGTCAAGCTGAGTATGCAAACGTAGAGAAAGTATTCGCTATCTTAATGGTTGTTACCGCTTGTTGTATGGCATTTGCCCATGGTTCAAACGATGTTGCTAACGCAATTGGCCCATTAGCGGCAGTTGTTTCTGTTGTTAACAGTGGCGGTGAAATTGAGTCTAAAGCAGCATTAGCTTGGTGGATTCTACCTTTAGGTGCTGTTGGTATCGTAATGGGTCTAGCTATCTTTGGTAAGCGCGTTATGCAAACCATTGGTAAAAACATTACTCACCTAACGCCAAGTCGTGGTTTTGCTGCAGAATTAGCAGCTGCTTCAACGGTTGTCATTGCATCTGGTACTGGTCTTCCTATCTCTACAACACAGACACTTGTTGGTGCTGTATTGGGTGTGGGAATGGCACGTGGTATTGCTGCAATTAATATCGGTGTAGTCCGTAATATCGTCATCTCTTGGGTAGTTACTCTCCCTGCAGGTGCCGCATTATCTATCTTGTTCTTCTTCACCATTAAGGGTGTATTTAGCTAAGATAGCGATTGCTATATTGCTTAAAAGGCCGGTCATGAAAATGTCCGGCTTTTTTGTGGCTCTTTTTTGAGTGTTAAAATGCCTAATAAACCGTGCAATAAAAGCAATGATTGCAGCGTTTTTGACTAATAATGCACATTTACATCAGTAATACCGCTTATTTAAATAAGTCTTTGACGTTCTTCCTTGCAATCAAGTCGCTAAATAAATAGCATGACGGATAGTTCTAATGGTATGGAAAAATAACGTGTTCAGAATGCTTACATTAGTAGCCCTGCTACTGCTCTCAAAAGGTTTAATGGCTCAGACGCATTACATTACTGACGATGTGTTTATTTACATCCACGGTGGTCCAGGTACTCAGTATCGTATATTAGGCAGTATTGAAGCTGGCCAGACAATTACCTTATTAAACGAGACGCAAAACGATTACAGTAAAGTTCGTGATCATAAAGATCGTGAAGGCTGGGTAAAGTCAGACTTGATTGAAACAGGTTCAAGCTTGCGAACTCGCTTACCGATTATTGAAGCTGAATTAGCGCAAACAAAATCAACCTTAGCGCAATTAGATCAAAGTTCAGAATCTGTTGCACAACAGCTAACGTCTTCGAACAACCAAATTGCTTCGTTGCAATCAGAGTTAACAAAAGTCACTAATGAACGTGATACAGCTAACCAGCAGCTGCAATCGATTAAAGATAATGCTCAATCTAAAATGTGGCAACAAGGCGCATTGATTGCAGGTTTAGGCGCATTAATTGGCATTATTTTGGTTTATTTACCAAGACCACAGCGTAAACAGAAAAGTCGCTGGATGTAACTTCAGCTATTTAAGTGCACGCTATAAAGCCAATGCTCTGCATTGGCTTTTTTGTTGATTCCAATACAAGATCAAACCTGTTTTCTAATGCCCTTTATTAACCTTGTCAGTATTCAATTGCCCCTTACACGCGCATCAAAAACAACTGTAATCTGAAGCTAAATTAAACCAACGTGTTTGCGAGCCACTAGCTTTGCCTCACAACTTGCTTATTAATCCCGCTCACACAACATTTTTTATACGCAAATGTTAATTTTACAAAACGAAACCTAGTGTATTTTGTAAAAGTTAGCTCAGAAGCAAAGAAGTCTAGACGTCTAGATTGACACTAATTTGTAGATCTCCTATGCTTGCCAGAACTTAAGAAGTCATCATAATACGACTATTAATGAAGAGTTTGCTAAAGTACTCAATTGCATCCATAGACGCATAACCAGTATCACTGAAATAAAAAAAGAGAGACGACCTTGACGACAAAAAATACAACTACGACGAGCCCAGCCTCCTTTATCGCTTTATTGCCTCTATTCGCCTTTTTAGCCCTATTTATCGGTGCTGGCGTTTACTTTCAAAGCCAAGGGGTAGATTTCGCTTTTTATCAATTACCAAGTGTCATCGCTATTTTACCTGCGATTATTTTGGCGCTATTGCTATCGAAGCAAAAACTAAATCAGTCTATTGATACCTTTATTGCGGGTATCGGTCACAGCAACATCATCGCGATGTGTTTAATTTACTTACTCGCAGGTGCTTTTGCATCTGTTGCTAAAGCCACTGGTGGTGTTGATGCAACCGTTGCACTAGGTCTTTCAATGATCCCTTCAAGCATGTTGCTTCCTGGCTTCTTTGTTATTGCCGCCTTCATTGCAACCGCTATGGGCACCTCAATGGGCACCATTGCTGCTGTTGCGCCAATTGCTTTAGGTGTTGCTGACCAAGCGCAAATTGATTACGCCCTAATGGCAGGTGCTGTTATGTCAGGTGCGTTGTTTGGTGATAACTTGTCGATTATTTCTGATACCACCATTGCTGCAACCCGAACACAGGGCTGTGAGATGAAAGATAAGTTCCGCGAGAACTTAATCTTTGCCTTACCAGCATCATTAATCACGCTTGTGCTATTTGCTTTTGCAGGCCAAGGACAAGCTGAGGTCGCCGCGCAAGAAATTGATATCATCAATGTTATCCCTTACTTAACCATCTTATTTCTAGCAGTTGCGGGTGTGAATGTGTTCGTTGTGCTAACCGTGGGTATTTTACTTGCTGGAGCAACAGGGCTGTTTGTAGCTGATTACGGTGTAATCCAGTTTGGACAAGATATTTATGCTGGTTTCACTAACATGCAAGAAATCTTCATCCTTTCAATGCTTGTTGGCGGTTTAGCTGCACTAATGCAGCAGCAAGGTGGACTGAAGTTTGTCAGTGAAAAAATTGAATTACTAATCAAACGTTTCTCAAAAACTAAAGGCGGTCAGTCAAGCCGAGCAGCTGAATTAGGTATGGCCAGTATTGTTGCAGCCACCAATACCTGTGTGGCAAACAACACTGTATCGATTGTCGTTGCTGGTGATATTGCTAAAGATTTAGCTCAAAAACATGGTGTTGAACCTAAACGTGCTGCAAGTGTATTAGATATCTTCGCTTGTATTGTTCAGGGTCTTATCCCTCATGGCGCCCAAGCATTATTGATAGCATCTACATTTGCTATTAGCCCATTAGCAGCCATCTCTTACGCTTGGTACTGCATGATTTTAGCGGTAGTCGCTGTAGCCATTGTGATTTTACGCAAGCGCAACTAATCAGCGCGGTTAGACGATAAGTTTAACGCTTTTAAAACCTGATATAGAAATGCCAACTGGCAATTTATATCAGGTTTTTTGCATCTCCCTCTTAATAAAATATGTCGATTAGTGATAATCTGTCACTAACAATTAGTTAACGAAAGCAGATATTAAGCCATTCATGAGTCAAACAATTGAAGCCAATAAACATTACGATTTACATTTAATGATTATTTTCATGTCTTTAGCGACGGCGTTGATCAGTGGTTTGGGGATTAGTACTGCACTTATTGCTGAGGTTGCTCGATTAGGAGTCAGTCCATTAAGTATTCGCGCTGACACCTTAGGCGACTACATGAGTTCGCCTTTAGCGATTGTATATAACATGGGCTTAGTGATTGGCGGCGCTTGTTTGATGCTTTCGATGCTGGCGCGATATTATGTTTTTACCGATGTATATAGCAGGATCATTACCATTACTGGCGCTATTCTAGGGGTATTAATTGTACTGATTGGTATTTTTCCAATTAACTTTCTTGAGCAACATCGTTTCTTTTCAACTGGTTATCTCATTTGTACTTTTCTACTGCACAGCTTTTGTTTCATTGATTACTTTAGAAAAAAAAGTTCACTTTCAACATCTTTATTTGGCTTTAACATTATTGGGCTAATTTTCTCTATTGCGTTAATGTATTTACTCAACTGGTCTACGCTTGATTTTGATCCTTGCACTCATAGAGTCGGCGATATTTGTTGGGTGTCTTTAGTCATGTGGGTACTGACTCAAGCCAATATATTATGGTGTGTCTTGCTGGGGCTAAATATGAAAAAAATGATTAAGTTTCAGCAAAAACAGCTATCAAACCTCACCTTTGCGAGCGATTAACCTTGTCAGTTAATATGCGTTTAGAACAATACCTCGCCCATTGTGGTGTCAGCTCAAGACGTCAAGCTCAGCGACTTATTGCTGCTGGTCGTGTCAGTTTTAACGGCCAACAGGCATCACCATTAGATAGAGTGAATCAATCTGCTGTTAATCCTAATATCTTATTGGATGGTGCGCCAATTGCCCCTATTGAAAGTAAACAGTATTGGCTGTATCACAAACCTGTAGGCATTGACTGCCGCTTATTGCCCGACCTTCCATCTAGTCTTATCCATATTCTACCGCCCGCTCCTAGGCTCTATCCTGCTGGTAGATTAGATAAGGATTCACGCGGGCTGTTATTGCTCACAAATGATGGTGAATTAACCCACCGATTAATGCACCCAGATTTTGGCCATGAAAAAGTGTATCTAGTAACAGTAGATCGCCCTTTTAATGATGAGTTTATTGAGAAAATGAGCCAAGGGGTAAGCTATCGTGATGTCACCACTAAACCTTGTAAAGTTACCGCAGTCAGTGAGAATCAATTTCAAATTACGTTGACCCAAGGTTTAAACCGACAGATCCGTAGAATGGCTAAAGCTCTAGGCTATAACGTGATTGATTTGGTGCGTATGAGTATAATGAATTGTGAACTTTTGAACTTAGCAGAAAAACAAATGCGGCCCCTAGAGGCCGCAGAAATTTCGGTTCTAAGGCACCTACTGAAACTCTAGATGCCTGTAATGTATGAACCTTCTACTTAACGATTTCCATCTCTTCAAGTAAGTTATCAGCGTTATCTAAGTATTTCATAACCCATAACATGTAACGGCTGTCCACTTGAATTGAACGGTTTGTCTCAGGATCGTAACCCCAATCACCAATAATACTCTCGTAAACACCATCAAATAGTAACCCCACCAGTTCAGCTCGACCATTTAAGGTAGGTGAACCAGAATTACCACCGGTTGTATCAAGAGTTGATAAGAAGTTAACCGGTACAGAATCTAGAGATTTAACATAGTAATTGCCGTATTGCTTTTGGTTAATTAACTCAAGCTGTTTAGCTGGAGAGTTAAAAGGCTCGACACCAGTATCTTTCGCAACAATGCCTTCTAAACGAGTAAAAGGAACCGCCACTAATCCATCTTGTGGACTATAACCTTTCACATTACCAATGGTGACACGTAAACTTGAGTTAGCATCAGCATATACAGGCTTATCAAGTTCACGGTTGTAAGCGATAATCGCATCCATATACTGTGGGCGTACTTTCATTAAATCACCAGCAAGCTGCTTATTATCTAGCTCACGCTGCATTCTTTCATCATACGTACTAACAGCATATTGAATGAATGGATCTTTTGACTTCTTAAATTCAGCAACCGACTTATCCATCCACGCTAAGCGCGTTTCTTTGTCAGATAACGTAGTTTTAGCGTACATGTTATCAAGGTGCTTAGTGAATTTAGCTTCATCAAATGGCTGACCGATTGCAAATGCTTTATCAAAAGCTGCTAGACGGTATTCGCTAGGCAATGCTGCATATCGTTTAATCAAATCTGCAAGGATGGCTTTATCCACACTAGGGGCATAACGACGCTCAATACGCTCCATTCCTGAAGTGAAATTAGTCATATCACGTTCTTGATAGCCTGGTTCGCGATCCATATCTGGCAAGGTTTTTTCATTTGCAAGACGGTATAAACGACCCGCTGTACTCATCATGCTGCTATAGCCCATATAGCTCATCAGCACGTCACGCTCTTGACCTTGTTGCTCTTTAGCGATCAACTTATCAAGTTCAGCTAAAGTCTCACCATACTGCGATTGACGCTTCTTATCAGCTTTAATCCAATTAGCCAGTTTTTTCTCCAAGCCCTTACGCTCTTCAAGCATTGGCGATTTGCCATAAAACTCAATCATTGAAGTAAAGTTTTTAGCGTAGTTCGCTAAACCTGCAATAGCACTTTCATACTTAATGCGATCGTCACTGCCTTCTGGCGCGGTTTCTTTGATGATTTCAATTAAACGTTCACGTAGTACTTTCCCTTCTGGGTAAGCCCATTCAAACTGATTTTCTACTTCGTTAGCTGTGCGGTAACGGTTTGTACGACCTGGATAGCCTGCTACCATCACAAAATCACCGTCACTCACACCTTTAGCTGATACTTTTAAAAAGCTTTTTGGCTCATAAGGCACGTTGTCTTTACTGAAATCTGCAGGTTTGCCATCTTTACCCACATAAGCGCGGTAGAATGAGAAATCACCGGTATGGCGCGGCCACATCCAGTTATCAATATCACCACCATATTTACCCACGCTCGCAGCTGGATTATAGGTTAAGCGAACATCACGAATTTCCATTTGTTTAACTAAGTAATACTCAAGTCCACCGTGGAAACTATAGACCTTACAACGGTAACCATCTTCAGCTTCACACTCAGCTACAAGGGCTTTCTCTTTTTGCTCAATCCCTTTATAAAAATCGTTACCCACTTTATTCATTTCGCCAGATTTAACTTGATCAGTTACATCAGTCACTTCTTCTGTTACAAAGATGCGTGAACCAGGCGTTGCAGGTAATTCGTCTGCATAGGTTTTTGCTAAGAAACCATCTTTTAATAAGTTCTTTTCTGGGGTTGAGTTGTACTGAATTGAGCCATAAGCACAATGATGGTTAGTGACAACTAACCCTTTGGGAGAAACAAATGATGCAGTACAACCGCCCAAGCTAATCACTGCGTTCATTGGGTATTCTGTCAATTTAGATATCGATTTAACATCAATCTCTAGCCCTTTTGCTTTTAACTCATCAGCCATTGCTGGGAGTTGATAAGGCTGCCACATCCCTTCATCTGCTTGTGCAGCAAATGAGGCCACGATTGCGGCGCTTAATAACCATGTTTTCATTGTAATAATTCCATTTTATAAGTGAGTGCACATCTAGCTTATTAACCTGATTTCAGGTTTATTATTCTTTTACGCCTATAAACTGCAGCACAATTATTGAAATGACAGATGATATAAAGCTCTTCTGTCCTTTGTGCTTGTTAAACACTTTGCGTATTTAACACATAAAAAAGTCAGGCATATAGCCTGACTTTATCATATCGAAAGAAGTTAAGAACAGTGGTTGTAAAACTCCGTTACATTCTTGTTGCATTACTTTCAATAATATCCACTTTTTAAAGTCGCTTTTGAAGTAACTTTTGAAGTAACTTTTGAAAAATTAGCCTAATGCCACCATTAGCTGAGCTAAAACAATCAGCGCACCCAAGATACCAGCAACACCCATAGCAAAGTTACCACCACTCACTTCATAACCGCCCATTTGCGCTTTACGTTGTTTTAGCGCCATCGCAATTGGCAAGAAAATAATCATAACGACTAACGGTATTGCTGCAAATCCTAGTACTTGGAAAAAGCCATCAGGGTAATACAGTGCACAAAGTAATGGTGGTACAAAGGTAATCAACCAGGTTTTAGCACGACCAGCAGCATCATCTCTTGCACGGGTTAATTCTGCAACATAGTCAAATAAGCTCATGGTCACACCTAAGAAAGAAGTGATCAGTGCAAGATTTGCGAATAAATCAATAAACTGGCTCACGATAGCTGACTGAGCCACAGCTTGCAGCGCACTGACTAACTCAGGCAATGAACCTGCAAAGCCATGAACGGTTTCGCCGCCCAGTGTACCAAGGGTAACAAGTAACCATAAGATGTAGCAAAATAGCGGAATAGTCGAACCTATTAATAGGATCTTTCTCAGTGACACTGCGTCACCATCAAGGTATCTAACGATGGTAGCAATACACACGTGGAAACCAAATGACGTAAACACCACTGGAATTGCTGCCAGCCATAATTGATCCAGCTTATCGCCTTCAGCAACATTAGCTGAGAAGTTAGTTAACGAGGCAACAATATTAACTTCAGGTAATAAGAAAGCTACCACTAATACTAATAACACCACCATAGCGGTAAAAAGGACTCGCGAGACTTTATCAATCCACTTGACGCCCACGGCGATAATGCCGCCAAAAAACAGCGTAAATAGTAATACTGAAATTTGATTATTTAAGTCTACGCCTAGTAACGGCTCTAAGCGGGATTCAAGTAATGAAGAACCGCCCATTAAATACACCATCGTCAGTGCAAATAATAAACTTAGAAAGGATGCACCTTGGATCAGTTGGCCTACTTTACCTAATGTTTTACCCGTAATGCCATGCACGTTGTCACCAACACCTGCACGTAAATTAATCTCTAACATCAGTAATGAGGTGTAAGCTGATAATCCCCAAATCACCACCAGCAACAAAATTGCTGGCATAATACCTAATGCTGCTGTCGCAAGGGGTAAAGCTAGCATGCCCCCACCAATCGCAGTTCCAGCCACAATGGCTATTGAGCCAAGCATTTTTAAATTCAAAACATGAGTCCCATTTAATTATTGGTCGTTATTATATTGCGCAGCTGAAGTCTTATTAATGATTCATGCTACTCATTTGACAGTATCAGATGCTTCTTGTAACAAGCAATAGGTATAGAGAGATAAAGGCTTACAAGCCCGTTAATAAACAATTACGCAACAATTTATTAAAAACTTTAACGCAACAATTTTGCAATGGCGTAGCATTACAACACTACATTAATTATTATCCAGAAAATGGCAGCGATAGGAAGGAAGAGTGACGATATGAATGTTATAGCCTAATCGTTTACTCGAAATAAACAAGCATAAAAAAAGCCGAAACCTCAGTTTCAGCTTTAATAATATTGATTCAATCAAAACTTGTCTATTTCAGGCTAGTCACCAAAATCATCAAGTAAGATGTTTTCCTCTTCAACACCTAAACTTTCAAGCATGCTGATCACTGAGGAGTTCATGATTGGAGGGCCACACATGTAAAACTCACAATCTTCTGGCGCTTTATGATCTTTAAGATAATTTTCAAGCAATACAGTATGAATAAAACCTGTATAGCCTTGCCAGTTATCTTCAGGTAAGGGATCTGATAACGCCACATGCCAGACAAAGTTGTCATTTTCTGCAGCAAGCATGTCAAAATCTTCTTGGTAAAAAATCTCTCTAGCAGAGCGAGCACCATACCAAAATGACATTTTACGTTTGGTTTGCTTGCTTTTAAGTTGGTCGAAGATATGTGAACGCATTGGCGCCATACCAGCACCACCGCCAATGAATACCATTTCAGCTTCAGTTTCTTTAACAAAGAACTCACCGAAGGGGCCTGAAATCGTCACTTTGTCGCCCGATTTCAAGTTAAAAATATACGATGACATTTGCCCTGGCGGTAAATCGTTGGTTGGTGGTGTTGCAATACGCACGTTGAGCATAATTGTCCCTTTTTCATCAGGGTAATTTGCCATTGAGTAAGCACGTAAGACATCTTCACTAACCGTAGAAACTAGATTAAATAATTCAAACCGTTCCCAGTCATCGCGATACTGTTCAGGAATATCAAAATCAGCGTATTTCACTTCATGTGCAGGTGCTTCAATTTGGATATAGCCACCCGCTTTAAAATGAACCTCTTCACCTTCAGGCACTTTAAGCAACAGCTCTTTAATAAATGTCGCTTGGTTATTATTTGAAATAACCTCACATTGCCACTTTTTAACCCCAAAGATTTCTTCGTCAACTTCAAGTTCCATATCCGTTCTAACGGCAACCTGACAAGCTAAACGACAACCTTCTTTTGCTTCTTTTTTGGTAATGTGGTCAAGCTCAGTCGCTAAAATATCGCCGCCACCAGATTTAACTGTCACACGACACTGACCACAGGTTCCACCACCACCACAGGCTGATGGAATGAAAATACTGTTACCTGCAAGTGCACCAAGCAGTTTATCCCCTGCAGGCGTACGCACACTTTTATCCGCTTCACCATTAATTCCAATGGTGACATCACCGGTATTCACCAATTTACTTTTGGCGAATAAAATTACCATTACCAGCAAGCTTACCACTATGGTAAACATGCCTATGCCAATTGCCATTTCCATTAAATGTACCTTCTCAACAATTTGTCATCACTCAGAGAATTCATATTCGATTGCATTGTCATTTTTAAGCACCACACTATAAGGTAATACCAGCGAAAGACATGAAACCCAGCGCCATTAAACCAGTCGTTATAAAGGTTATACCGATCCCCTGTAAGCCCAGCGGAATAGCATGAAACTTCATCCGCTCACGAAGACCTGCTAACAGAATAATCGCCATTGCCCACCCCACAGCACTACCACCAGCAAAGACCATCGACTCAACTAGGTTATAGTCACGGTTTGCCATAAAAATAACCCCTGCAAAAATTGCACAGTTAACGGTTAATAGTGGCAAGAAAATACCTAAGGACTGGTACAGAGTTGGAATATAACGTTCAAGAAACATTTCCAAAATTTGCACCAAGGCAGCAATCACCCCAATAAAGGTAATAAGCTGCAAGTAGCTTAGATTTAATTCTGGAAATCCAGCCCAAGCTAGCGCGCCAGGCGCGAGTACATTTACATAGATAATTTGATTCAAAGGCACAGCGAGCATCATCACTACGATAACGGCAATACCTAAACCAAAAGACGTTGATACCTTTTTAGATACCGCAAGGAACGTACACATACCTAAGAAGAATGACAGCGCCATATTGTCGATAAACGCAGCTTGAATAAATAAATTAATATAATGTTCCATCGCCATTATCCTCTCTTACGCTGCACAACATTGATCGCCCAAATCATCACGCCGATCAAGAAGAACGCACTTGGCGGTAAGGTGAACATTTCGTTTGCAAGATACCAACCACCGTTTTCAATAGTGGTAAATATTTCATGGCCAAACAAAGTACCGCGACCTAATAGCTCACGCACAAATGCCACACCAAGCAATATCACGCCGTAACCCATGGCATTTCCTAACGCATCAACTAATGCCAGATGCGGAGGATATTTCATCGCGAAAGCTTCTGCTCGCCCCATGATGATACAGTTGGTGATAATCAAACTCACAAACACAGATAACTGCTTTGAAAGTTCGTAAGCCACGTCTTGTAACACCATATCAACGATAATCACCAGTGAAGCAATCACAGTCATTTGCGCAATAATTCGTACACTGTTAGGGATGAAGTTACGAATCGTCGAAATGATTAAATTCGACATGACCAATACAAACGTCACCGCCAATGTCATCACTAATGCCGTTTGCATTGAGTTACTAACAGCCAGTGCAGAACACACACCAAGCACTTGCATCGCGACTGGATTATTAGCAAAGATAGGCGAGGTTAAGATCTGCTTTGTAGAAACTGCACTACTCATTATTTAGCCTCCGTAACAGCAAATTGCTTAAGAAAAGGTTGATAACCTTCAACACCAAACCAGAATTCAACAGCGCGTTGAATACCAACACCTGTTCTGGTTGCGCCACTCACTCCATCTACACCGTGAACATCGCCCTCTTTGGCGCCGCCTTTAACAACTTTAATCGCAATATTGCCTTTTTCATCAAATAACTGCTTACCTTTCCATAAGTCAGTCCATTCAGAATCCGTGACGAAATCAGCAATACCAGGCGTTTCACCGTGCTCATAGAAAATGATATTTTCTACCGTATTTAGATCAGGTTTTACCGCCAAGTAACCATATATCATTGACCATAAACCTTTACCGTAAATCGGCATTACCACACTGGTAAGCTGACCACTCTCATCACGTACTTCGAAAATACGGATGTCATTAGCACGAGTTTTAATCTTCGCGGTATCTTTTTTAGGTTTTGATGAGGTTTCTGGATTAATGGCCGCCATGCGCTCATCGAGATCCAGTAAGTTCTCTTGGGCAACAAACTCTCCTGATTCTAGGTTCACCATTTTCGGCGTCACACGCTCAGTAAATAATTCTCGGAAGTCACCAGCGCTAATATCAACATTAGCGGCGCGAAGTACAAACTGCTGTACCTCATCACGCTTTTTAACCAGTTTACGTTCTTTAAGAATTTCAACGGTACCGGTGATCATAAACGAACAAACTAAACTCAGGCTGATGATAAATATCATCGTGCCTGCGACAGTATCTTTCTTAAAGGCCATGACGTTTTAGTCTCCGTTTAATGTTGGCGCGAGCCACCAGATAATCGAATAGCGGAGCCCATAAATTGGCAAATAAAATCGCCAACATTATGCCCTCAGGTAATTTCACGTTCAGCACTCGAATTAACACCGTCATAAACCCAATCAATGCACCATAGGCATATTTCGCATTTCGAGTATAAGAAGCGGTAACAGGATCTGTCGCCATGAACATCATACCCAAGGCAAAACCACCAGTAACAAGGTGCCAAGTCCAAGGCATTGCAGCAATTGAGTTCTTGGCAGGGCCAAATAAGTTAAACAAGATAGCCGTAGCAATCATGCCTAACAAAACGCCAGCAACCACTCGCCAATCAGCAACTCGAGTTAATAACAATACGCCGCCACCAATTAGGATAGCCAAGGTACTGGTTTCACCAATTGAACCTGGAGTGAAGCCTAAAAAGGCATCCATCCATTTAGGGTCAGATAATGCGCCAAGCCAACTCACATCTGCATAGAGATTTGCGCGACTGGCAGCAGCTTCAGTCAAGGTGGTCGCACCCGCAAAACCATCCACTGCAACAAACTGACTAATTGCCGCCACTTCAGTTGGATAAGCAAAATAAATAAAGGCGTAACCTGCAAGCGCAGGGTTTAAGAAGTTATAACCCATGCCGCCAAACATCTCTTTGGCGACTATGACACCAAAGCTCACGCCAACAGCAATAATCCATAACGGGGTTGAAACTGGCACTATGATTGAGAACAGTAATGCGGTGATAAAAAAGCCTTCATGCAACTCTTGCTTTCTCATCTTGGCAAAAATCACTTCCCAAAATAAACACACAATCAATGTGGCGAGATAAATCGGCACATAATAACTTGCGCCATAGGCAAATAAGCTGACTAAACCTGATTGGTCAGTTAACTGACCGAATAAGGCGCTAAAAATGGCTAACTGCCAACTTTCAGGCTGAGTTGCGCCAGCAGCTATAGCAACTTGCGCTTGTAAACCTAGGTTATACATTCCGAAAAACAATACTGGCAATAAACACATGCCAACAATGTGCATGGTACGCTTAACATCAATGGCATCACGAACATGCACTTTACCTTTAGTACTGCGACCACGTGCGATCCATAAAGAGCGCAAGTAGCTTTTCATCGAGTGACCGTGAGCGTAATAACGCTCTTGCTTACCCGGTTTGTTCTGTTGCTGACTCATTAACCTTCCCTCTCGATGATATCTAGGCAAGCACGTAATTCTTTACCAAAATCATATTTACCTGGGCAAACAAAGGTACATAAAGCTAAATCTTCTTCATCTAGCTCTAGTGCGCCCAGTAACTGCGCTTCATCGGTATCTCGAACCACTAAGTCTCTTACCAATAAGGTCGGTAAAATGTCTAATGGCATTACACGGGCTAATTGACCAAACGCCATCATTGCCCGCGGTGAACCACCTGCATGAGTAGTAAAATCGAATAACTTTTTAGTACGGCTAAAACCAGACATCATAATGCCGGTTAGCGAAAACTTTTCTTTGTTGCGTCGTACCCAAGGCAGAAGTTCATGACGTGCATTTTCAGTAAGCACACAAACTTGAGAATGGTAACGACCAAGGTAGTTATATACACCTATCGCTGTATGACCAGACAACACTGAACCAGAAACAACCCGTGATTGAATGTCTTTGAGTTCACTTTCAACCAATTCACTTAAGTCGCCCCCCATTTGCGTGCGAACCAAGCGTGGTTTAAGCACATTAGGGCCAGCTAAAGAAATCACTCTTTGATTAAATAATTCACCAGTTTGAAATAGCTTTCCAAACGCAATCACATCTTGATAGCCAATATGCCAAACCACTTTTTCGATATTAACTGGATGTAATAAATGAATATGCGTACCAACAAGACCCGCTGGGTGTACGCCGCCAAATTGATGCGATTCAACTTGTGGTAAATCATGACCGGGTAAACTATCACCCTCATCATGGCACAACATCACTTTACCATCGGTTAAACGGGTTAACGCCTGCATGCCGACATTAAAGGCCTGTTGCTGCTCAGCAATGATAATTCGAGGATCGGCAGCAAGTGGATTGGTATCCATTGCCGTAACGAAAATCGCCGTAGGCACAGTTTCAATCGCAGGGATGCGAGAAAACGGTCGAGTACGAAGCGCTGTCCACAAACCGCTTTTTACAAGATTAGCTTTTACCGCATCGCGCGTTAATGACATCACATCTTCTGACGATTCAAAAGAGAGGGATTCATCACCTTCACAACGAATAACAACTGACAATAACACGCGTTTCTCACCGCGATTTATTGCTATTACCTCACCGCTTGCTGGTGCTGTAAATAGCACGCCAGGTGTTTTCTTGTCTTCAAAAAGAGCTTGACCCTTTTTGACCATCTCACCTTCTTCAACAAGCATTGTCGGTTTAAGCCCAACATATTCTTCGCCAAGAATAGCAACACGAGAGGTTTGTTTAGCAGATTCAATGCTTTGTTGCGGTTGACCCGCAATAGGCACATCGAGGCCTCGTTTAATAGTTATAACCTGATTTGAGGATCCAGCCATTACTTGTAACCTTTAAAATTCAGATAGCACATAATAAATAATTCTGTGAGCTAAATCCGCTATTGAAGTCACACCTTTAAAACAAATGTGAAATAAATGTACGGCAAAAATTGCTTCACGCTTGTAATTTTGAACTACATCCGATATTAAATTTCATTTTCGAAAGTTTAACACGTCGTAAAAAGAGGGATAATTAAGCAAATAACGCTTACCTAGCACAAGATACTATCAAATAACATAGACTGAGATCACAGTAAACTCAACAGAATCTGAATGACAATTACATGAAAAAACAAATGAGGATGTTATTTACGGGTTAAGTTTACCAGTTGTTGTTAAAAATAATCCCTATTCGCAAAAAATAAGTAAAAAAAAGACTGAAATAGTCATTCAGCCTTTTTACCGCAATTGTAATCATCAATATGGATTTAGTCCCAGATAGATTACTTATCGCTAAAATCAATAGATCGATTAATGTTTTGATTATTCTCAATTCACTGATGATGGTTCAACAGTTTGATATATATTGTAAATATATAAATCACAGCCCTAAAGCGGTAATTTCAGAATGTATTTGCGATTGCGCTCTTTCAACTGGGTTAAACCAGTTTAAAGAATCTGCAAGTTGAACCACTTCGCCAATGATCATCAAAGCTGGCATTTTTAACGCTGGATCTGCAGCGAGTTGAGACAACTCACTTAACTTGCCAATAAAACGCTGCTGTGATGATGTCGTTGCCTTTGACACTATCGCCACTGGCGTATCAGGGCAGCGCCCATGACTGATTAAACCTTCACTAATGATATTGGCATTTAAAATACCCATATAAACCACTAACGTATTATTCGAATTAGCGTAACCTTGCCAGTCCATAGGGCGACTTTCAATTTGGCAATGCCCTGTAATAAAAGAAACCCCTTGAGCGTAATCTCGATGGGTTAATGGGATCCCTGCATAAGCTGAAGTGCCACTTGCTGCTGTGATACCGGGTACAACCTCGAATTTAACATCGCTTTCAACCAATGTTTGTAACTCTTCACCGCCACGGCCAAAAATAAATGGATCGCCACCTTTTAAGCGCACTACATTTTTACGGGTATAGGCTTTAGTCACGAGTAGTTGATTGATTTCATCTTGTGCTGCACTGTGCTTACCTGCACGCTTGCCAACAGCAATCTTCTCTGCATGTTGTGGAATGAGATCAAGAATGTCTTGGCTGACCAGTGCGTCATACAAGACTGCATCAGCGTTCTTAAGCACTCGATAGGCTTTTAAAGTCAGTAATTCAACATCGCCAGGGCCTGCGCCAACTAACCATACTTTTCCTTTAGCCTGCTGACCTGGTATTGAAACTAACGCCATTACCTTTAACCCCACTTTATTCAATTAAGGCTAAATATAACGGTTTACATATTCCATATATAATAGATAAAACTTAGCTTTTATTCTTTTTAGTTATATAGAGTCGCGTTATCACTTGCTTTATGTTTATCTCAACAACATAAACTCACCTTCATATAGACCTAGTATGACATCTGCATCTAAATACATTTTAATCGCAGATTTTGTTTCACCTTTGTTATCGCAATGATAACCTGTCAAAAAATATAGAGATTAAAGAGGGTTAAATGTCCAAGTCACTCTGTCTGCCATTCATCTTTTACTTATTTGCTTTCGCAAGTTTCAATGCCAGCGGTGAGGATTCTTTAGTTGATGAAAGAATCCAAAGTGAAGTAGAAACTTCAGATAAAAGTTTCGTCATTACGCCCCATAAGGTGAACTATATTCTGCCTTATACCTACAATGATAATCCGAATTCAGAGCCATACATCGATTTTAAAACGGGAAATGAAGGGAGTGATGAACAGGTAGATAATGCTGAAGCAAAATTTCAAATTAGCTTCAAGTTCCCCCTTTGGTACAATGTGTTTGGTGATAATGGCCACCTTTTCTTTGCCTATACCAATCAATCCTATTGGCAGGTATACAATAAAGACATCTCTTCTCCTTTTAGAGAAACTAACCACGAACCCGAAATATTTATGCTGTTTAATAATGATTGGGAAATAGCAGGGCTTCGAAACTCGTTCTGGGGCTTTGGTGCTGTTCATCAATCTAATGGTAAGTCTGGCAGTTTATCCCGCAGCTGGAATCGAATTTATGGTGAGATGGTATTCGATCGAGGACCGTTCGCATTAGCTTTTAAAGCTTGGTATCGGATACCTGAAGATGAAAAAGAAACACCGACATCTCCTGATGGTGATGATAATCCAGACATTGAAGACTATATGGGCAACTTTGAACTGAAGGCTGTATACGGTTTAGGCGAGCACCGCTTTACAATGATGGGACGTAATAATCTCGAAAGTCCAAATAAAGGCTCAATAGAATTTACTTGGAGTTATCCAATATTAGGTAACTTGCGCTTATATACGCAATACTTTAATGGCTATGGCGAAAGCATGATTGATTATAACCATCACAACCAACGTATCGGTATTGGGGTTTCAATAAACGACATTTTATAATGTTTAGCTAGCGCTAGAAGCTTTGGTAGGATTTGGATAGGTTGAGCACGACAATTCTGTGATAAAAGCTCTGCTATGATTGCTCTGTGATAAATGATTGCTCTGTGATAAATGATTGCTCTGTGATAACAGTTCAGCACTAGCATTAGCCTACAATGACTTAAGCAACAACAATAAAAAAGGTGAACCACTAGGCTCACCTTTTTTGATCTTCGAGATTAATAACCTATTTAGCTTTGCTGTTGGCTTTGGTCGAGATAGAAATACCTTTAGCTGTGACATCAAGACCAAATTGCATACGCATATCGTAATCTTTAAGCATTGCTAGCTCTTCAGGTATCGGCTCACCACTTTCTTCTATCAAAGAAAACACTGGCGTAAGTAGCTTTTGGTAGTCTAAAGCGACACTATTTAAGCCATTCGCCTCTAACTTCTCTGTAGCTAGTTTATCTGCTAATGCTTCACCTTTGTCACCACTAAAGATAACCAAGTGATTATCTTTCATCGCCATTTGAGCAGTCACGCCCATTTCTGGTGGTAACATTAAATAAGGGCTCACATCAATTGCACCGCCATTTTTCTCTAACTGAATATTAGCCAATTGCGGTACAAAAGGACGTACCATATTTAGCAGCATTTCAGGGTCGTCTGCAGATAAGCTAATAAGCGCATCTAAATGCTTAAAGCCTGGCTCACCGTTTTCGTCAGTTAATGAGAAATCAACAATCGTTGCGCTGATCCCTTTAACGCCGTTAGCCATGCCTGTCATCATCCCCAGCATAGCAGGGTTTTGTTCACTTACCCCGTATTGCATTTGGGCTAATGCTTCACATTGATAACTCGGTGTTTGTAAGTCTTTCCAAATTTCAGATAAAGCCGGTGCCAGTTGCATCACATCCATACCAAAGGCTAAAGAAGCAACATTGTCATTGATGTTTTGGCTAAAACTTGGAATAAAACCGCGCATTTTAGTCAATGCACCTAAAATAACTTGGTTATTTGATTCAATCACGATTTCAGCATCAAAATTAGTTTCTTTTCTGTCAACTGAAAACGATTTAAGCCCCATCACAGAACGTGGCCAATTAGCCGCGATAGAATTGAATTCAGCCTTACATTCTGACGTTTTGAATTCAGCGAAAGGATCCTCACCAGAGCCTTCCATTTGAACCAGTTTAGTCAGTTGTTTAGCGAGCATATTACCATCACTAGACGTTAGGCCATTGACCAATTCAACGTGATTGATAAAACTAATACTGTCTTTCAAGAAGCCATGAGTTGATGCTATCTCTTCAAGCATGCCTGAATCGCTAATTGGGTTTTCAACCTTGGTTAAGCCCAGTGCTGTTTCAAGCAGTTCAGGCTTATTAAATGAAGTATTTAAGGTGACGGTTAACCAGCCCTCTTTTTGCGAAAATACCATATCGATAGATTCATCTTCATCAATCAATGAATAAGCTCGGTAATCTTGGCCTTTTATCGACTCTGCTTTGTGTACTAAGCCGCTTTCATCAGATGCTTTATCCAATAAGGACCAAATTGCATTTTCATCTTCAATTTGAACCTTGAACACAGGTAAAGCACCTAGAGTATAAGTGTATGATTCAATGTGTGATGGTAAGCCAAATGTCTTTAAAAATACGCCAGGGTTTTCAAAGCTCATTAAATAGCTTTTATATAAGCTAACAAAAAAGCGCTCTTGTTCTGAACCGAATGGGCCCGCTTGCTCAATTTGTTCTAAAGATAGTTTACTGTTCACGCCCATTGGCATGGAGTACAAGTAATCTTCTAGCGGAAATGGGGTTAATTGCCCAGAAAACAATAATGTATCAGCAGGTATATACTCAAGAAGTTCGTTGTTAGATGATGTACCGCCATCTTTACCAGACAGCACATACGCGCCAGCACCAACAGCGATAACCGCTGCTGCAATTGCGAGTTTTTTCATTATTTTTTGCTCCATAAATCACATGTAAATTAAAACAAGTCACTCTTCCTTGAGAGTTATTGGATTAAGTATTGATATTGTCATCGAACAGCCTACCGAGCAGGGTTCAATTTTTAATAAGTTTCGCAATAACCTAGCATTTTTTTATTTTTGGATCATATAAAAACGGTAAATAGGCTTGGTTTTTTACAGAGATGGTCAGCGGAAGTTAAGGTTAAGGGCAAGAAATGAATTAAGGGAGCGATTTCTCGGTTAGTCACCATAAAGTAACTAACCGAGAAACCTAAATAGATTGTACTTACGCTAGCAAGCCAATCTTAGGAAGCTCGTGTTAACGAGCAAGGCTTTTGGAGGTACAGGGTTTGCAATCACAAACCTAAAGTGTCGACAAAAACCATCTACGGGAACTTCTCAATTTAGACTATAAAATTAACTTGTGCATATTTTTGTGGATAAATTGTTGGTAAAAAATGTCTCAACATCAAAAATCAGTCATAGGTTGTAAAAGTACAGAGTAAACATTTGTTCGATTATGCACATCAACAAACCACTAAGCCGACTCACTATATCCAGCAGCACTATGATAACGTTAATAAGTGACACAAATACGATAGCTCAATGACAGTTAAATAATAGTGAGTACAATATAAAAATATCAGCCTTAGCTGATATTTTAACTATTGATAAACCTAGATTTCGTAGTGCAGTCCACACTCACGCTTCATGCCATTAAAGCGAGTATCTTCTTCGCTCATTCCAAGCTCTAGGGGTTTACTAGAGTGAGTATCACCGACAGAGACATACCCTTGTTCCCATAAAGGATGGTAAGGCAAATCATGCAGAGTGAGGTACTCATGCACATCTTTATTAGTCCACTCAATAATTGGCAATAACTTAAACCGATCACCGTGAATCGCTAAAATTGGCAAAGCTTCACGAGTACTTGCCTGACTCCGGCGAAGACCAGCAAACCAAGTCCCAACATTTAACTCATTCAAGGCTCGTTGCATCGGTTCAACTTTATTGATGCGGTTATATTGCTCTAAGCCCTCAAGATCTTTTTCCCATAACTTACCAAAAAGTGCTTCTTGCCAAGCTGAAGATTGCTCCGCTTTGTACACTTTAAGGTTTAGATTTAATCGCTCAGTTAATTGATCGATAAACTGATATGTCTCAGGAAATAAATACCCTGTATCAGTCAAAATAACCGGAATATCTGCTTGTGCCTGACTGACTAAATGCAGCATAACAGCAGCTTGAATACCGAAACTCGATGATAGTGCATGCTCGCCGGGTAAATAAGCTAATCCCCATGTCACCCTTTCTTGTGCAGTTAAACCTGACAAGAATTGATTAACTTTCTCGAGCACAATCGCCTGCTCAGATTTAGGCGCTGTTAACAACGCTAATAACTCATTTTGCTCAATCATATTCTTACCCTCACTGGTAAAGCGCAGGAAAATAACGCCTTAACCATGAAAATCTTTCGCAGCATCATTCACTGCTTTGACAATACCATGTCGTACTGTGAAGTTACCAAAGGTCTCACCAGCATCACGCTCTTGTACGTACAAACCAAACAGGTTATCAAGCTCAGCGAGTATTTCCGCCTCTTGAATGTTTTCTTTGTACATTTTATTTAAACGCGTACCTTCAAAGCTTGCGCCTAAATACAAGTTATAACGCCCAGGCGCTTTACCCACTAAGCCAATTTCCGCGGCAAATGGTCTAGCACAACCATTAGGACAGCCAGTCATACGCACAACGATGGCTTGTTCGCTAATACCATGCTTAGTTTGCAGCGCATCAATATGATCAATAAACTCAGGGAAATAACGCTCCGCTTCAGCCATCGCAAGTGGACATGTCGGCAAAGCAACACAAGCAATCGAATGGCCACGAGTCTGGCTAATTAACTTGCCAAAAAATCCATGTTGGCGAGCAAGATCTTCAATAGCAGCTTTATCTTCTTCAGCAACACCAGCAATAATCATGTTCTGATTTGATGTCATTCTGAAATCGCCTTTATGGATTTTGGCGATTTCACGAAGACCAGTTTGCAGTGTTTGACCTTGCTCATCTTTAATACGGCCACTTTCGATAAATAACGTCAGATGCCATTTATTATCGACACCTTTTACCCAACCATATCTATCACCGCGATCTCCAATAACCGCATCACGCTTCGGCTCAAAATTCACTCCTGCACGTTTTTCAACTTCCGCTTTAAATTCTGCGACGCCATGATCAACAATCGTGTACTTTAAACGTGAACGCTTACGGTTAACACGGTTGCCCCAATCACGCTGAACAGTCATTACAGCTTCTGCAAACTTAATCACATCTGCGGTTTTAATAAAGCCAAAGTCATCAGCTAAACGCGGGAAAGTCTCAACTTCACCGTGAGTTGACCCCATACCACCACCAGCAACCAAGTTAAAGCCGACTAATTCTCCAGCTTCTTCAATGGCGACAAAACCAAGGTCATTGGTATAGACATCAACATCATTATCTGGCGGTACTGCAACTGCCATTTTAAACTTACGAGGCAAGTAGGTTTTGCCATAAACAGGCTCATTGGTTTCGGTGTCTAATAGCTTTTCTTCATCCAACCAAATTTCAGCATAGGCGCGGGTATGTGGCAGTAAATGATCTGACAACTCTTTTGCTACTGCATAAGCCTGTTGGTGCAATGTAGACTCAATTGGGTTTGGGTTACACATCACGTTTCGGTTTACATCACCACAAGCAGCAATAGAATCTAGTGCCGCTCTATCTAACCCTTGGATCAAGGTTTTCAGGTTACGTTTTGGAATACCGTGATATTGAAACGTTTGACGAGTCGTTAAACGAATACTGTTAGAAGTCGTTAATGTTGATGAAATCTTATCGACATCAAGCCATTGCTCAGGCGAACAAATCCCACCAGGAACACGAGCACGAAGCATGAAGCTATACAATGGCTCTAGCTTTTGCTCTTTACGCTCGTTACGTAAATCACGATCGTCTTGCTGATAAAAACCATGAAACTTGATCAATTGCTGATCGCCATCACTAAACGATCCAGTGACTTGAGTGTCTAAGCCTTCTTTGATCGAACCGCGCAGATAATCACTGTCGGTTTTTAGATATTCATTTACTGCTAACTTTTGCTCACTCATCATGTGGCCTCTTTAATACTTGCTGCGCTGGCGACTCTATTCACCAACGCTGCTTTATTCTTATTGTCTTGTTGAAGACTGCGATAATCTGTATTTAGTAAACGTCTTTTTGGTAACGTTTAGCACTGCGTAAGTCTTCTAAATAGCTTTCAGCACCAGCTTCATCTAATCCGCCAAACTCAACAGCAACATTAATCAGTGCTTGATGGACATCTTTCGCCATCCGCTCTGCATCACCACAAATGTAAAAATGCGCGCCATTTTGTAGCCATTGCCAAATAGACTCGCCTTGCTCGGCGATACGATGCTGCACATAAACTTTATGTTCTTGATCCCGTGAGAAAGCGACATCTAAACGAGATAAATCGCCAGATTTTAGGTATTGCTGCCACTCGACTTGATATAAGAAGTCTTGTTCAAAATGAGGGTTACCGAAGAATAACCAGCTGTCACTATTAACCCCATCTACTGCACGTTGCTGCATGAATGCTCTAAATGGCGCAACGCCTGTACCAGGACCAACCATAATAACTGGCGTGTCATTATTTTCAGGTAAACGGAAATGCTTATTAGGCTCAACATACACCTTCACTAATTGGCCTTCTTCAGCTGATGCTAAGAAATGTGAAGCACCGCCAAATCTTGCTTGACCAGCTCGCTCATCTTCAACTAATGCAACGGTTAAGTGCACTTCATTCTCAACTTCAGCTTGGCTTGAAGCGATAGAATATAAACGTGGAGTCAGCGGTCTTAACAGCTCAACTAATTTAGCGGCATCAATAGTGACCGGATATAAACTAATTAAGTCAGCTAATTGATGACCCAGTACAAATTGACGAGTTTGCTCTTTATCTGCAGCGATTGCAGTTAACTCATCGTTAGCAGCAAGTTCAGCCCAAGCTGTTACTAAGCCCGGATAAAGCTGTGTCAGTTCTTTCTTTTCTAGTAAGGCCTGCTCAAGAGAGAATGTATGCTTGCCAACCTTAACTTCTGTGTTCGCATCCAAAGATAAAACAGCAATCACTTCATTGACTAAGCCTGAGCTATTCGTAAACCAAATACCTAATGCATCACCTACTTCATAGCTAATGCCTGATTCGCCTAAATCAATCTCTACATGACGAACATCACGATCAGAATCACGACCAGTTAATTTTTGGCTAAGTAAGATTTCAGCTTCGTAAGGTTGCTGTTTAGTGAACTCGCTTTCTGAAGTTGCTTTAGCAGTGTCGATTGACACTACGCTCGCGCCACTTGCTTGCACTAAAGGCTCAACAGCTTCTAGTACTTGCTCTTGCCAGCTTTCAGCCGCCTCTTCGTAGTCAACGTCACACTCAACGATAGGTAGTAATTGTTTTGCACCTAACGCCGTTAAACGTTCACTGAAATCTTTTCCGGTTTGACAGAAGAACTCATAGCTCGTATCGCCAAGCGCTAATACAGAGAAGTTAAGTGCGTCGAGCTTAGGCGCTCTTTTTGATGCAAGAAACTTATGTAACTCAATGGCATCATCAGGCGCTTCACCTTCACCATGGGTACTGACGACAGCGATTAGGATTGTTTCTTGCTTCAATTGGCGAACATTATAATCGGCCATTGAGGCTAAATTGACAGCGAATCCTTTTGCCGTTGCTTGCGCCGTAAGTGATTTAGCAATCGCTTTACCGTTACCTGTTTGGCTACCAAATAAAATCGTCACTGTTTGCGCTGCTGCAGTTTCTGGCGCTGAGGCAATTTGACCTTGATTTGAGGTTGCCGCTAAATAGCCACTAACCCAAGCTAATTGTGTTGCAGATAACTCTGAAGTGAGCTGTTTTAGCTTGTCGACTTGTCCTTGAGACAATGGCGAAGCGAATGAAGAAAGTTCTTTTAACAACATTAGATGGCCTTATAACAGTTTAATGTCAACAGACTACTCCTAATGCTTACAACCAAAAAATAATAAAAATTACTTTTTTATTCCATTAAGGAATATGCAAAGGCGGTTTTTTAAGCTACAAAAGTGTGGTGTAGCGCAAACTTTTAGGTCAGACCTCGGTAAAAATGAGATTTAGCTCATTCTTTACTTGTATCAAACTTAAGAGTTGCCAGAATGATGCACTTTATAAAAATGGTACTAAAGTTGTGTGAATAATCAAAAGTCGTAATGGCTGCTGTTCAGGCAACTCGAAATACTAAAACGACCCGACCCTTCCCTACATATAACTAAGAGGTTGTCCTTTTGAAATTAGGTCTACCGAAAGAGAGTCACCCAGGTGAGCAACGCGTTGCGCTAATCCCTGCTAATGTGACCATTTTAATGAAAAAACAGCTACAAGTGATCGTAGAATCAGGCGCTGGACTACAAGCAGGTTTCACCGATGACGATTACGTCAAAGTTGGGGCCACAATAGCTTCTTCACGAGAAGCTCTACTCACTGAAGCCGATATCATTACAGTGGTAAACTGTAAGGGTGATCAATTTGATGAAATTCAAGCTGTTTTGAAACCACATCAATTGGTTATAGGGATGATGGATCCGTTAGTTAATCCTCAAAATGCCCAGGCAATCGCCAACACTGGCGGCAGTGCAATTGCGCTTGAATTGATCCCGCGTATCACTCGTGCTCAAAGCATGGATGTCTTATCGTCAATGGCAACCATTTCTGGCTATAAAGCCGTATTACTTGCCGCGCACAAAGCCCCGCGCTTGTTCCCAATGATGATGACTGCTGCCGGTACATTAAAACCGACTCGTGCCTTTATCATGGGTGTCGGTGTTGCAGGCCTTCAAGCTTGTGCAACAGCAAAGCGGTTAGGCGCTGTTGTTGAAGCTTATGACATCCGCCCTGCTGCTCGCGAACAAATTATTTCAGTCGGCGCCAAACCTGTTGAGCTGGATATTGAAGCTGAAAATACTGAAACCAAAGGTGGCTACGCTGCTGAGCAAAGTGATGACTTTTTGAAACGTCAGCAACAAGCTATGGCGAATGTGTTAGCGCAACAAGACATTGTCATTACCACTGCGGCTATCCCGGGTCGTAAAGCACCAGTGCTTATCACTAAAGAAATGGTTGATGGCATGAAAAGCGGCACAATCATTGTTGATTTAGCCGCTGAAAGTGGCGGTAACTGTGAGTTAACTCAAGTAGATGAAGTCATTATGCATAATGGAGTGATGATTTTAGGCCCTTCAAATGTACCCAGCACTGCTGCAAACCATGCCAGCCAAATGTACGGTAAAAATGTTGAAAACCTACTTAACCTACTTATCACTAAAGAAGGTGAGCTAGTACTTGATTTTGAAGATGAAATCGTCAGCGATACTGTTGTAGCTCATGGTAATGATGTTAGTAGTGCCCGTCTTCGTGACTTACTGGGTTTAGCACCTTTGGCGACACCTGAAACCCCATCAGAGGAGACAGCCTAATGGATATGACCTTATTACTATTACTGACACTTTTTGTTGTTGCAGTATTTTTAGGCGTTGAACTGATTACTAAAGTTCCTCCTACGCTTCACACACCGCTAATGTCGGGTTCAAATGCGATTTCAGGTATTTCGCTAGTTGGCGCATTATTATCAGCTGGCTCTGGCGCAGGTATTATGGTTAACGTACTTGGCTTTATTGCTGTAGTGCTTGCCACCATCAACGTGGTGGGCGGTTACATGGTAACTAACCGCATGCTAGCCATGTTTAAAAGGAAATAGACTCAATGACAACATTTATTTATTTAGCTTACCTTGTTGCCGCAGTCTTATTTATTCTAGGTATTAAAGGGCTTACAAAACCGCGTACTGCGGTTCGTGGCAACCAACTATCTGCGATGGGCATGTTCATTGCTGTTGTCGTGACCTTGTTTGATCAAAGCATTCTTAGCTACGAGTGGATCATCGCAGGTGTGTTACTGGGTGGTACTATCGGTGCCGTGATGGCGACAAAAATCAAAGTCACCGACATGCCGCAAATGGTGGCATTACTGAATGGTTTTGGTGGCGGTGCTTCACTGGCAATTGCCGCTGCAAGCTTCCTTGATCCTGCAGCAGCAACCAATGCAGTAGCACTTATCTCTATCGGTGCCACTATCATTATCGGTTCTGTCACGTTATCAGGCTCATTTGTTGCTTTCGCTAAACTGCAGGAGCTTATCTCGGGTAACCCGATTAAAGTACCCGGCAACAAACCGTTAAATGCGATTCTATTAATCAGTGCAATTGCGCTTGCGATTGCGATGGTCATGGATCCAACCAACACCAACTTAATGTATGCCTTAGTGGCTGTAGCGGTGGTGTTAGGTGTACTACTTGTAGTGCCCATTGGCGGCGCAGACATGCCAGTTGTGATTGCATTACTTAACTCATATTCAGGTATCGCAGCCGCAACGACGGGTTTCATCACAGGCAATACTGTGCTGATTGTTTCAGGTTCTTTGGTAGGCGCTTCAGGTATTATCTTGACGCAAATCATGTGTAAAGCAATGAACCGCTCACTGTTTAATGTGTTATTCGGTGTGATGGCCGAAGGCGGCGAGAAGATTGATGCTGATGAAGTATATGCTGGTAAAGTGAAATCAACATCACCAGATGAAATCGCCATGATGCTCGAAACGGCTGAGCGCGTTGTGATTGTACCTGGTTATGGTTTAGCAATGGCTCAGGCTCAACATGCCGTACGTGAACTTGCCAACGTATTACAGAGCCGCGGTACTGACGTTAAGTATGCAATTCACCCTGTAGCAGGCCGTATGCCTGGCCACATGAACGTACTACTTGCAGAAGCTGAAGTGCCATACGAGCAGTTAATTGAAATGGATGAAATTAATCCACAGTTCGAGCAAACTGACGTGGCGATTGTGATTGGCGCGAATGATGTTACTAACCCAATGGCACGTGAAGATAAAGGTAGCCCAATTTACGGCATGCCGATTCTGAACGTTGATAAAGCCAGAACCGTTGTAGTCATTAAACGTTCTTTAAGCCCAGGTTTTGCAGGCTTGCCTAACCCATTATTTGCCATGGATAACACATTAATGTTATTCGGCGATGGTAAAAAAGGTATTGTTGAACTGACACAAAGCTTGAAAGAAGCTGAATAATTGATGCACTCTTGATCCGCTCTTGATGCTCAATATTCATAGAAAAGGCCGCTAAGCGGCCTTTTTTCTTGTCGATAACTCGCTAAACAAGCTGATTAATTTTCATCATGTTCATTTATCGAACAAAAAATAGTTTCATTAAATGACAGGTTGTCGTCATTCCCTTATCTTTCACGCTTTCTAATGGATAATATTTAGACTATTGTCATGATAATTGACTATTAAGTCTAAAAATCGTACAAATGTTAGCTGGTTTATTTTTCCTAATGACTCGGATGATTGACGAATATGGATATCAACGCTTCTCAAATTGAAGCACTAACTGCACAAATTGCTCAGCTTAAAAGTGAAAATGAATCACTAAAGCAAAAAAATAAACAGATCCAGCAACAGCTATCTGCAACATTGGATGGCACTGGGTTGTGTTTGTGGGAACAAGATGTGCCCACAGGCGACTTGTGTATTTATAATCAAGAATGGGGCTCATTGTTAGGTTACACCCGCGAAGAATATTCAGCCAATATGCAAAGTTGGAAAAATAGCCTCCACCCTGAAGATAAAGATTGGGTCATTAAAGCATTTGAAGATCACGTTAATGGGCAAGAAGATGTTTATCAAGCAGTGCACCGAATGATCCATAAAGATGGCAGTACCCGTTGGGTCTCAGATCGCGGCAGGATAGTTGAGTATGCAACAGATGGTACTCCGCTAAAAATTCTCGGAACCCACATCGATATCACCCAAGAAAAGCGCTACCAATTAGATTTAGCACGACTCGCACATCGAGATCCATTAACAGACTTATTAAATCGCACTGCAGCAGAGAAAGTTTACAAAGACTTTCAACGCAGCTCAAAGTTTGACTCTGGTACATTACTCTTTATAGATGTCGATAATTTTAAATCTGTTAATGATCGTTTTGGTCATCGTTTTGGTGATTTAACACTTATTGAAATCAGCCAAGTATTGCAGCACTACTCAGAGACTTTACTTCCCAAAAGTAAAACTAAGATTGCGAGAATTGGTGGTGATGAATTTGTCATTATTACCACGATATCTGAGTATAAATTAATAAGTGTTTTAGCAGGTTCACTGGTCAGTCACTTTAAACAAACACAAACCATTGATGATAAAAATATCGCCCTTGGACTCAGTATTGGCATAAGCTGTTTTACTAGCAAAGATCTTTTTGTTGAAGTTTGCGAGCAAGCAGATAATGCCATGTATGGGATCAAACAAGCAGGGAAACATAATTACTCTTTTTGGCAACAACCAAAAAGCATTTCGCAAATCATCCGCTAAGCTGCAATTGTATTTGATTAAAGACGTTAACAACTTGCTATAAAAATCAGCGGTTATGTCATATTAAAAAAAATGCCATGCTATAATCCTTCCAAAGTTACTGTAAAACCTGACACTTAGTCGCTTTACACTTCCTACTCAATTGTTAATTATTTATTTCATTTATTACTGGTAGTTAAGTTTATGTCTAAATATTCGAAGCTTATTCCTTTCTTTTTATGCATTTGTCCACTATCTGTGACCGCCAGTGAAAATGTAGAAGTTGAACCACTAGCAAGCAACAAAACAAGCGAAAGCACACACACTGATAAGACCGTAGAGTACTTTCCAAGTAAATGGGGCGTAGGGATTGGAATGCGCCGTGCTGATATTCCCTATGCCACCGAAGACGATGTCGTCACCGATGTCATGCCACTAATTGAGTTTGAAAATGACTATTTCTTTTTAGACGGATTAGAAGGTGGTGTACATTTATGGAAGAATGATGAACACCAAGTAAATATCTACAGTCGCTTTCGTTTTGTTGATATTCCACAAGAATATCAAAACGAAACTCAATCTGATGCGTTTGATTTTGGTATCCAGTATCGGTTCCAAAAAGAGGGTTTAGAAGCTGACGCTGCTTTTATGAGTGACGGTAATAAACGCTATTATGGTTACACCCGCACCCAGTATCACTGGACTGCTGGCGACTGGCAATTAAACCCTTTTGCAGAGTTTCAGTGGAAAAGTAACTCCTTTAATGAGCATTATTATGGTTTTAACCAGATAGACCCTGGCGCAGGGCTTGCCTTTTCTGCTGGCTTAAATACTCGTTATCATTTAGCCAGCAATTTATACTTATTAGCTAATTTCGGGGTCACTCGCCTTGAAAATGATATCTATGATTTACCGACCATTGAAAACCAATATCAATTTGAATCCTTTTTTGGCTTCGGTTTTTATCCCGATGCTAAGCGCCCAAATACCAATCCCGTACCTAAAGAAAGCGGTGAATTTTTACGTGTTGCTCACGGCTGGGCTACGCCTTCAAATCTCAACGAAATCTTAACTGGCAATGCAAAAGGCGACAGGTATAACAATCAGCTCACCTCTTTGTTTTATGGTATTCCATTATCCGATAGCTTATTTACGTTACCTATTGATCTGTACTTTACTGCGGGTGGTGTTTGGCATCATGACTCTGAAGTACAAGACAACCTCGCTGAAGGGGTTATTGGGGTAAAAGCGTTCTACACCCTTGATTTAGGTTGGCGTTTCCGCATCGGTGTCGCAGAAGGATTATCTTATGTTTCCGAAGTCACTTATATTGAAGGTAGTGAGCTTGATGAAAAAGATTATCGCCCATCTAAACTATTAAATTATTTAGACTTCTCTTTCGATGTAAACATTGGCGATGTCTTTAACTATGCACCTCTACAAAATGCGTGGTTGGGTTACAGCATCCATCACCGTTCAGGTATTTTTGAAACCAGCTCTGCTTTTGGACGCATTAAAGGTGGCAGTAATTACAACACCGTTTACGTGCAATGGCATTTTTAGTTCGTACTAAACATAACTAAACATAACTACACATAACTAAACAATATATATACGAGGCCTGTCATCATTGATATGACAGGCTGTTTTATTCAGCATCAATATTTAGCATCAAAGTAGGTAGGTGCCTCAGCAAACTGCTCAATGAGCCATTGATTTGCATTCTCATCCCCCATTAATATCGACAATGTAGGCTGTAAAACTTCAATTAATCTAGCCTGGCGCCAAAACATATAATTGGGTAAAACCGGCATAACTCCGCGATTAAATGTGCGCTGAATAAGGCTCGCTATTTCTTTCATTTCAGTGGCTTCAATAGTCGGACTGAGTGGGTAGGTTGCGCTAATGAAGTCACGATAATGCTCAAACTGTTTTATTTCTTCTAACGAATAATGAGTCAGCAACCATAACAACTGCGGGGAGCTCCAGTGGCTGATATTATCTCTGTCGTTAATCACTGCCATATTACGTCGATGAAGCTGTTGCCAAGCAAGGGTTAAACTATCCGACTGCGCTAGACGCCAAACAAGGTAAACATCAGCTAACCATTCATGTTCATAGGCTGTTAGTTCACTTGGTAACCCTTTGCCTTGCAAAGCGATATTCTGTAAGTGGCCTATTTCGTGCCACAAGGTTAACTGTGACTGCTGTGCTAAGTCTAATTGGTAAATCTGTCCATTAAGCGCCACATTTTGATATACCAAAGGAAGAACACGATTAATGACAATCAAACCTGCCACATTCTCATTATTAACAGGAAATACCACTGCGCTTTTAAAACCTAGACTATTGGCAATATCATTATGACTTGGTAACTGACGAGTTACAGCTACAGGAAGCTGTGCAAGGCACTTTGCATAATCTGATATACGACAAATAAGTGCACTTTTTTCTGCTATGGGTTCACGAGGGTATAAACTTGATTGCACACTTTCTTTAGAAGAATTTATCGCAGGTGTAGAATTTAATGAAGACGTTGGAACTGAATTTTGTGATGGCGTAAGTCTTAGTATTGATGTTGATTCTGCAGTTGAAGTTGATATTGGTGTTGATTCTGAAGTTGATGTTGATGTTGATGTTGATGTTGATGTTGATGTTGATGTTGAAGTTGAAGTTGAAGTTGAATCAGAATGAAAATTAGCGTCAGCGTTAGCCAACAACAATAGGCTAACGCTAACGGCACTGATAAGAACTAGCAGTGCCGGTTTTAACACTATTTTTTAGCCATAATATTTTCAATTATTGCCGTGGTAGATACGCCATCTTCAAAGCCAAGAATTTCAACCTTACCACCAGCAGCCATCACTTCAGTACCGCCAGCCACTTCTTCCACTTTGTAATCACCACCCTTCACCAACGAATCTGGTAATAAACGGCTGATAACGCGTTGCGGAGTATCTTCACTGAAAGGAATAACCCAATCGACAGACGCTAAACCAGCCAGCACAGCCATACGGCGATCTTCTTGGTTTACGGGTCTTCCTTCACCTTTAAGTCGTTTCACTGAAGCATCGTCATTTACCGCAACGATTAAGCGATCCCCTAAGGCTTTTGCTTGTTGTAAATAACTCACATGTCCTGCATGTAAAATATCAAAACAACCATTGGTCATTACGACTTTTTCACCGCGTAACCGTGCTTGCTCAAGGGCATAAGCCAGTTGATCTTCAGTGACGACACCGAAACCTGACTCGCCTTGATTTAACGCAAGCGCTTCAATTAACTCAATGCGACTAACAGTGGCGGTACCTAACTTAGCAACAACCACACCTGCTGCGATGTTTGCAATAGAACAGGCCTGCGCCATCGTACTTCCTGCAGCCAACGAGGTAGCTAGCGCAGATATTACAGTATCGCCAGCACCTGTGACGTCGTAAACTTCACGCGCCACTGTCGGAATGTGCAGCTCAGCTTCATCTTGGCTGATAAGCGTCATGCCTTTTTCAGAGCGAGTGACCAGCATGGCATCAAAATTATGTTCTTTAATCAGCTGTTTTGCTTTAGCGATTAAATCTGCTTCGTCTGTTACCGTACCAACAACAGCTTCAAACTCACTCATGTTTGGTGTCAATAAAGATGCACCGCGGTAACGAGCAAAGTCAGTGCCTTTAGGGTCAACTAACACAGTGACACCTTTAGCACGTGCTTTGGCAATAAACTCAACAGGAGTATCGATAGCACCTTTAGCGTAATCAGAAAGCACGAGAACATCGACATCATCTAAAATAGCTTCACTACTACTGAATAAGTTTTCACTGTCAGCTTTGGCATATTTTTCTTCAAAATCTAACCGGATTAACTGCTGGTTACGGGAAAACACACGTAACTTAGTAATCGTTGGCTTATCAGCCACAGTTAACCAACGAGGCTCAACCCCTTGTGCTTGAACCCCTACAGTCAGTGCTTGAGCAGTCTCGTCTGCCCCAACAATACCCGCCAGCTGAATTTGGCCGCCTAACGCTGCAATATTTAATGCTACGTTTGCAGCTCCACCTGGACGGTCTTCAATTTCATTAATGTTCACTACAGGTACAGGCGCTTCAGGAGAAATACGACCCGTAGGGCCAACCCAATATCGGTCAAGCATGACATCGCCGACAACTAAAACACGGGCTTTTTCGAATGCTGGTAGAGATACCTTCATAATAAACTTTTTCTTTTTGCTGACATTAAACGGTGATTGTACCTAATTTTGCTATAAAATTAAGTTAGAATAGCAACTAATTTTGAATTTGGGGTGAGTTACACGTGGTAGAAAAAGCGCAATTTGGTTCTCATTTATTACACCCGAAACATTGGCCGTTATGGTTAGGTGTTGGTTTTATGAGACTTACCCAATTATTACCTTTACGCTGGCAAATGAAAATGGGCGCAGGACTGGGTCGATTAGTACTCAAATTTGCAGCAAAGCGAAAGCACACTGCTGAACGTAACTTACAGCTTTGCTTTCCTGATATGCCACAACAAGAAAGAGATACCCTACTCAAACAGAATTTTGAAGAAACGGGTAAAGCCATTTTCGATACTATCAATGCATGGTGGTGGTCTAACGATAAAATACAGCGTCATATGACCATGAAAGGCGATCAACATGTCACTGACACGCTTGATAGTGGCCATGGCGTTATTCTCTTTGCCGTGCATTGCTTGCCACTAGAGATGGGCGCAAGAATGTTTGGTCAATTCCAACCTGGAATTGGTGTATACCGCCCCCACGATAATCCTGTGATGGAATACCTACAGGTGAATGGACGTCTACGTTCAAATAAAGGATTAGTGCCTAAACGTGACCTGCGTAATATGGTAAGAAGCTTGAGAAATCCTGATGTGATTTGGTATACCGCAGACCAAGATTTTGGCCGTTCAAGTGCGGTATTTATTCCTTTATATGCTGTACCAGATGCTGCAACTATTACTGGCGCCACCACTCTTGCGAAACTTGGCCGCGCTAAAGTGCTGCCATTTTTTGTCGAACGCAATAGTAATGATGATGGTTACCATATGGAGATTATGCCGCCATTGGATAACTTCCCAGGTGAAGATGAACTCGCTGACGCCATTCGTGGTAATAAAATAATTGAAACGATTATTGATAAAAATCGTCCTCAATATATGTGGCTACATAGACGATTTAAAACTCGGCCAACCAAAGAAACACCATCGCTATACGAATAAATGCTGCATTAAAAGCTGTTTAATTGAATCAGCAAACTGACTAAGTAGTACTTTAAACGTCAAAAATGAAAATAAAAGGTGGCTAAACTCGGTCACCTATTTCAACAAGCAATTGAGAAAACGCTAATAAAGTGTATCGGCAACTTGAAATCAATTAAGAAATGATCAAGGATGCCAAACTTAATCGCTTCAACAAATGACTCAGCATGATCTCTACGCTGAGTGATGATTTAGATACGGATTTCTAATCGCTTTGGCAAATACTTATATGGACGCCTTGTTACATTGTTAAGTTACTAAACCAATAATTAGGAACACATCGCCCTTATGTTAAAGTCGTTTTGCGCTTCATTGATTGCTGTTTCTACCCTCTTGGCCAGCTTAAACGCTGCCGCGGTAGAATATCGTTTGCCCGCTAAAGACAGCCGCTTAATTGGTGAAAACCAATATTATGTTGTGCCTGAAGGTAAGCTCACTTTAGAAGCCATTGCTGCTGAATTCCAATTAGGCTTGAGCAACATGATGGAAGCTAATCCTGGTGTTGACCCTTACCTACCAAAACCCGGCAGTACCTTAGTCATTCCTCACCAGCTTATTTTGCCCGATACCCCTCGCAAAGGCATTGTAATCAACAGCGCAGAGATGCGTTTATATTATTACCCAAAGGGTAAAAACACAGTTGAAGTGTTACCCATTGGTATCGGACAAGTTGGCCGTGACACCCCAGAAAACTGGGTCACTCAAGTGTATCGAAAGCGCGCCAATCCGACTTGGACTCCGACGCAAAACACTCGGAAAATTTATGCCGATAAAGGTGTAGAGCTTCCTGATGTATGGCCTGCTGGCCCTGATAATCCAATGGGGTTGTTCGCACTTTACGTAGGTAACTATTTTGCCGTACATGGAACGAATGCCTCTTTTGGTATTGGCCTTCGAGTCAGTCAAGGTTGTGTGAGATTACGCGATGAAGATATTGAGCACCTATTTAATTCAGTGCCCGTTGGCACTCGAGTAGAGTTCGTAAATCAACCAATTAAGGCCACCATTGAGCCTGACGGTAATCGTTACTTAGAGGTTCACCAACCTTTATCAGAAACCATTGAGCAATTTGAGTCATCTGAGCAATTACCGTTAACGCTAGATAAGAAAATCACCTCTATTGTGGCTCATGCTGAAACCGACTCATTTACTTTAAAGCGTTTATTAGAGCAAAGAACCGGGATGCCTACTCGCATTAACAGCATTCAACATGCGCAATTAGATGAAGACGCTGCGCCAGCGGATTCAGAGTAACTCTTTCCATTAAAGCCTCAATCTAACCTCAATCAGATTTGATTGAGGTTAGGCATCCCCCCAACGCTAACCTGCATATTCCAACTTGAGTAACGCACCACAAATCAGTAATCTAAAAAGCCATTGTTAGTTTACTCATGGTGATAGATTGAAAACTGGTATCAAGCAGAATACATCTCAGCTGTTGATGGGAGTTAAAGATAAAACCCTCCCTTTAGCATTAATGCTTACCTGTTTGTTTTCACTAGCCATAGGGTTAATGCCACTCAATCTGGCCGCGTCTCAATGCAAGCTTTCCAGTCAATTTAATCAGCTTAGTCAAATTGAACGCCAAATTAGCCTCACTGAGTTGGATAATGGCTTAATCGTCAGACAGCTAAATAGACCGCAGCAATCCACTGTCGCTATTGCAAGTCAATTTAACGTAGGCTCACGTAACGAAATAGCTGGGCAAACAGGATATGCGCATTTGTTTGAGCACCTGCTATTCAAAGGCAGCGAAAACGCCCCTAACGAAAGTTACCCTCAGCAAATGAGCGCCATTGGTGCCCGCTTTAATGCCAGCACACATTTTGACTATACCAATTACTATGTCACTGTCCCCGCGCAAGCATTGGAGTTGAGTTTATTTCTTGAAGCTGACAGGTTTATCCGTCCTGTACTATCTGAAACCACAGTTAAAAACCAACAAGGTGCAGTGCTAGAGGAAATGGCCACTAGCATAGATAATCAACCTTATCTTCGACCTGCAATGGAGTATTTACTTTCCCAAGTCGCAGGCAGCCCTTATGCTCATGCCATCATTGGCAGTAAAGCGGATGTGACGAGTGCAACCGCAGCCGAACTTGAACAATTTCACCAGCGTTATTATCGCCCCGATGCGATGCAGCTATCCTTAGTGGGCAAGATTGATATTGATAGCACAAATACCATCAAACAATATTTTGCTGATTGGCAAGCACCTCAACACAACCTAGACGAGTTTTCTGCCGTATCAGTAACTCCAACGGCCACTAAAACTGAAATCATTGATAAGCGAGGCCCTTGGCCTGCATTATTAATGGCATGGCACACTGTCGGCAGACAGCACCCTGATTATGAAGCTGTAAGCCTTTTACAAAGCCACTTGTTTCAAAATCTTAAAAGTGCGCTCGCAGCCAACACATTAGAAAACCCACCACAAATGCTCAGCTACTCGATCCCATTGACCATGGAAAATCACGGTGTCACTAACCTTGTCCTCGTCCCTAGAGCAAACACCTCTTTAGATGAACTACAAAATTTGGTTGGATCACTATTTAGTCAAGTCATAGAAAACGGCCTCAACGACCAAGCTTTATGCACGTTAAAAACCGTTGCACTCAATGATATTAACCAGCAATTATCAAACAGTCAGACCTTAGCAAAATACCTGTCGAACACCTCTAAACGTGATAAATTCTTTCCATTAACTCAGCCATGGCGCCGAACCGAAGCCGTCACTTCAGCTGATATTCAGCGGGTCACTCAAGAATACTTTATTGATAAAGCAGTGCGAGTCGATTTATTGCCGCCTTGGTATATTCGCTGGGGGAAAGGGTTACTTGAAATCTTACCTCAAGGGTTTTCAGAGAAACTAGAAAGGTGGGCGCTATAATGAGAACTTATCACTTGAGCCTATTAACCATCTTAACTAGCTTTTTGTTATTAGGTTGCCAGCACTCCCCTGTCATTTTTACTGAGTCACAACCGCCTAAAGTGCCTCAGTTTGCTGAATTAGACAACGCCCCTAAACTGCCATCATTATCGGCGCCTTTAATCAGAGATTATAACAAGGAGGGAAATACCAGTACGCAAGTATCTAATGAACCAAATAGTATTAATATCAATGACAAACTATCAATTCACCAATGGGCTGTTAATCAAGAAGACGCTGTAAGCCAACCAAAACTCAATCGAGTTTATTTTATTGGGATTTCACCTAGTGCATCGCTTGAAAACCCTGATGTGCTTATCGAAGCATTTTCTCAACGCCGTAAAGAGCTAGCAAACCAACAGCAACATAAGCCAGATATTGCCGCCTGCTATGACAGCATCCGTTTTAGAGCCAGCTTGCATAGTATCGCTATCACAATGCAATGCTCTGCGCCATTTAATGAAATGCAATCATTAGTTTGGGCATTTTGGGATGAAAATGCGTTAACTAACCTCAATATTGAAACAGTACAAAGAAACTTAAAACTCAATAAACACATTGGTGCATTCACAGGTTCAGAAATCGATAAAGTCTTTCGCAGTCAATTACTCGGCCCACAGCATCCTTATAATGTAAGTCTCGACAACCAGGGATTAGTAGACTCTCTTGAAAACACCGAAGCAGGTTTTAAGCAATTGCAGCACTTACAACTTACTACCCGTGAGCGATTGCAATGGCATTTGTTTACTAATGATGTAGAAAATTCATTTAATCATGATTCGCAAAAGACTTTGAATCAGCCTCTAATCGAACGTGAAACAGCTGAAAACCTGCATAGCAAAACGATTAATGACAGTTTACCTCTCTGGCTGCTACATGACTCCAATACCAGTGATAGCATGTTGAATAACACAGCCAGCAACACTGTCCATAATACAAAAACTTTAACCTCTGAGGTTACTCCCAAAGATCAAATAACTCCCACAGCCACTATTTATCTCATTGATGCGCCAGATACAGTGCAAACACAGGTGAGAGTCGGTTTTGTTAGCGAAAATGCGAACAACTTATTGAATCACCACCAACAAACGGCAACGAATAATAGTGTAGGTTGTAAAACCATCGCACCATTATTAGGTAGAAGTTACAGCGGCAGATTATTCTACGATTTACGTGAAACCCGCGGATTAACCTATGGGATATACGGCCGCTGTGTTGATGCACCACTTAGTCAGTATTTATATTTTTATGGCAGCACAGCACTAGAAAACTCAGGGGCCTTTATTAAAGGCATACTTGACCATACTCAGCTACTGACCGAAAGCACTGTTAGTCAAGCTGAGTTAAATGCAGTCTCGACCTATTTAATTGGACAGCAACAACTGGCATTGGACACGACTTTTGGTAAAGAAAGTAATTACATACGTAATATTTTATCAGGCAAAACAACTCAGCAAGCGCAACAGGAAGTCAACGCAATAAGCCAGCTTACCCCAGAACAGTTTTTACAAATCTCGAATCATGTTTTATCCCATCCCCCCACAGTCGTCATCCGTGGCGACGCAGATAAAATCAGCGCAGATATTCGACAAAAACTACCAAGCTGGCAAGTACAATTGATTTCAGCGCGCGACTAACAAATAAGAAAACTGACGCCACAGGCTACGAAGTTCTTTCTTGCTGATAACGTTCGCAGTCATCAGTAATCGATAACCACTTCACTTGGTTTGATGTATAGATATGATAGTTAGGTTTAATTAAGCTCGGCTCATCTAAAGAACCAATGGTCAGTGTGAAATAATCAGGGTAGCGCGTATCCCGATAACTTAATGTGCAACCGCATTGCTTGCAAAAACCACGACGAACATTATCTGAAGATTCAAATTCGCTCACCTCGCCTTTAAGCCAGGTTACTTGCTCGCGTTTAAAATCCATCCATACTTGAAATACGGCACCAGACGATTTTTGGCACTGCTTGCAATGGCAATAATCGGCATCAAATGGCTTGGCAGATAGCTGATATCGCACTGCGCCACATAAACAGCCGCCTTCTAAAATAACAGGTTTATTTGTTTCAACTGTTTCAACCGCCTGCTGTTCCATACCCATAACTCATTCCTTAATGGTTAAATTGCCAATTGATTGAGTATTTATCATTACCTCAGCCACAAATGAAGTCAAAACTATCTGAATAACTCCCCCCTGAATCAATAAATAACCAATAAAAAAGCCCTCAAATGAGGGCTTTTAATAGAGATATTTTTAAAGGAGCAAACTTATTTAGTAAGTCGCTTCACGCTTTTCAGCTTCAGCATCCCACTTAGGAGCAAGTTCTTTTAAGAATCTTTGCTTATCAGCATTCATCTTATCCATGTCCATACCTAATGCTTCCTGCGCTTTCTCTTTAGTAGAGATATCAGGGATAGCGATTGGCATTTTCACGCCTTTAGCTGCAAGTAGTTGAGCCAGTTTGATACGTGCATTAGCTGCTTTATCAACTGCGCCACCTAAGATGCGTAACGCTTCTGCTGGAGCATGAGCTGCAACACCGTGAGATGCTGTAGCGTAATCCCAGCGCCACTGACTGTGACGAATATCCATTAGGATAGGCTTCATTTCAGCTTCAGTTGCACCTGCTTCCCAAGCTGCGCCAGCTTCGAAGTGAGCATGTACAAGTTGAGTTTCAGCTCTTAGCTTAATTTCAGTCACGTTCTTTTGATTCTCGTGAGTCACTTCCATCATGAATTCTTTCGTTTTACCTTCATGACAAGTTGCACAAGTTTCGTCGAAACGATCGAAAGGGTTACCCACTTTATGGTCAGTGAATTTGCCTTTACCATTCGCTTTAGCAACACGTGGCATATGACAGTCAGTACAACTTACGTTGTTTTTACCGTGCATACCTAGCATCCAGGTTTCATAACCAGGGTGTTGTGCTTTTAGCATAGGCGTTTTAGAAATCGCGTGAGTCCAATCAGCAAAGTTGATTGCATCATAGTAAACTTCCATTTCTTCAACAGTTGTGCCGTTGTCCCATGGGAATTTCACGTAACCTTTACGGTCTTCAGTTTTCTCGAAGTAGTATTCAACGTGACATTGACCACAAACCATAGACTGCTTGTCTTTACGAGACGCTTTATCAAATGGCTTATCGATAGCTTCTAAAGCGCGATCAACATATGGACGAGAAATACGTAATTTTGGTGAACCTTTTTCATGACAATCGCCACAACCTAAAGAGTTAACGATTTCAGCTCCGCCTTTAGACCATTTACCTTTAAAGTAACCGTCTTCGCCTTGCTCTTCGATCATACGAGGTACATCTGGGCTTTTACAGCTCCAACATGCCATAGGCATTGGGCCATCATCTGGTCCAGTTGGGGCGCCAGTACGTAATGTATTACGCAAGTCAGTCACTGTGTAGTGGTGACCACGTGCCTTATTATAATCCTTAGCAAAACCGTAACCTGCCCATAACACAACCAGGTTTGGATCTTCTGCTAACACATCTACGATTTCATCGCTTTCTGATGTCGCATGCCAAGTTTCATATTGCAATTTATACTTATCTTTATATACTTCATTTCTTGGTTCAGTTTTATCACTAGCCATCGCACTAGTCATCATAAAACTGGTTGCCATCAACGCACTAAGCGCAACAACTTTTGCTTTCATTTTCATCACCGTTCATCTCCGTGTTACATTTTATTTTAAATATTCACGACATCTCCATGAACAAACTTATCCATTTAAGGTTAAATTAAGAATACCCCTTTATGAGTATTAGGCAATAAGCTTGCGCTAGATCAATATGTTAATATGTTGTACATCACACTTTTGAATACTTGTTAATATATTACAGTAATCTCTAATGTAAAATATTGCTTAAAATTCCCGTTAAAACAGACTTAAGTTGGATACCAAATGATTAAAAGAGGCAGTCTCACCTCCACTATTCTAAGACTAATGTTAGTCTTAATTTTCATTTCTTCCAGCTTAGCTGTGTATTCAATTATCAATCTAAGTTTCAGTATTGGTGACGCCAGAGCTATCAATGCTTCCGGCTCATTGCGTATGCAAAGTTATCGTTTAAAACTGTATTTAGAGCGTGATGAACAACTGCTGCAAGAAAAGATAAATCAGTTTGAAACGACTCTGCATTCTGAGGCGTTAGAGCGTTCATTAACCTGGTACAGTCCTGATGCATTATCTCAGCAATATCTGTTGGTGGTGGATAAGTGGGAGCAAATGCGCTTTTTCATCGAGAATCATCAGCGTCAAGATTACAGTGACTCTTTAAAAGACTTTGTTGATACCATAGATATATTAGTGTTGGAAATGGAGCGTTTTGCTGCACTAAAACTGCGGATATTGGTGATTGGTCAAATCATTGGTTTATTCTTAATGTTAATTGTCGCCATCGCCGCAACACGTTATACCCGCAAGAGAATGGTACAGCCTATACTCCAATTGATGGATGTCGCTAACTCTATTTCAAAAGGTAAATTCAAAGTTGATGTACCACAAACAGAATATATGGAACTGCATGCACTCGGAGAAGCCTTTAAGAAAACCGCATCAGAGCTCGATACCCTTTATCAAGATTTAGAAGGCCAGGTCAATGAAAAGACCATCGCACTGACACGAGCAAACAACGAGCTAAGTTTTTTGTATGACAATCTCATCAGATTACACGCCGATAGCCTCGACTATAAAGCACTCAGCACTGCACTTACTCAGCTCAAAGACTTTGAAGCATTAGATTATGTTCGTTTAGTGATTGAACACGATGACGAAACCATTGATAGTATTGAGGCAGATAATGGCTGGTTAGACCCTGCGGTACAAGACCCTAATGCACATACAGAGGTCAAGCCAGTTAAGTTCAACTTACAACTAGAAGATAAAAATCTCGGTTATATTGAGGTGGTATCTCTCAAACCACTTAACAACATGTTATTTGTCAATTTCGCCATGATGCTGACTCGTTCCATTGTTATCCACAATGCCACAGAAGAAAGACAGCAACTCGCGTTAATGGAAGAACGTGCCGTCATTGCCAGAGAGCTGCATGATTCTTTAGGTCAGCTACTTTCATATCTCAAAATCCAAGTCAGCTTATTGCGCAAAAAAATTGAGCCTAATTGCATGACTGAAGATGTGCAGACCCAACTAGTGGACATTAATGATGGCGTCAGCACTGCTTATGGCCAGCTTAGGGAGTTACTGTCTACATTCAGGTTAACCATTAAAGATCCTAACTTAGGTCAAGCCATTGAAGTGATGTTAGCGCAACTTCGTAAACAGACAGGGATCATTATTGAGCTAAATTACCAGTTATCACCGCATTTACTCGCTGCCAAGCAACACATTCATGTATTGCAACTCACTCGCGAGGCAACAATCAATGCAATTAAACATGCAAAACCTTCACGCATAGAAATTGATTGTTTTTTGGCAAATTCTGATATGATACATATCAATATCAAGGACGATGGCATTGGCGTGTCGCATTTAAAAGAACGCGATCAGCATTTTGGTCTCGGAATAATGTACGAGCGTGCAACGAAACTGCATGGCACTGTCAAGTTTGATAATAATCCGCAGGGCGGCACAACTGTCTCCCTCGTATTTCCACCCCAGCAGGAGCCTTTAAATGGGTAAACCTTATTCAGTATTAGTAGTAGATGACCACCCGCTACTTCGACGTGGTATTTGTCAGTTAATCACTTCAGATAGTGACTTTAGACTGTTTGGTGAAGCAGGAACGGGGTTAGACGCACTGACTGCGATTGGTGAAGATGAGCCAGATATTATCTTGCTCGATTTGAATATGAAAGGCATGTCTGGCCTAGATACTTTGAATGCCATGCGCCAAGAAGGCGTCACCGCAAGGATTGTTATTCTAACCGTTTCTGATGCGAAGCAAGACGTGATTCGTTTACTTCGAGCCGGTGCAGATGGTTATCTTCTTAAAGACACTGAGCCAGATTTATTACTGGAGCAACTGAAAAAAGCCATGCTTGGCCATCGCGTTATTAGTGATGAAGTTGAAGAGTACATCTATGAGCTGAAAAATGCTGATAATGATGAAACTTGGATTGCATCATTAACCCCGCGTGAGTTGCAGATTTTAAAAGAGTTAGCTGAAGGTAAGAGTAATCGCGTCGTCGCTGAAGATTTACATATCAGTGAAGGTACGGTGAAAGTTCATGTGAAAAATTTACTCCGTAAAGCAAACGCAAAATCGCGAACAGAAATGGCAGTGAGATATTTAAACCACTAGTTTATTTTTGACTGATTTAAAAAAGGCGACTCATAATAGAGGCGCCTTTTTAATGTCTGCAATCACGAGCATTTGTTTGTAAACACTAAGACTGAACTGCCAAGATTAACAGTTAACTTAACACTTAGTTCTTAACGTTTAGCTCTTAACATTTAGCTCTTAACGCTTAAGGATGAACTCCATCCAGCTTTTAAGTGCCGTCTCAAAATCCTCTAGACCACAATAAGCTTCAGACTCTGAATCGTACATGCTCATCGACTCTTCCAAATCAAAATCTTCATCAAAGTCGATAGCAATTGCGAACACTCTGACTTGTTCACTGTCGATCAACAAGGCTAAATCACGACTATGCATTAGCCAGTCATTTTGCTTATTAGCCCTAATAATTTCAATCTGCTTAATAATATTATTGCACTGCTCAATATCATTACCCAATCGCTCGGCAAAAAAGCGACCTAGAATGGCATGTTCCATACTAAATTCAGCAAATAAAGTGCCGTCTAAACTGTTACGGCGAAACTCGTATTCCATGATAAAACTCAACATTAGGCTTTGATCTTATTTTAACTGATGTTAGCTAAAACTGCGCAGTCACAACGCGTAAATAATGAAAATGTTGCAGATGAACAAAAAATCCGTCATTTTTATCTTCAGTGCTACTATTGCCTATACATTCACCACTTAATCTTACATTCAGCACGACAAATCACAGTACACGTTCATCATCGCGAGTCAGGACTTATATGGATACAGGTTTTATTTATTGCTTACTCTTATCAGGCCCTAATGCAGGTCAGAGCATCACGCCATCTGAACTTAATCAATGGCAACCTGAAGACGGATTATTATGGGTGCATTTACGCTACAGCGATGAAGAAGCAAAACAATGGGTTATCGATGCCCAACTGCCGCAAACGGAAACTGATACCTTATTAGCGGAGCATACTCGTCCACGCTCATTAAGCTCTCAAGATGGGGTATTAATGGTTTTACGCGGCATTAACCTAAATCCTAATTCTTCACCTGAAGACATGGTATCGATGCGTATTTTTGCCCAGCAACATCGAATAGTTTCAACCTGTGAGCGTCAACTTCAGTCAGTAAAAGACATCGCGGAACAAATTATCAGTAAACCTAACAGTATTGATTCTAGTGCTGACTTTTTAGTATCACTTTGTGAACGATTAACGCACCGAAAAATGGAGCTAATACATAATCTCGAAGATCAATTAGATGATCTTGATGACCAAATTACTGCACCAATAAGTTCGTCGCTTCGCTCTGATATTGCTGAACTTAGAAAACAAACAGTCACGTTAAGGCGCTATTTTTCACCTCAACGGGATGCCTTATCTCGGCTATTAAACGATGGCCATGTGTTGTTCAACTCTGAACATAAACTGCGTATACGCGAAATAAACGAAACGTTAATCAGGGTCATAGAAGACTTAGATGCTGTTCGCGATCGCGCTAGCGTCACTCAAGAGCAACTTCAATCTCAGCAGGCTGAGCAACTTAACAAGCGCTTGTATTTTCTATCACTGATATCGGCAATTTTTCTGCCGCTTGGGTTTTTAACCGGATTGCTTGGAGTGAATATTGGCGGTATTCCCGGAACCGAAAACACATGGGCTTTTGCTATGTTCTCTGGTGGGTTAATTCTACTCGTCGCTATTCAAATGTGGTTATTTTACCGCTGGAAATGGTTATAAAATCTGCATAAATAATTTTATTAAATTTTGTTTACAGTTAACCTTTGCCCACAAAAAAGGACGCATATAGCGTCCTTTTTAATCGATAGCTGCTACAAACGCAGCATCAACACATTACTGAGCAGCTGGTGCTGCTTCAACTTGTGCTTTTTCGATAGACAATAATTCAACTTCAAACACTAACGTTGAGTTAGCTGGAATAGTACCTGTATCACGTTCGCCATAAGCTAATTCTGATGGGATAACGAACTTGTATTTAGCACCAATAGGCATTAATTGAACACCTTCAGTCCAACCAGGAATCACGCGGTTTAGAGGGAACTTAGCAGGCTCGCCACGGCTGTATGAGCTATCAAACTCAGTACCGTCGATTAATGTACCTTTGTAGTGTACTTCAACAGTGTCTTCTGCCACTGGAGTCTCGCCTTCACCGGCTTCTAGCACTTCGTACTGTAAACCAGACTCAGTCGTAACAACGCCTTCTTTAGCTTTGTTGGTTTCAAGGAATTTCTTACCTTCTTCAACAGCTTGGCTTGCTAATAACTCTGCTTGTTCAGCACGTTTTTCATTTAATTTAACATCAAGACCTTGAAGTACAGTTTGCATTTCTTCTTCTGTAAGATCTAAAGTATCAGCTAAACCATCGCTAAATCCTTGAATCACTAACGTACGATCAACAGCGAAACCTAGGTCTTCTTGCTCGGTAATATGACCAGCCATGTAACGGCCAATTGAGCCACCAACACTGTAAGCTTCTTTTTGCGCGTCAGTTGTTAATTCAACTTTCTTTGCCACGACTTCTTGTTCTTGGTTACATGCAGTAAGACCAACAACAGCCAGTGCAACTAACGATAATTTGTAAATAGATTTCATTAAAGCTTCCTCAGCGTCCTATAGCGGTTACAATAACCTGTAGGTAAAAAATTTGTATATATTTGGCCACTTTATACTAAATAAAGTGTTTTTTGCAATGGCCTGAATAATAACACTGCCTTTGAGACAACTTTTACAGGAGCAAGTTCATGTTTCGACTTACTATGCTGATATTGTGTATCTGCTCCCTTTTGGGTTGCCAACCCGCGGCTGAAAAAGTGTTTAGTGTCACCACAGATTCAAGCTATAGCGCAAGCTTATCTGAAGATGGTCAACTTGCTTTAGTGAGCACGGCTAGCAATGGTGTTCAGTTATGGGACCTCAATAAACAAGCCTTAAAATTTCGCTGGCAACATGGCAGTGATGCGCAGTCCACTGACAATAATGTTTTCGACACAGCCCTTTCTTCCAACGCGCAATATGCTGCCACCTTAACCGCAGACTCATTGGCGATTTGGGATGTTAATACTGGTGAATCTATTGGTTGGTGGTCACTTCCTGCCTCAGCGCAATCGGTGGCAATTGCTAATAATGCCCAAACTTTAGTCGGTTTAGTTGATGGCTCAGTGATGTCTTTTGCACCACAAAAAAGCCTGATCAAATTTTTAGGCCACCAAGAAAGAGTATCCAGTGTGTCTATTTCAGCAAATGGGCAATTGGCGCTGAGTGGCTCAAATGATGGCTCAGTGATCCTGTGGCAGGCGCAAACGGGTCAGCCGGTTCACCAATGGCAACTTGAATCTCGTATTGGCAAAGTCACCCTTAGCCAGAACGGCCAACTTAGTTTTGCCAGTGATATTACAGGCAACGGCGCGATTTATTACAGCGATAGCGGCGAGGTATTATCAACTCTTGCCATTAATCGTCGTCAAATGACTTTCAGTAGTGCACGCTTTATTCAACAAGATAAAATCCTAGTAACCGGCTCGCCATCGAAAGAAATTATTCTATGGCAAACCCAAACAGGTAAAAAACTGGCAAACAGGCAAATTCAGCTAACTAAAAACAGTCAAAATAGAGGTGCCGTTGTATACTCTATTGCAAGTGATGCCCAACAGCAGATTGTGAGTATCAGTAATCAAGGTTTAGTTGAGTCATGGGGGCCATTGCCATAATCGCAATGCGCAACTCTATGGCGATGAGAGGAAGTAATGCAAGACATGCAACAAAAGATTGATGATCTAGAAATGAAAGTCGCTTTTCAGGAGATAACACTTGAAGATCTTAACCAAGAAGTGATTAAATTAAATGACTTAGTGGCATTTCAACAACACCAAATGTCATTAATATTAAATAAGCTACAAGCCATTGAGCCCAGCAACATGGCTTCAGCATCAGAAGAAACCCCGCCACCACATTATTAAGTGTTGGCTAAAGCATGTTTACTAAAGTGATGTTTGCTATATTCACTGACGAGTAAACCAACAAGCTATCTTATACAAATCACTATCAATGAAGCATTAAGGAACGCTATGCCTGCAAGTGACATTATGACAATAGCACAATCTGGTGAAGCCATTTTGAATCGTCAAGCACAAGCAGTCATATCATTTGATCCAGCTCTGGTTCAGCTTACTGAGAATATGATAGCCACGATGACAGCTGCAAATGGTGTCGGAATTGCTGCGCCGCAAGTATTTAGTGATTTAGCTGTATTTATCATGCATTCAAGATCTAATGACCGATATCCAAATGCACCAGAAACCTCGGCAACCGTTGTGATTAACCCACGTATTATTGCTTATTCAGATGAAATGGAGCTGGGGAGCGAGGGTTGTCTATCTATCGCTGAACGGCGTGTTGACGTATTAAGGCACAAAACAATTAATGTTCAGTATCAATCTCTAAGCGGAGAGGTTATCAAGCAGCAACTGAGTGATTTTGTTGCCCGCATTTTTCAGCATGAATTTGATCATTTACAGGGAATTACTTTGCTTGAACGGATAACTATGGCTGACCAAAATTCATCACAAGCTGGCAATCAAGAAATCAGTACTGAACAAAATCAACAAAATCAGCACACGCAAGGTGCTGTCGAATGAATAAACTGCTTAGCATAGGTCTACTGTGTTTCAGTCTTACTGGCTGTGCATACAATAGCATATTGATAAACTATCCTTCGCAGATCGCACCGATTAAACAGCAACTTGCAAGCCCTACACCCAGTTCTAAATTGTCAGAATTAGCGGGTGAAATAGATACCAATGATGGCTTGTTATATGCTCAAGAAGCGGGCCGCGTCGCCCAGGTTTCGGGCGATTTCGAAACCAGTAAAACCTACTATCAAGCAGCTATTCAGGCTTATAAAGCGTTTGATGACAGAGCAACCATTAGCGCATCTGACTTAACTGCTACCGCAAGTAGTTTAGTGCTAAACGACAACGCAATACCTTACCGTGGACCAGGTTATGAACGGATCATGGTTCATCAATATCAAGCATTTAACTATCTGTTTTCTGGTGATGCACAAGGTGCATTAGTCGAAGTGCGTCGAAGTAATCAACTACAAGCCAGTGAACAGGCACGCTATCAAAAATCGCAAAAATCGGTACGAGCAATGGCTAACGGCACTATCGACAGTGAAATCAATAAGCTAGATCAAGCCACTGGCACCGTTACCAGTTCTTTTTTAAATGCATATAGCTATTACACAACAGGTCTGCTTCATGAACTGTTAGGCGAGCCCAATGATGCCTATATTGATTACCGTAAAGCGGCACAAATCACACCAAACAATAAATACCTGCAGCAAGATCTAGTCAGGTTAGCTAAACAATTGTCTATGCCTCAATACGATGAGTTTAAGCGTCGTTGGGGAGATGCTATTTTACCTAAAAAAGGCCAAGGCCAAGTGGTGATGGTGGTCGAAAAAGGCTTCGTGCCTGAAAAACAAAGCTTAACCGTTCCGTTTACTATTGATGGTAATTGGCAAACAGTGTCACTGGCTACATATCAGCCACACCGCCAAGTGATTCAACCTTCGACTATCCAAGGTCTCGGAACCGTATTAAAAGCGGAACCAATTGCCAATATTGATGCCTTAGCTATTAACGCACTAAAAGAAGATTTACCTGCAGCCTTGGTACGCCAAGCTGCGCGGGTCTATACTAAGTCTGAAATGACTCGCAGTGTTGAAAGTAGCAGTAAGCGCCGTAATAACGAAGCCGATGCAGCAGCAATTTTAATGCAGATTTTTAATGTAGTGACCGAGCAAGCTGACAGACGTAGCTGGCTGACATTACCAAGACAGGCACAAATCGCCCGCCAATATATTGAACCAGGCGAGTACCAAATCCGTTTAGGCAACAGTCCTGCTGCCAAAATTGATGTACAACCTAATCGGGCAACATTAATTTGGGTGATAGAGACTGGTAATCAAACCCGTTTTTATTCAATAATTATTTAACTCAACTATTTATTTAACTCGACTACTTATAAGTCATATCCAACATGGAACTTACTATGAAACATTTTAAACTGATTTTTGTTTTAGCCGCTGTAATCGGGCTATCAGCTTGTCAATCTAAGGTTGAATATGGCGATGCAACCGAAGTAGAAACCGTTAATGAAAACTTCGGTTCAACTGATTTACAAGCCATTGCTGCAAAAATGGTTGATAGCATGCTGACGTTCCCGCCTGTCATCGTCATGACACAGAACGATCGCCCAATTATCTTTGTTGATAAAATCAAAAACAAAACCTCTGAGCATATCGATACAGAATCCGTCACTGATACCATCAGCAATAAATTATTACGTTCAGGTAAATTCCGCTTTATCGATATGACTAAAGTTGACTCAGTGCGTAAGCAACTAGACTACCAAAACAATGCTGGTATGGTTGACCCGTCTACTGCGATTAAATTCGGTCGTCAAGTCGGTGCCCAGTACATGCTGTACGGCAACTTATCTAGCATCGTCAAGCAAGATGGCAGCACAAAAGACGTATACTACAAAATGACCATGCGTCTAATGGACTTAGAAACAGGCCTAATCGAATGGTCTGATGAAAAAGAAATCCGTAAAGTTAAATCTAAGTCTTTCTTAGGCTTATAAGCCTCTGATAAACTTTAATTAGCCGACTTCCAGTCGGCTTTTTTACAACTGTAAACAATAGTCATTGAATAAAACGCTAGTTCCAAAAAACAATAATAAATATTTAGGGAAGAAATTGTGAACCTGTTTAAGTCGTCTATCGTCGCGCTTGCTTGCGCAAGCTTATTTGCTTGTAATAGCACTCCTAAGATTATTGCAACAGAACGTGATGGCAGTGCCAATATCAGCGAAGCCCAAGCAATGGCTCGCTCTAATGTCGTCTCAGAAGTGAATTATCAGCTGAGTTTTAATCTTACTGGCGAAAGTCATTTTAGTGCTATCACTAAAGTAGATTTCAACCTTAGCAGCAATAAAGAGCCGCTGACACTTGACTTGAATCAAGCCACAATTAACAAGCTCACCATTAATGGTAAAGGCATTTACCCGAATTATAACGATGCTTATATCAGTATCAATTCGCAGTTACTCAGCAATGGTAAAAATACCATTGAAGTCGAATACAGCCGCGAACACAGCACCAATGGCGAAGGCTTACATCGTTTTGTCGATCCTGTTGATGACAAGGTGTACTTGTACTCTCATTTCGAGCCAGCTGCCGCTCAGCAAATGTTTGCCGTATTTGATCAGCCCGACTTAAAAGCCACTTATCAAATCACAGTTAACGCCCCTAAAGATTGGAGCGTCATTAGCACCATGCGCGAGAGTAACATTGAAGAGCAAGCTGATTGCAATCTATGGACATTTCCAGTCACGCCTAAGCTTAGCCCTTACAACTTCTCGATGCATGCGGGTCCTTATCATGTTTGGGAAGACAACAGCGGCAAATACCCAATGCGCTTATTTGCCCGTCAATCGGTTGCCGAACAAGTCACCGCTGAAGACTGGTTCACCTACACGAAGCAAGGCCTAACATTCTTTGATGATTATTTTGGTATCGACTACCCATTTAAAAAATACGACCAACTGTTAGTCCCTGATTTTTTATATGGCGCGATGGAAAATGCAGGCGCCATTACTTTTGCTGAAAACCGTTTCATGTACAAAGACACGATGACGGCAGCCCAGCGACAGCGCTTAGCTGGTGTTATCATGCACGAGATGGCGCACCAATGGTTTGGTGACTTAGTCACAATGAAATGGTGGAATGGCCTATGGCTCAACGAAAGCTTTGCATCCTTCATGGGCACTTTAGCCACCAGCGAAGCAACGGAGTTTAGTCATGCTTGGCGAACGTTTTATGCGACTGGTAAACAAAGTGCTTATCGTCAGGATAGCTTAGTCACCACTCATCCTATCGAAGTGCCTGTACCTACCAGCATGAATGCGTTTGATAATATTGACGCCATCACCTACTCAAAAGGTGCATCCACCCTGAAACAACTCAGGCATTTATTAGGCGAAGACACCTTTCAACTAGGTGTGCAGCAATATCTAACCAAGTACAGTTATCAAAACGCCACACTCGATGATTTTATTGGTAGTTTATCTCAAGCCAGTGGGCGTGATTTATCCCAGTGGACTCAAGACTGGTTGTATCAAGCAGGTGTAAACACCTTAAAAGCTGAGTACAGCTGTGACAATGACAGAGTCAGCGAATTTGCGTTAATTCAAACTGCGCCAAGTGATGCATTACCGACATTACGCGAACAACGTGTACAAGTGGCATTATTTGATGCAACCCGTTACTCAATCCATCAAGGCCCCAAAGTTGCGGTCACATACAAAGGCGAGCGAACCGAAGTGCCTGAACTTATCGGTAGCCATTGCCCTAACTTGGTTTACCCAAACTTTGAAGATTGGGGATATGTGAAAGTCGAACTTGACGAACGCTCATTTGAAACCGCAAAACAGCAGCTGAGTAAGGTCAGTGACCCACTGCTTCGTTCAATGTTGTGGCAAAGCATGTGGGACAGTGTCAGTGACGGTAAAACCTCTCTTAAACAATACATCAATGTCGCACTAGTCAATGCACCGCTTGAACAAGACTACACTATCTTAGGTCAAGTCATCGGTAACTTAAAACAGGCTCAGTATTACCTCGACAGCATGGCGCCGAATCATAAAGCGTATGCAGTTAAAGTCGGTAAGGCTCTGACTCAAATGAGCTTACGCATGGCAATGGAACATCGTGACAATGCTGACTTCCAGCGCCGCTGGTTTGATGCCTATGTTAGCCTAGCGAGTAGTCAGCACGCATTGGATCACCTCGCCGATCTACTGGAAGGCAACGCGACGATTACAGGCTTAAATATCAGCCAAGATTTACGCTGGAAAATCATTATCAAACTCAATCAATATGATTATCCACAAAGTGGCCTTATTGCCATTGAAGAAAAACATCGCGACTTATCAGATTCAGGCCAGAAATCTGCAATAGCCGCTGAAGTCATTCGACCTCAAGCAAGATCAAAGCGTCAGTGGCTCCATACCATTGAAAATGACACTGATATGCCATTTTCAAAACTGCGCGTAGCGATGAATTACTTATACCCAAGTGAGCAAAAGTTATTAAGTGCAGCGACAGCAGAGCAGCGTTTAGCCAATATTGCAGAAGTCGATAAAAAGGGACCTGTATTTATGCGAGCTTATAATCGTAGGTTAATTCCAACCGCATGTACCAATGCCAATATCGCCGCGATTAATCAAGTGTTAGATACCGAAACAGGCTTGTCGAAAATGACCCGTAGAGCATTATTAGAAACCCGTCAAAAAGAGCAACGCTGTGTCAAAATCAGCGAAATGTTAACTCACTAGTTCACACATATATGCAAGATAACTCTACATTTTAAAATGTAGAGTTCACCAATGCAGCTTCATGAAATGAAGCTGCATTTTTTGTTTTAAACCAGCAATTAATAACAGGAAGTAATGACAGTAAGTAATGACAGTAAATAGCTTGGTTAACTTCTCAATGTAAATGTCATCATCACAGGGGCATGATCGGTACTATCACTGTCTCTTGCATAATCAGCCCTAACAAGATGTCGATCATGGGTTTGATAATCACTGACTTCAGCCAGGTTTCTTGGGTGTGATGCATCAAATTCACATGAGGCTAAAATGTAATCCAACACCGAGCCTGTATTACCAAAATAGTGAGTTGACTGGCGAGCATATTTTAAAGGGTCAACAGGCGGCAACACATCTTCGGCAATGTCAGAGTCCTCTTCATGTAGACCTGATTCATACTCATCTTGAGCCAAAGTAGCATTGAGCTTTTGACCGGTTTTAAATAAATCATAACTGTCGAATAAGCTAAATTGCGCAAACGCATCCGCCAGAGTTTGGTCATTCATTTTTTTAAGTTCAGGATCAATAATATCGTTTCTAAAAACACGTTTCCCATTGGCACGAAAGGCCTCTAACGCAGTGCTTTGCAAGGTGTCATTAAAGTCGCCCATGAGTAACACTGGTAATTGTGTCTGACTCCGTTGCTTAGCGATTTCATTAAACAATAATGCCGCCTCACTACCCCGCTGCATGTTTGAAGCCCAGCTTCCTAATGCTTGCCTCGCCATAATATCAGCGCCGCCTGTCATGCCAGAATCAGCTAATCGTTCGACGCCCATGCCACTTCGTTTTGACTTTAAATGCACCACATAACATTCGCATTCGCCAAAATCAGCTAACGCAATTTTTACCCGTAGCGGTTTACGGCTAAAACTAAAATCATTAGCAATTCCCATTAACGGAAACAAGGTTTCATCGGGAGTCACTAACGCAGATTCAGTAATGGGATATTTCGACGCAATAGCAACTACAGGGTCTTGATAGACATAATCGCTGATTAAACTCGGCTCATCCAAAGCGGCAAAATACTGATAACCCAAAGGCGCAATTAATGCCTTTAATGCATCAGGACTAAAGACTTCTTGAAAACCAATAATATCTGGTTGATGCTCGGTTAAATAATCACAAATCCAAGCACATTTTTTCTGCCATTGCTGGTGAGAATAGATATTTTCAAAGTCATAATAAGCCGCTGGCGGCTCGATAAAATTAAATAAATTAAACGAAACCACTTTAAAATTTTGTTGTTTATTTTGCTGTTTTTTACTGCTGGTCTGAATCACCGCAAACTGCCTAAAAGCCCTATTCTGACAACAGATTAAAGCCAAATCGATTAAGTGTCGATGTTAATTACAATCAATATCAAAATGATCTTGAACCATCTTTTTGTGAAAATTCATTAATCGAAAAATGATCCTAAATTAGCAACTGCCGTATTACCCCTCGAAATCAGCGCCTGAAATCAGTAATCAAAAAGTCAATTTTATAATTCGTTTACAGAAACAAATTCGAGGAAAGAACGATGAAAAGGATCTACTCTCTTGCCCTATGTTTTTCACTGATTGGATTAACTGCTTGTTCAGATGATGACGATGACACAGTCACTGATGCAGAGGTCGAAACGCCAGTTGTCACTTATGCTGAAGTACGCGTTATTCATGCTGGCAGCGACGCGCCAATGGTCAATGTTACTGCTGATGGTGCAGCTTTACTGTCTGATGTCGATTACGCCATGTCTAGCGGTTTACTCGAAGTACCTACGGCAACTTATGCCATCAATGTCGATGCGATACTTGCTGATGGCAGCACATTAACAGTACTTGAAGCTGAGCTAGCAACAGCAGAAGACATGGAATATACCGCCGTCGCATTAGGTAATGTCAGTGATGAAACGCTAATGCTAAAGCTCATTGCTAATGAAGAAAGTGCCATTGATAGCGGCAATGCCCGAGTCCAAGTTTTACATGCCACTCCAGCAGTAGGACTGGTTGATATTTATGTCACAGCGCCAATGGCCGACATCTCAATGATGGAGCCGACATTATCAGCAAACTATATGGATAATAGTGACCAACTCACCGTACCAACTGCTGATTACCAGATTAGAATTACAGCATCCGGTGACAAGAATGTCGTATTCGATTCAGGCACAGTTAACCTAGCCGATGGAATGGATTATTTAATTTCAGCAATTCCAAATGAATGGTCAGGTAACTCTCCTGTTGCTTTATTAGTTGCGCTACCTGAAGGCCAAGTACTACTGAACGATGTTAGCAGTGGCAGTGATATCCGTGTAGTACATGCCGTTGCCGATGCCCCAGCTGTCGATGTATTTTTAGATGGCAGCTCAACGCCGGCCATTGATATGCTTTCATTCGGTAACCTTGCAGGCTACGTCAATATCCCAGAAGGCATGCACACAGTAACCGTTGCGGCTGATGCCGACAATTCAGTAGAAGTTATTACCGACGCCGAACTCGATTTAATGCTAGGAAGCAGCTACTCAGTACTCGCCGTCGGTTCTCTCACTGACAACGACATTGCACCTTGGGCTTTTGCTGAACATACACGCCGCATTGCGACTGAAGCGCGCCTGAATGTCATTCATGCCTCTTACTCTGCAGGCAACGTCGACGTGTATTTAACCTCGACTGCTGATATCAGTGATGCAACACCTGCTCTCACTGATGTCCCATTCAAAGCGGCATCAGGCAGCTTGAGTATCGCACCGGGTGATTACACTGTCAGCGTGACTGTCACAGGCACTAAAACAGTAGCGATTGGCCCGCTAGCTGTATCACTTGCAGGCAACGGTTTATACAGTGTTGCAGCAGTAGATGCAGAAAATGATACTTCAATGTTCTCGGTTATCTTAATGGACGATTTTGTCGCCGAAGAATAATCAAGGCCATTCACTCGTAAACGATTATCTCCGTCCGACCCTTTTGCGGCTTATCCTCCACCCGAGATAAGTCGCTTTTTTATGAGGAAAATAAATGATGAAAAATTCACTCGCCAATATGCATCAGTTATTACAGCGGTATACTTCAGTAGTAATAGGCGTACTATTGAAAAACCTGTGTTTATGCAGTCTTTTTATAAGCTCCATCGTATTTTTTCAACCTTCAGTGAGTGCTATGGAAATACAATTTAACTCCCAACAGCAACTTCAAGCAGCCAAAATCAGTAATGACACGGTAATGGGCGGCATCTCATCAAGTGAAATTAACCGCGATAAACGCCAAGATAAGCCCGTTTTTAGCGGCAATGTTTCACTTGCCAACAATGGTGGTTTTGCATCAATGGAGTATCGTTTACTCGCGATAATTCCGCGAGCCAACGCCGTAAAATTAACTGTAATAGGTGACGGAAAACGTTACCAATTACGCTTTAAGACACCGAAACTTTCCTTTGGTGAAGCTTATGTGGCTCACTTTAATACCATTGCAGGTCAGCGCACTGAACACAGGTTTACAGCTGGTGATTTTAATTCGCAATTTCGTGGTAGAAACGTCAACGCACCTGAATTACTATTTGAAGATATCGACCGAGTCGGCCTACTGATTGCCGATAAACAACAGGGAGACTTTTCTCTGATGCTCGATACTATGACGTTTACTGATTAAATATCAGATAATCTTTACCCTATCACGGCAAGACAACTGGACCCCAAATGAAAACAATGACCCATATTAAAGGCGTAATATTCGACCTAGACGGCACTTTAGTTGAGTCAGAATTGGACTTTGGTAAAATTAAGCAACAGTTAAACTGTCCATTTGATACTGACGTTCTCGACTTTATCGAAGACATGCCATCAATAGATGCTCAGCAACAAGCCCATCAAATCATTATTGAGCACGAAGCTCTTGATGCAATGAATGCCAAGGCGCTGCCTCATATGCATGCGTTATTGGCCAGTTTGCAACAACTGTCACTGCCTACAGCCATCGTGACCCGAAATAGTAAAACCGCAACAGCAACTAAACTGTCGCAAAATAACATTGCCATGGAATTAGTGTTAACCCGTGAATGTTACCCTGCTAAACCCGCACCAGATGCGTTACTTGCCATTGCCAAACAGTGGGATATTCCTGTCAGCCAGCTTATCTATGTAGGCGATTATTTATACGATATCCAAGCAGCTAAAAATGCAGGGATGCAATCAGTGTTTATCAATCACAACCAACACGCAGAATACCAAGACCAAGCGGACTTTATTGTCAGTGATTTAAAAGAGCTACAAACAGCATTAGAAGCGAATAATCAACGCTAAACTCGCCCTATTACGGTTTTAGTTATAGTTATAGCTTTAGTTTTAGCTTTAGTTTTAGCTTTAGTTTTAGCTTTAGTTATTGGCATACATGGCACGCTTTCACAGGTAAAGCCACCTTCAGTGAACCAAGCCATAAGCTGCAACGTATCTTTCAACTCAGTCAGCAATCCTTTGCCTTTTTCCTACTGATGAGAAAACAATGAATCCATTACACCCAAAAAAGCTGTTACACAGTAAGTGGACTAAAGTGCATGTCACCAATAAATTGAAGCACTTTTCAGTGATAAAAGTGACTTATGATGAAGATGGAAACGTACTAGAATGTATTATTCGTGCAGAAATGAATGCTGAAGAATTTGCTATTAATTGGCGTAACCTAAAAGACACTCAGCTTTGGCGCCAAGGTTGGAAATAAAGCATTGCTAACGCCTGGGTATTTCCGGCAGAAATCTTGATGTATCAGTCGAAAATGCTAGAGGTTTTAGGCCGTAATACTTGATATTTTAGGCCACAAGGCTTGAGGTTTTAGGCGGCAAGGCTTGAGGTTTTAGGCGGCAAGGCTTGAAACTAAGAACAAACCAAACAAAATCAAACTCCCTTTTGCTGTCGCCTTTTTAGTGGAATGACGAAGCTGACGAGATTCACTTGCAAGCAAGCGTTCCATATGGCTTTGTGTCGTATCAAAATGGCTATTTTTATTCGCGCTCATCCCTAACTCTTGCTCATTTTTAGGATCGCTTTTTTCAGTTAACTGTGGCTGATTAGCCTCAAAAGGCGCAGCTATTTTAGGTGTAATAATGGATAGCACTTGAGTTTGGGCTTGAGTTTGTTTTTTAGCTAAATGCTCGGCTGTAGATATTGGCTTAGTCATACCTTTAGATTTGGCCATTATTCTCGCTTTAAGCTTCTTTTTAGCTTTGGTTCTGGCTAGCTTTTTCAACTCAGCTTTTGATTGGGCTGACATTTGAGTTACAGGCTCAGATAAAAGAATAATTTCAGTTTCCGTATTCGCAACCGTTTGAAAATTAACTTCGATGCCTTGTGCATCAAACAACTCATCAGTAGTCACTGAATCCGATGGCGAAGTCGCTGCTAATAACCCTTCTGCTAACGGTTTAATATTTTGGTCTTCACCAAAAAATTTTTGTATGTATTGGGCACACATAATGTAGGCTAAACGTTCACTTTCTTCATAGCGCTGACTATCTAAAATGTACGCTTTGAAAGAATATGCCAGAACGGTCGATAGACAAGCTAAACTCTCGTATAACTCATTCAACTGAGGATATTTGTTTGCCACTTCCCTCCAGTGTTCCATCACCACTGAATCTACTTCAAATTCATAACTCATATCAGGAATATCGACTAAGGCCGCTAAAGATTTCTCTGCCAGATAAAGTTGCCACATGTCGTCATAGGATTTACGCTTTGTAGCACATTTTAAAATCTCATAAGAAACGGCAATATTGGCAAGTTTTATATCAATATCTGCGAATTTACTTTGATACTCAGCTGAGTGATAAAAAAGATACAAGCTTTCATACGCATCAGTTATCGCATCATGATCAGCATCTTGAGTAATCCCTAAGCTATGATATAAATTTTCCATTAATGCTTGGCCCTTCCTCATACAGCTAATGCTTTTTAAAATTGATTACAACAACGACCTTTTGAAGCAAGATAAGTCGCTCAGACAACATCATAATTCAAATAAACATTACATATGGAATAGCCGTTATTCCATATGTGGACTATAGCAACAAACAGCCATAAAAAGCCTTAACTAGACCTTAAATTAGGTTTTTAAAACAGTACATTAATGAAAGTTAATAATGAGACAAATGATTATTGAGGACATAAGATAGGTAAGAAAATACAGCCACTGATTAAAGCGATAACTTTCAGCCAGCGTTTTATAAGATGAAGCTTTTATAAGAAGCTTTTACAACAAGCTCTTGGCGCTCAATTATTATTAATCAGTTTCATGTAAGCCAATAACCGTCGAACTTGTCACAGAAGCATTAAAGTGGCGTTGTTTTACAGACAAATAGGACTCATCACTAAAAAACGCATTCATCACCTCTTCTGAAGGAAAATCAATGGTGAACACTCGATTAATCTGAGAATTGGTTTTAGACTTTAGTACCTCAGATACTGCAAAATCATAACCAAAGTCACCACCGTAAAAGTGCAAGATTGGCAGCATTGCATCGCGATAAGCCTGATATTCAAGTTCATCATGAACATGCAAAGCCATTATTCGTTGAAAGCCCATTGCTACCTCACTTGCTAATATTCAGTGTGTTAACACTAACGCTGCCAGTTAAATAAAATCACTGATTTCTGCTAACGATTTCTTCTGTAATGCATGTTCAGGCACTGTGGCGGCCTCATCAGGGTAACCCGCAATAATCAGCATGTATGGGCGTTCGTTATCACTATCACGGCCACAAACCTTGCTTAAAAAAGACATAGGTTTAGGTGTATGGGTAAGTGTACCTAGGCCTGCGTTATGCAGCGCTTGCAGTAAAAAACCTGTCGCAATTCCCACTGACTCATGAACATAATAATTCTGCTTTTGCTCACCATTATCTTCGCTGCGCTTTTTAGTAAAAACAGCAATCAACCAAGGGGCTTTTTCAAGGTAAGGTTTTTCAGCATTGGTGCCCAATGGTTTTAAATTATCTAACCATTCTTCACCACCACGCCCCGCATAAAAAGCTTGTTCAATGGCTTCTGCTTGCTCACGGATCTGAGCTTTTACATCAGCATCGCTTATCGCGACAAAATGCCAAGGTTGATGGTTAGCCCCATTGGGCGCAGTGCCAGCGGCCAAAATACATTGCTCGATAATTTCTTGCGGTACAGCACGCTCTGAAAATTTACGAATAGAATGACGTCTTTTGACATCCTGATAATTTTGCTTGGCACGTTCTAGCATCTCAGCTTGAGAATATTCGATAAAGTCAGTTAATGGCAGGTGAGCTTCGGTCATATCTAGTCCTTATTATTTTAGTTCGCACGGTTAGAGTCTTGTTCTAATTATCGAGTTATCAATTTATCGTCCGTTAACAATCGTTATATGCTCCATGAGCAAGTAGCCGCTAAAGTTCTATAGAGTGTAAAGGCTTAACCATATGGCTACAAAGCAAGCAGACTGCGGCCTGTGATGCATAAACCACCACCTTACATTGTATATTTACAACTGAAAACTCAACTATTAAAAGTCAAAAATGCTCTCAATACACATCCGACCAGCACAATGGTTCGAACTCCTTAGCTAGCGATCATTTTAATTTTAATGCTGCAACCTCTTGGGCATAATCAGCAACCCTTTTACTTAAGTTGGCAAATAAAAAACTTACGCCAGTAACGCAATCATAACTAACTTTATTATTTGAAACGCAAAAAATAACACATTATTTAATATGGAAGTTACCAAGTACAGAACCGTTAAGCAGATTCAAATAAAACACGATAATAAAAATTAAAGGTTTACATGAATTTTACCATCAAGCATAAGATCAGTTTCTTCGTCTTCATTTCATTATTCGCCATTATAGCTGTTGGATATAAAGGTATCGATTTAGTCGAGCAGAAAATGCTCGAAGCCAAAAAGGTCCAACTACAAGTACAAGTCGAATCGGTAGAAAGTCTTCTTAAATCGGTTTATCAAAAAGTGCAAACCGGGGAGCTTGCAGTTGATGAGGCAAAGCAAGACTTTTACCTTACCCTACAAAACCTCAGTTATGGTCATAACGGTTATTTCTTCGCATTCACTTCCGACATGATCCTTCGCGCATCCCAAAAAGGCGCAAAAGTAGCGGTTAATATCGCCCATGTCCAAGACAATGATGGCGGATACCTGTATCAAGAGATTTTGGATGGCACCCGAAATCGTGATAATCGCGGCTTTGTTGAATATGACTTTAAACGCGTTGCCAATGGTAAGCCTGAACCCAAGTTATCTTATTCATTAATGTTTCAGCCATGGGATTTAGTGGTGGGAACGGGTATTTATATCAGTGATATTAATGAAACTGCCCACAAAGCAATGATGACTATGGTGTTAGTTATCGGTGTCATTTTGGTTATTTTGCTGAGTATTTCCTTTTTCATTATTAAAGCGATAACGGGACCGATTAATCACATTCAAGCGGTGATGCTAAAAGCTGAAGCCGGTGATATGACACAACGTATTGTGATCGACAATGATCATGATGAGTTAGGTCAGCTAAGTAGATCAATCAATGCAATGTTAAGCCAGTTTCATCAGCTACTCGATAGCTTAAATGTCTCATCCAAAACTCTGTCGAGTGCATCTGAAGGGCTATCAGTGATTGCTGCACAAACCAATCGCAGTGTTTCAGAACAAACGGGTGAAATTCAAACCGTAGTCAGTGCCATTGAGCAAATGTCTGCGACAATCAAAGAGGTTGAAGGCAATACCCTTAACGCTGCAAGTGCCACTGCAGAAGCCAGCGACATGATTAATGGTGCCAGCGATATGGTTACAGATACCATCACATTAATAAATAACACCTCCCATAGAATTGATGAAGCCAGCGCGGTTGTCGATGAGCTTAAGCAGGGATCCGCAGAAATTGCACAGGTCCTCAATGTGATTACCAGCATTTCAGATCAAACCAATTTACTCGCCTTAAACGCGGCGATAGAAGCCGCTCGAGCTGGTGAAGCTGGTCGTGGTTTTGCAGTGGTTGCTGATGAAGTGAGAAGCTTAGCCCATAGTACTCAAAACTCGACTGTGGAAATCAGCAAAATCATTGAGACCCTACAACACTTAGCTCAAAGTGCAGCCAGCAGCATGAATGCAGGTAAAGAAGCCACTGATCAAACCATAGAGGCAGCGGCTAGAACAGACCAAAACTTAAAATTAGTGGTACAGCATGTGGACAACATTAACCAAATGACTGAACAAATCTCTTCGGCAACGACTGAGCAATCAGCGGTTTCTGATGAAGTAGCTCGCGCCATGGTCAATATCAGTAATATTTCACTGGAAACAGGTCAAGCAAGTGAGCAAACCAGCCATGAAAGTGAAAATGTGAAATTACTGTCAGAGCAAGTTGATACAAACATTGCTAAATTCACGATTTAATCGTCTTAAGTGAGTAACAGATAAAGCAGCAATACAGGCTAATTTACACGCCCTGTTGCTGCTTTCTTTTAAAGTCATTTAATGTGATTTGTAGCGCTTCGATCGCGGTTTGCGTATCGATATTATTTTCTTCAAGCAATTGAATTAAATCGACCGCAAGTTGCACCGATTTAGGCGCATCATTCAATGGTGATTGTGGCTGATTTTCTGTTGTCATCTATGGTGCGTTCCAATACAAATAGCGGGTAAAACAGTCAATTTAACCAAACGACGGTTAATGAAAACAGCCGTTAGTCAAAGCAAGAATTACAGCATGAGTTACTGCATAAGTTAATTCATAAGTTATAGTGAAAAGTTAGCAATCGCTTTTTGAATACCAATCACATCAGTGCCTTTCTTTAACTCTTTAACAATAGGTTGTTCTGTCCCTGAGATAAATATTTTAAGCTCAGCATCCATATCGAAAGTACCTGCAGTTTCAACAATAAAATGGGTCATCGATTTATAAGCAATTGAATGATAACTCACCTTTTTTCCTGTCATGCCCTGCTTATCAATCAAAATTAAACGCTTATCAGTAAAGACAAACATATCGCGGATCAGTTTATAACCCATTTGTACTGATTCATTGTCGGCTAGAATTGGTGACAGCTCTTGCTGTAACTCACCTAAATCCATTTCAGAGGAATTACCTAAAATCGCATCAAAAAGTCCCATCACATTCTCCTTGGTTATGACCTTTATTCTTAAGATATTAAATGAATAAAAAAGTGGATAAAATAGTGCGGCATCTACACCCAATTAACAAGCAAAAAGCTGTTAAAGTATTCTAACGACACTGTAAACCACACTTTCAAGGCTAATTATGAATGCTGCTATCATTGGCGCAACCGGCTTAATCGGCCATTACTTATTGTTAAATTTATTGGCAGATGCTCGCTATCAAACCGTGTTGGCCATAGGTAGAAGATCGCCTGAACTTGCGGCAGAAATAGCAGGAATTGAAAAGCTTATCTTTGTCGAAACACAGTTACAGCAGCTTACCGAGTTAAGCTTACCTGTCAGTATTGACCACGCTTTTTGCTGTCTTGGCACCACCATTAAACAAGCGGGTAGTCAGGAAAACTTTATCAAGGTTGACCACACCGCCGTCATCGACTTTGCCAAGCTTGCGATTGAGTATCAAAGCCAGACTGGGGTGAAATTATTTGTGGTCACTGCCCTAGATGCCAATGAGAATTCGACTGTGTTTTACAATCGAGTAAAAGGCCAAGTGCAGAAGGATTTAAGCCTCCTCCCCTTATCCAAACTCTACATATTTCAGCCAAGCTTGTTATTAGGAGAGCGAGCCAGTCAGCGAACCTTAGAAGATATAGGCCAGAAGTTTTTTGCTATTGCCTCAGGGATATTTATTGGCCCTTTAGCCAAGTACAAACCCATTACCGGCAAGCTTGTGGCTGACAATATGCTGGCTGTTGCAATACAAGATAAAGAGTTAGTAACTGATGCCGATTTAGTTAACGACAGTAAGCTTGATAATGTAATGGTTAGGATTATTGATAATAAACAGATGCATCGATTGGTTAATTGAGTTTTATCCTAACTTTTAGTTATCATTTTGAAAAATCAACGTCGTGGCGCTTCGCC
>NZ_JBFRJJ010000020.1:0-202228 GCF_041468785.1 Shewanella sp. 10N.286.52.E4
TTTTGAAACATTCGAAAATGCTTCGGCTCAATGAATTCTGATTACATTATGCAGACTCGGAAGAATCTACATCCTGTTTGTTACATATTGCTATGAACACTCATCACTTACGTGATTCAGAAAATATTGATAATAATTTTGATTGCCACCTAAGTGACAATTTCGATTAACTCAACACCTGTGAGTGTCCACACAGATTACTTGATAAATTGTTAAAGAGCGGACTCGGTAACTAGCGCTAGACGCCTTGTTCCGTGTCAGTGGTTGCGCATTATAGGGAAAACATTTTTTCCCGCAAGTGCTTTTATTAATTAATTTAAAAAAAACCAACCAAAAGCGTACTTTTTGAACGTTTAGAGTTAAAAATCATCATTAAACGTTCATTTTGCATTTTTATGACAGTTTTAAGAGCAAACTTTTACTACTTGGTTAGCTCAGTAAGGTAATTAGGTACATCCGCAATGCTATCTACAACTACTGTCGCAAGCTCAATTCCTGCTTCATCGACAATTTTGCCGCTTCGTACCAATATAGCGGTATTAATACCAGCAGCTTTTGCAGCGCGAATATCGTCAGCTTTATCACCAACCATAATAGAGTTAGCCATATCAATTTTTAAAAACTTTGCAGCATCTAATAACATGCCAGGTTTAGGCTTACGACAATCACAATCTTGTTTGTAATCCCCGATGCCTTTAACTGGATGATGTGGACAATAGTAGATACCATCTAAATCGACACCTTTATCTGCAAAGTTCCAATCCATCCATTCTGTTAAATGGTGAAAATCATCTTCTGAATACATTCCACGCGCAATACCAGACTGATTAGTGACAACAACGATCTTGTAGCCCATTTCTTTAAATGCTAAACAAGCTTCGAAAACGCCCTCTATATACTCAAAGTCATCGACAAGGTGAACATATCCCTTATCAACATTAATGACTCCGTCACGATCTAAAAAAACGGCTTTATCCACGATACCACTCCAAAATTCTTTATTATTGCGATTATCCCATTACTGAGAAAATTATGCACTTGTATTATAAAAGGAACATTTTTTACTGTTGTACTTTATAATGCGTGCAGTAAAGGTTACCCTTCCGTAGATATTTTGTGACACTTATATAAGAAGTAATGAGTCAAATAAAACCAATAATTCATAAAACACGCACTCAGGCGGTTGTTGAAGTACTTAGAGAACGCATTTTGTCTGGTTATATAAAAGCAGGCGAACCTCTAAGACAATCAGCTATTGCTGAGCAGCTCAATGTAAGCCGTATTCCGGTACGTGAAGCATTAGTTCAACTAGAAGCCGAGGGCTTAGTTAAATTTGAAGCCCATAAAGGTGCAACTGCGACTGAACTTTCTGTAGAGCAAGTCACAGAATTATTTGAATTAAGGGTTATGATTGAAACAGACTTACTTGCAAAGGCTATTCCTAACTTGCAAGAAGAAGACTTCGATAAAGCTAACAAAGTACTAGCTCAATTAGAGTCGGCATTAAAGTTACAAGACTCCGTGGCAACATGGAGCGAACTCAATACTCAGTTTCATACCTGTTTATACGAAGCCGCGAACAAACCACATACACTCGAAGTCGTCCATGGATTGAACACTAATTGCGATCGTTATATTCGTTTGCAGCTATTATTAACCGGTGGGATCCCAACTGCGGAAAAACAACACCGCGAATTATTCGAGTTATGCAAAAACAAAGATATCGATAAAGCGACCCAGCTTTTGCGAGAGCATATTTTACATGCCGCAAAAGCGATAAAAAAATTAGTTATTCAACAAATCGATGAATAACACTATTTTAGTGTCGTTTTAGAAACAATTTAATTTTTATTTGAGAGATAAACACATGCAGTATGCTCATATTACCGGGTGGGGAAAATGTGTCCCACCAGCAAAGTTGACCAATGACGACTTAGCCACCTTTATGGAAACGTCAGATGAGTGGATTAAAACTCGTACTGGCATCAGTGAAAGACATATCAGTCATGTGAACACATCTGAACTTGCCACTGTTGCTGCGCAAAATGCATTATTAGCTGCAGGCATTGATGGTAGTGAATTAGATTTAATCATTCTTGCTACAGCAAGTCCTGATACGCTTATTCCAAATATTGCTTCTACTGTCCAAGCTAATGTTGGCGCAACCTGTGGCGCATTTGATATCAATGCTGCATGTAGTGGTTTCTTATATGCCCTTGGTATGGGTAGCTCTATGATAAAAAGCGGCCAAAACAAGAAAATTTTGGTGATAGGTGCTGAACGCTTATCTTTTTATTTAGATTGGTCTCGACGTGAAACTGCAGTCTTATTTGGTGACGGCGCAGGCGCAGTTGTGATTGAAGCAAGTAATGAACCTGGTGGCGTATTAGGCTATGAGCTGAATAATGACCCAGCTGCACGTGACATTTTATCTTCGGGTTTTGGTACTCAGATGGATCGATTTGACTCATCGTCTTTAGATTTCTTTATCAACTTAAATGGTCAAGAAGTCTTTAAACGTGCTATTCACGGCATGGGCGGACTCAGTGCTAAGGTACTGGAAAACTGCAACATGAGCAAAGAAGATGTTGACCTTGTGATTCCACATCAAGCTAACGAACGTATTATTGATACCTTAATTAGCCGCATGAAAATTCCAAAAGAAAAAGCTTTTGTTAACATCGCTAATTATGGCAACACATCTGCAGCGACGATTCCAATCGCGATTTGTGATGCATTAGAACAAGGTCGAATGACCTCTGGTCAAACAATTTTATCTTGTGCATTTGGCGCTGGACTTACATCAGCTGCGTTACTGCTAAAATGGGGCGATCGCACAACCCCAATCAATGCGCCAACAGCTGAGCTTCCACCATGTGAAGTGTCGGCATTAGAGTTGATTAAACCTGCTGTGGATTTCTTTACTAATCGTAAGTAGTCGCTACAGCGGTTTTCAATAATAAGAAACCAGCTTAATGCTGGTTTTTTTTTATACCCAAAAACCTTCAACTTCGCATTAGAAAATTCACTCATATTGATATAAATTCTGCAGCAGACAACGTATTAATGTCGCCAATGGAATTAACTTGTGCAACAAACAATTCAGCACAAGCCAATGCATCTGTCAGTGCATCATGTCCTGAATATGTCGGTAAACCATAGCGCTGCCTACAGGCATCTAAACGCAAACTCCCCTCTTTCAATACATCATGTTGACGCAGTAATCGCTGTTTCTCTAGTGCCAGCGTATCGATAAAAGGAAGCTTTATAGCTCTACCGTTGGTTTTATATAAATGGGATTGTAAAAAACCAATATCCATGGGCGCATGGTGTGCCACGAGTAAATGTCCTTTGGTTTTCTCAACAAACCATTCCATGGCTTGGGTTAATGTTAACGCGCTAGATAAATGATGATCAACAATACCGTGTACCGCAGCACTTTGACCGACACTGCCGTCAATATTAATCATGATCTGCTGCGCTTTGGCTAATGGAATCGATAATGGCATTAAGCTTGGCTCAATGGGAACGATACCAATACTGATGATTTGGTCTTGTTGAGGATCGAGTCCTGTCATCTCAAGATCGATAGCCATTAATGGTGCTGATGTTATTGGCTTATTAATCACACTCAAGTAAGCCTGTTGGTATTCAGATAACAGATCACTTTGGCCAAATATTTCATAATACAATCGCGCTTTTAGCCATAATTCGTTCACAGATTAATAGCTCCGCATAAATTTCATTCGCAAACCAGATTGCGCATCATGAACCACTTTAAAGGCATCCCGTAGTTGGTGCCGTATAAGCGAAGACATCTGTTGAGGCTTTAAGTAATTCGTCACATCTTGCTGACTGGTATATTGTTCGCCCTGATTAGCAAGGCGCATATGTGCAATAAATTCATGCGCATCTGCAAGGTTTAACGCATCTTTACGATTAATAATATTCGCGTCCATCAAAGCCCGAATACGCTTTGGGGTATTCACTTCAGTTATCCCAGCACTTAATGCATACACGCGAGCAATATCATTAATTAACGCGACGCCTTTATGCTTTAAGTCCATCCCTTTTACTTCACTACCATCACGCTCAAGTACGAATTTTCTAAAGAAGCCTAATGGCGGCGATTCAACCAAAGAGTTACCCGCCATTCCAGCAAGGAAAATGTCATTATCTTTAGTGCGCTCAAGCACATGGTTTTGCAATTGCTCGAATAAGTTTTGAGGGCCATACACCGCACGCATATCAAAAAAGATACTTGCATGCATCAATGCCTTAGGCTCAGGTGCATTTAACCAACTTTCGAAATGACGCTGCCATTTATCAAGTGATAATCGCCATTTCGGGTTTTGCGCCATAATATCGCCTGGGCAATAAATATAGCCACACTTATCAAGACCTTCACACACAGCATGGGATAAAGCATTGAAATAACCTTTAGCATGTTCATCGGGTTCATGAGCAAGCAGTAAACCATTATCTTGGTCGCTACATGCAGCTTGATCTTGTCTACCTTGAGAACCAAAAGCTAACCAACAAAAAGCCATTGGCGCTGCACCTAGTATTTGCTGGTTTAGAATGATCAAACGTCGAGTTAACGCATCCGTTACCGACGTTAATACACGGCCAACTTCTTCAGCCCTTGCATCGGCACTGATCAGGTTTTGCAGTAATACTGGGATTTGTTTACTGACATTAATCAAACTATCAATATCTTGCTGTCTTTCAATTTCCCCAATGAGCAATAAAGGTTGCGAGCTTTGACCACGCAGAATATCGGTACTGGTCAGCATCCCAACTGCAGGCGCTTCAGTGTTATCATCAATGGGGTTTTCTGCCATGATAGGTAAATGGTGTATTCCATGCTCACTCATTAAAAGCATCGCTTCAAACACTAATGCGTTTGCCGATAGCCTTTTAGGATTAGTTGTCATTGCTTGATGCACTGCTAAACTGCCATCGAAACCTTCAGCTAATACACGGTTACGTAAATCTCTATCAGTTAAAATGCCAATTAATTTATGATTATCTATCACTAGTACTGATGACACTCTTGCAAGACGCATTTTTTTAGCCGCATCGCTTACACTGGCATGGCAATCAATCGTTAAGGGATCAACTGACATCAGGCTATTAACCCGATTGGTAGTGGTTAAGTCTTTGGCTTTAAACCTCGCTTGGTGACGCATTCTTTTTGCAAATGCACGATTAAAAAACCGATCAAAGACTCTGCTTTCACTTCTTAAATAATTGAATGTGTCTGGATCAAGGTGATAAACAAGACTATCTTCTAGAATTTGCACCTGATTACTGACTTTTTCACCTGACAACAATGATGGAAAACCAAAGTAATCACCTTCGCCTAACCTATCAAGCAATTCCCCCTGCTCATCTCTGACTTCAAACGCACCACTTCTGACGATGTATAATTGCGGGTGACTTTCATCTAAAGGTACGACTTTGCTCGTTTTACTGTAATAGCCGATGGTTAATTGCTGGCAACACCTGACTAAACTTGAATCGGAGAGTGAATCAAATGGCACTAATGCGGAAATAAACTGTTGTATTGGTTGAAGCTCGCTATCATCTTTCATATTAGCCTCATCAGAAAACTCAATTTGTCAGGGTATTGATAGACCTTGTTATATTGAACTATACGGAATTGTTTAATTGAGCACTATTCGACTTAAGGTTAGTGATAAGGTTAGTGATAAGGTTAGAGATAACAAGTGCGATGTTATGAATAATCTTCAAGTTTTCAAAAACAAAAAGAGCGCCGAGGCGCTCTTTTTAATGAGTGAGTATTATCAACTCAGGCATCATGATTAATGATCTTGTGCTTCACCTGATCCTTTAGGGAAACGAATAGATTCAACCATTGCAACCACATCATCAGGAATTTTCTTAGTCACTTTAGTCACTGCAAATGCAACACCAAAGTTAATGAACATACCGACCAAACCAAAACCTTCTGGTGAGATACCTAAGAACCAGTTATCGCTAACGTTGGCACTTGGATTAACAAACTTAAAGTAAATAATATAAGCCGCGGTACAAAATAGACCAGACAACATACCGGCAATCGCGCCTTCTTTATTCACTGTTTTAGAGAAGATACCCATGATAATCGCTGGGAACAGTGATGATGCAGCAAGACCGAATGCAATCGCCACCACCGCAGCCACAAATCCTGGAGGATTAATCCCAAAATAACCCGCCATTACAACACCTAAACCAGCGGCAATACGGGCGTATTTCAGCTCCTCTTTATCAGAAATATCTGGCATTAAATTCTTCTTCAATAAATCATGTGAGACTGAAGTTGAAATAACCAATAACAAACCTGCTGAAGTTGAAAGTGCTGCCGCTAAACCACCCGCTGCAACCAGTGCAATAACCCATGCTGGTAAAGAGGCAATCTCAGGCGTCGCTAGTACCATGATATCGCGGTCAATCTTCATTTCATTGGCATCGCCATTGGTGTAATAGATGTTACCGTCACCGTTTTTATCATCCCAAGTAATTAAACCTGTTTTTTCCCAGTTCTTAATCCACTCAGGCGCAGCCTCATAAGATACACCTGTAGAGTCTGGTCCATTAATGGTTTCAATCATATTTACACGAGAGAAAGCCGCTAGAGCAGGAACAGTAGTATACATAATAGCAATAAAGACTAATGCCCAACCCGCTGATACACGTGCATCTTTCACACGAGGTACAGTAAAGAAGCGAACAATAACGTGAGGCAAACCAGCCGTACCAAACATTAATGCACCCGTGATAAAGAACACATCAATCATGCTCTTTGAGCCTTCGGTATACTGGGCAAATCCAAGCTCTGCCGACAATCCGTCGAGCTTATCAAGTAAGTACACCCCCGTGCCATTACCTGCGGCATCCACCATTTCAGCACCAAAGCCGATTTGTGGTAAAATATGACCTGTCATCATCACTGAGATGAAAATTGCTGGCACCATGAAGGCGAAAATCAACACACAATATTGAGCAACCTGCGTGTAGGTAATTCCTTTCATGCCGCCTAATACCGCATAGAAGAACACCACAGCCATACCAATATATACGCCGGTTTCTACATCTACCTCTAAGAAGCGGGAGAACACCACACCTACGCCACGCATTTGACCTGCAATATAAGTAAAACAGATAAAGATGGCACACATGACAGCAACTGTACGTGCAGCTTGTGAGTAGTAACGGTCACCGATAAAGTCTGGCACAGTAAACTTACCAAACTTACGAAGATAAGGAGCCATACATAGCGCTAGCAGAACATAACCCCCCGTCCAACCCATTAAATAAACTGAGCCGTCATAACCTGTAAAAGACACAATACCTGCAAGCGAGATAAATGATGCCGCTGACATCCAATCGGCTGCCGTTGCCATACCATTCATTACTGGTGGAACCCCACCACCAGCAACATAGAATTCTTTAGTTGAACCAGCACGAGACCAAATGGCAATACCGATATATAGGGCAAATGTGACCCCAACAATGAGATAAGTTAACGTTTGAACATCCATGATTTATTCCTTAGTCTTCGTGTACGTTATATTTTTTATCTAAAGCATTCGCTTTCGCTACATACACAAAAATTAGTGCAACAAACACGTACATGGCACCTTGTTGTGCAAACCAAAATCCTAATTTAAACCCCATAAAGGTAATTTCGTTTAGTACGTCCACTAATAAAATGCCGCACCCAAAAGATACAAACGCCCAAATTGCGAGTAGTTTTAAAACTAGTCGTAAGTTTTCGCTCCAATATCCATTTGCCTTGTCTTCATTTTCAAAAGCCATTGTGACTCCCCTGTGCTAATTATTTTTAAAGTCGATAGTTAATCTAGCAACTCAAAATGTGACGACAATCACGACCTTAGTCTATAGAGGCAAATACCACTTAAAACTGAATCCCACATAGTGCAATACATTCAACAGCTTACGCCAATTTAACCAATGATTTACAAATGTAATGACTTAGCTCGGTTTAGACCAAGGTCGAATTAGAAAAGTGATAAAAAGAAGATAAACAGCCAACTACTGGATGAATCAGATGCCCTGCCTAAACAGGTTTATAGCCTGAGGTCACTGTAAAGTACGGTACGGAAATGGATGCTAGTATTAGGGTTATCATAGTTAAAGATGGGAAAGGAGTGTGTTAAGTCATCACAACTGTGAGTTGGAAAATTTCAAATGAACGTAATAACTCGCTCATCATGATGTCTCTTTCAGCGATTAATAAGTGGGAGTAACCCATGTCACTCTCACTCATTTTGAGCTAAATTAAGAAAAGCATTCGTTAATCTAAGTGTTAATCTAAGTGTTAACTTAAGCGTTGACCTAAGCGTTTGCCTATGCGTTGACCTACGACTTAGTCAGTGAGTGGTCAGTCAGTGAAATAATCAGCGAGTTATTCGAATTCGAATTTCGCTGATTTCTTGTTTGAGTATGAGTATGAGTATGAGTTTGAGTTTGAGACTCAATTTCCAGATACTCATTTTATATTCAATCTTAAATGCAATTTTTAGATACAAACTTTTAAGTATCTATGATTAAAATCAGGCTTTATAGCTCGCTTATTTATTCTCCTTTTTGGCTAAGCCTCTGCACTCGAACCCTTCTATTAACCAGCGACGTTTCATACAATTGAAGCAACTTATTAGCTCATCATCAATCATCTCATCTTCATCATCTTCCATGAATTGATCGCAGTGCTTTGCGGCTTGTTGAGCGTGATGGTCATCTTCGTTGGTAAATCGAAATAGCCATTTTCCCTGCTGTTGATAAAACCAGTTTTCTTTATCCGAAAAGCCTTCCACTTTTTCTGACATGACATTCTCACTGTTAATAGTTTTTCAATTGCTGTTTTAATGCATTGCGCCAACTCGGCTCGCCTGTCAATTCATCTCGATGCTGATACACAAGCAGTGCAAACTGGTTATTTTGCAGCACAGCTTTAATTTTTCCGCTCACCAATACTGATTCTTCATCGTTTAACAAAAAGCCATTAAGTTCAATGACCGCATCTAACCCTGTGAGTTTTTTGATTTGATGTACTGATAACATTAGCTCTTTGGTGGAATTTGTTAACCCCACATCAAGTTGGCCTTTTACCCGGCCATCTCGACCAGATAAACGTAGACCAATACCTGCAATAGCACCGATAACGCCTTGACCTGTTCCTCCGTGCTCCGATAAATCGATCCCTAGGTTAGCCGCTAATTCATAAGCATCAGATTTAGTTTTTACTTGCCTCTTTGTTTCAAAGCCAAAGGCCATCAAGCGTTGAATTGCACTCGTAGTTAATAAGCTTTTTTCTATAATAGCCAGCCCAGGATCGGCAGCTAATGCACTTTCAGCTTTTAAATGAATAACACAAATATCTTTTATTTCTGCCAGTGTTAGCGAAGATAAGATTTCAAAACACATCGCACTATTATGAGATGTATAAGGAATATCTGGATGCACAAACAACTGATGACGAGTCACCCATGCTGATGATGAAGTTAACCTCACTTTACCTTCAACATGATCACCTAAGGCCTTTGAGTTCAGTAAATCCATTATTTCTTCAGCAATTTCACCCGTGCCTTTAGTACCAATATCATCGGTATCATCAATACAAATTAACCAAGACTTGATCATTTGTGCGCCGCCTTATTCGTTGTTAATAAATCATGGGCATCTAAACGATTAATAATAACTGGCACCAGCAAAGCTCCTGCTATTGCAAATACACCGCCTTTAACACTACTTAACCCAAATTGAATAAATGCCACTTGCGGATCCATTCCAACCAGTAAATTTTGAATCCAAGATTTGCTCGCCCATGCAATGCTGCCGATAATGGCAAGTAAAATACATCGCCAGCGCAAAGTGAACATATTGGCCATAAAGATTAAAGCTAAATCCATTGCTAATGCTGGCAATGCAAACTTGAGTAATATAAAAGGCCCACCTTTTCCTACACCCAAAATCATCGCCAACATCCCTGTAAGTAAGCCGCATAAGGTCATGCTGCCGACTTTATTTGTCGCACCATAGCAAACGAGATAAAACAGGCTGATTAAGAACATTGAATGACCGGTTAACCCCAGCTTCATTCGCATCATACTTTTTATGGCCACCAATAATGTGGCGCAAAAGCCTATGAATAATGCATTGTGTAACGTGAAGCCTTGCTTCATTGATTAATCCTCTTGAGTGGTAGTAATTAACTTAATGGCCAATGTGTGTGTTTACTGTGCTTATCAAAATGTCTTTGTTGTGCTGATTTAGCGATATGTTTTGACAAGCTCAGCAGTTGAATGAGTAAAGGAAATAACACGCAGCGAACTAGCTCAATCCAATTAATAGGGTTGATTAACTCTTTAGGCATGATTCGAGCGCCGCGTAAGCACTGAATATGATAAATATCTCTCACTTCTTGTGTGATAAACGGTAATAATTTAATCGATGTCGTGATAACAAATGCCCACTTACTGGGCAGGAATAAGCACAAAACTTGACTCATATGCTGCGCTGTTTGTGTACTCGCAAGCCACCAGCTTGGTAGCATGACAAGGATAATCCTTAGCACCACAATTAAGGCTTCAAGTACTCTTTCGCTGCCATAAAACAAAGCATACAAACTGACCGTGATGACAGATTGAATAGCAAATAATTTAACAAGGGGCTTTAATCGCGCTTTACAAATCCAAGCATGTATCATTAAGCCCAAATTAATCACAGCCAAATAACCCAGCTGCTCTGTGGTGACTAAAAAAGCGCTACTGGACAAAACAATACTGAAAATAATCGCAACGCCACAAAGCCAACGTTTTCTTTTAGACTCGGTTAATCTAGCCTTGTAGCTTGATGCATTAGGTGATGTATTAGTTGATACATTACTTAGTGTATTAATCGATTTTTTACCTAAATTCTTGTTCATTGTGATATCAAGGTTGTTGACATCAGAATCGTCGCTTTTAAGGCAAACCCGTTTACTCATAACAGTGCCTTTGTTGTTAATTGACCGTTCTTGATTTGCCAATATTGAGTCAATTGCGCCTCTAAAATCGGTCGATGGCTGGTAATTATGATTGTGCCACCGTGCCTAGCAAAAGCCGTTAACATGCTAATGATATTGGTAAAATATTGTTCATCTAGCCCTGCAAATGGATCATCGAGTAGCAATACTTTGGGCTTTACACACAGCACTGAAGCCAACGCCACTAAATGTTGCTGGCCATAAGAAAGTTTGTGCGGAGACTGAGTCGCTAAATGGCTTATTTCTAATTGTTCTAGTATTTCATTCACTCTCGATAGCGGAAGGTGAAAACGTTTTAAGCTGAACTCTAACTCTTGTCGAACCGTTACCTCAAACAACTGCCTTGATGGCCGCTGCATCAGTAAGCCCAAGTCTTTATTAAAACGGCCAAATTTAGCAGGCTTACCAAAGAGCAAAATATCCGCTTGATTGCTGTCATCAATGCCAGCAATCTGATTAAGCAGGCTCGACTTACCGCTTCCGTTTTCACCAAACAGACCAACTATATCTCCTGCATTTAGATGCAAGGTTTTTCTAATCTCTACCACTGGAGTTTGGTTTTCAAACTGAACTTTTAAGGGGAAAATACTTAACCTATTTTCAATTGCACATACTTCATCAGTAATTAAAGACTGAGTATTGGCAGCGGAGTTAGTATTTGGAACTGAAAAATCTAAGTCAGGTTCACAACATTGGTTCTTGAGAATTGAAGATGCGCTTACCGTATTAATTGAATCAGCTTCGACGTGAGTTAATTGACCTTGTGCTAATAGCCAATAAGTCTGAATGACTTCAGCAAAAGCATCAGCATGATGTTCTGTCATGATCACACTCACTCCTGAATCGACTAAACGCTGAAGCACCAGGTTCAACTCGCTAACCCCAGAGTTATCTAGTTGCGCCCAAGGTTCATCGAGCAAGAGTAAATTAGGATTAAGTACCAATTGCGAAGCCAACATCAAGCGATACTTTTGTCCTAAGGACAGATGACTAACTAAGGTATCTAATGGTAAATCAAGCCCAACAATGGCTAATGCATGTTCCACTAAGCTAAACATTTCATTGACTGAATATGCTAAGTTTTCTAATCCAAAAGCCACTTCAGCGCCAATAGATTCACGAATAAGCTGAATGTTGGGATCTTGCATCACCAAACCTAAACGAAGGTTTGGGTGATGGATGATTTGACCGTCAAAGTCGACATCATTTGGCATTGCTATTAACTGTAACAAGGTCGACTTACCCGCTCCGGTGACGCCCAAAATACAGTGGCACTCACCAGCAGCGACCGTAAGGTCTAGCTGGTTAAACAAGTCAATTGAGGATGAGTGGTGTCGATAACTCACCCCATGCAATGCCAATAGCGACATGAGCTACAGCTGCCAGTTAATACCAACAAAGATCTGTCTTCCTGCTTGAGGCAAGGCTTCACTTTGGTAGTAGTTCACATCGAGTAAGTTTGTCGCACGGATATACGCTTCTAAATTATCTACCATCAACGGTTGAACAATATTGATATCAACTAACGTATAGTTATCAACTTCATTTCGTACGGATATGGTTTCGTCAGCGACCTTTTCACTGGTGTAGTAAATTTGATCTGCAATATACTCAACATTCAAATTTACATTTAAACCAAAATCAAATTGGTATGCGCCCTGAAATCTAAACTGATGTTTTGGTCGGTATTCTAATTCGCTCATGACATCATTATCTGAATCTTCTGAGTCTAAGTAGCTATAAGAGACCGTTAGATCTAGATCATCGAAGTATTCATTTTTAACTGAAAAATCCACCCCTTTAAAAGCGTAGTTACTGATGTTTTGATAAACGCCATCAGCATCTTTAGCAATGTAATTCTCAGCGTCAGTATAGTAACCGGTGATATCCATACTGGTGTTATAGGCAAAACCTTGATTTAGGCCTAATTCAAAATGGGCTGATTCTTCTGGTTCAAGGTCGCTATTACCAGATGATTGAGAATAGAGGTTTCTCAATGAAGCGAAACGTACTTTACGGGCGATACCTGCGTGTAATTTGCTATCTTCTGCTACTCGCCAATAACTAGAGATTTGGGCTGAGTAGTTGGTGTCGTCACCTTCGTCACGTTCCTGACTATGAGCAGCACCACCAATAGTCACACCATAGTGATCATTATGTTGATACTGATACTCAACAGCTAAAGTATTCAGCCAGCCATCTTTATTAAAGTCATCACTTGAGCCAGAACTTGAACCGCCACCAGAGCCACCTCCCGAACCCGAGCCTGAACCCGATCCTGAACCAGAACCACTAGATGCTGTATTAGTGTCGCTTTCAGCTTCAAAGTTTACCGACTCCCAGCTTTGTTTTTCACTGATAATTGAGCCTGTTAATAAACCCGCAGTGTCAAAATCGGCAATCAGTTGTAAATTACCACCTTGAACTGTGGATATGCCGTCTTGAGTTGAAGAAATATCGCTGTAATCACTGCTGATATATGCGGTTTCAAAGACCTGACTCTCATTGTGGTAGCCGTAGCCACGTAACGCTAAAGTATCCGAAAATTTATGGGCGAAACCTAACTGCATGATGGTGCTTTCAAAGTCATCAACACGTTCATATTTTGATTTATTCGTGCCAGAGCCATCGACACTCGGTTTGCCCCAGCTTCCAGATTTATAGTTTAGATTAGCGGTTAACATAGTATCGTCAGAGACAAAGTAGCTGCCTTGGGCATAGAAATTATCCAAGGTTTTATCTGAATTTAAGCGAGTATCACCAGATTGTTCATCTGTGTCTTCTAAATCTGATGACACAGGGAAACCATCTGTTTGCTGACGGTTGTAACTCATAAATCCTTGCCACTTTTCGCCGCTGCCCGCTAAATTGATGTTGCCATTAAAGGTGTCATTTTCAGCAAACTCAATATTGCCAGACACACTCGGCGCACTATCACCTTGTCTGGTGATAATGTTGATCACACCTCCTGCGCCACCAGGACCATACAAGACTGATGAAGGGCCGACTGAAACTTCAACAGACTCTATTTGTGAGGCAGGAATGACACTGGGATCAAACTGACCATCTTCAGCATCATTTGCAGGCACTCCGTTGATAAGATAAATAACATGACGCGCTTTAAATCCACGAATATCGACTCTCGGGGTGCCTTGACCGCCAACTCGTACGTATATTCCGGGTACATTAGCTAACAGCAAATCAAGACTTTGCACACCAGATGCTTCAATCTCTTCTCGGGAAATATTCCAGTGAGTCATAGATGCTTCAGCAGCTGTTGGTCCTTCTCCCTTCACAACAATCACTTCTTGGATTTTTAATAAAGGATCTCTTTCAAAGCTTTCAGCATGAAGGGTAAAGCTCGCTAAAACAGCTAGGGAAAGTATCGAAAAGTGCAGTGGTTTATGCGCAGACTTGATCATATTCATTGTGTAACAACGTCCTAATTGTGCAATCTCATTTGATTGCGAACATTGTTACGTCCACTCAGATAAAGCTCAACAAAGAGGCATTAAAACTACTACAGACACGACAAAAGCTAATAAAATGGAAATTAAAAAACAAAAAAAGGACAAAATGTCCTTTAATCATGTTCAAAAAATAACAAATGCTTAAATAAAGATAATGTAACCCAAACTAATGCATCACTTCATCAGTCCATTCCGTTATCTTTCTATCGATGGTTTTACGAGATATGTTTAAATGTTTTGCCGCAAGTTGTCTATTACCCTGGTAAAGTTTCATAACACGTAATATATGGGCTTTTTCTATTTGCTTAACGTCCCATTCAATAGGGAAAAAGTGTTGATTCCCATTATTCGGTCCATCACTGGCTTTAGCTTCTGTTTGCTGACAATCCGTTTGGGCGCTTTGCTTAAAATATTCATTGGGTAACAAATCCATCAATAAGCATTGTTCTACCGCATTCTTAAGTTGTTGAATGTTTCCCGGCCAGCCATATTCCGTCAGGCTTTGGAAATCTGTCACTCGCCAGCTTTGATAACGATTGAGTAAATCTACTCGACAACTTTCACGATTAGTCATCAATTGATTGGCAAATAACTTGACCAATAGGACAATATCTTCACTACGCTGGTGTAGTAATGGGATTTCTATGGTTAACCCTGCAAGTTTAAAATACAACTCTGATGAAAAGGCACCATTTTGAACGCGCTTTAACAAGGAAGTACAGCTTAAACTCACCAATCTTACTTTGGATTGATTCAGCGGTATCCTGTCTAACCATTGCATCAAGGCAATTTGACCTTCAATTGAAATCTCGTCTAAATGGCCCAGTACAATGAAAGTAATCTCATTATTGTCGCAGATAAGTTCATTATCTAACTTATGTAATAACTCACCTCGACAATCTATATTCACTCGCCTGCTTGGGGTTTGAGATAATAACAGTAGCTGCCTAACAGCCAATTTTTTACCTGTACCTGATTGACCTTCAATCAATACATGACTGCGACTTAAGCTTGCATGGTACAAGTTTGCCTTTAAATCTTGCGCCGCTTTGCTGTCACCGATGCATAAAGACAGTTCAACATTAGGCAGACTTGCGCTAGTTTGTTTCGAGGTAAAACAATCTGAATTTGATAAGGTATTAGGCTGAGTAAGCGCCCAACGTGATAACACACGCTCAAGTTGCGACGTCTGAACCGGTTTATTAATCCAATCTCTTGCACCAACCTGCATCATGGCCAGCAAGTTCTCTGCTTCAAATGTACGGCTTAACACCATGAAGTTTTGGGGATAGATAGGCTCTAGTTCGATAGGAGCTGGTTCTATAGACTTTGGTTCTATAGACTTTGGTTCTATAGACTTTGGTTCTAAAAACTCTGGTTCTATAAAATCTGGTTCGCTTGAATAAGCAACATATGGTGGTTGATGTCTACTTGCTAACACTTTGGCAAATGTGTCAACTTGCTTAATATCAATAATAGTTAAATGAAAATTAAATCGTCTATAACAGACTACCGCTAATTCTACCGTTCTAGCATGTTGAACTAAGCCAAAATACTGAGACAAGGTGGGGGCCATTTTTTGCCATACACTTAAATCCGGCTCTATCACTAAGACTGCTGCATCTAACTTTGCACTTATCACATCTGAAACATTAGCACCAAAGCTATGGTCAGTTAAGTTTGCCTTATTCATTAGCTGGTACCATAAGCATAAGTCATTAAATGAGATCTATTATCAAAAAAGTTTATGCAAGTATCATCTCAAAGCATAGGCTAAATACAAGTAGCAAAAATCCAACATTGCCCACAAATATTAACTTTTGCTGATAAGTTCATTTGCAAGTTAAACGGCAATAATTACACTAACTTATGTCGACCCCATGCCTAACTTCCTAGGAATATTATGCCGATTGATTCCAACATCATTTATATGAGCACTAAGCAAGTTGCTGAATATTTGGATTTAAACGAGAAAAAAGTTTACTCGATGGCAAATCATCGTATTTTACCAGCGACAAAAGTCACCGGTAAGTGGTTATTTCCTAAAGTATTAATCGATAGATGGTTAATGGACTCATGCCATAGCGGTATGTTGTCAGATAGAATGCATATCACTGGCAGTGATGATCCTCTACTGTCGATGTTAGTTGCGCAGTTAATGTCTGAGGGCGACCACCAAGAAATCATCAGTTACAGCTCCACAGGTTCTAAATCAGGTTTAGAGTTACTTTCTCGCGGATATGCCGATGTGTGCAGTATTCATTGGGAAAGCCAACAGGGAAACCGAGACAGTTTATTCAAACTATTAAAAAGTTACCCAAATCATCAGCAATGGATACTCGTCAGTGGTTATGAAAGACATCAAGGTTTGATGGTTCGTAAAGAAATGGCATCACTTTTTGACAGCAATATTGCCGTGCCTGAGCAGCCACTTAGATGGGTTTCTCGTCAAAAAGGTGCTGGTAGTCAACGTCATTTAGAGCATTGGTTAACGCAGCAAAATGTGAATGTCGATACCTTGTTATATACCGCCACCGCGCAATCTGAACGTGAATTAGCGGGATATATTGCTCGAGAGAATGCCGATATCGGTTTTGGCTGTCAGGCTGTAGCAGCAGAAAGTGGTTTACACTTTATTCCCAAGCTCACTGAATCATTTGATTTTGTTATGTCGCAAAGCATCTTTTTTAGACGACAGCTACAAGCCTTGCTGGGATTACTAAACCAGCCACAAACTGCACAACTTGCAAATTTACTATCGGGTTATCAATTAAATAAAAGTGGCGAGCTGCTTTGGCGTGGTCAATAATCAATCGACAGCATCAGGTACATAAATAGCATCACAAACTAAATCATCCTCAAATACTTCAAAGGCTTGTACATGCTGAATAAGGCAGGTAATATTTTTTAGAATAATGAAAAGGATGACTCATTGAATAACAAAAGCCTCAACTCTCAACACCTCGTATTTGCACTTGTTTTAGGTGTGATTGGTTTTATTATCAATTGTTACCCCATTCCTATTTTTGCCAATGTCCAATTGGTGCTTGGTAACACCTTTACAATTATCTCTGCTGTAATTTTAGGTCCTGGATACGCCCTAATTACCGCACTCTTGAGTGCTTCAGGGTTAATGTTCACCTGGGACAGCCCGCACGTCTATTTAATTTTTGGTGTCGAAGCCCTGTTTATCGGCTATTCCCGCAGAAGAGGGGTATATCCATTATATGGTAGCGCTTTATATTGGCTGACCATTGGCATGCCATTGACATATCTTTATATGACAACCTTCAGTGACCTTCCCGACAGTCATATGTTGTTTGCCATAATCAAACAAAGTATTAATGGGCTCATCTACGCGAGTTTAGGTTCGTTATTGATTGTGTTAATCCCTAAGCTTTGGTCAATCAACGGTCAAGGCACTCCCAAAGCACGTCGCTCTTTTAATGGCCAAGTCACCTACTTCATGACTTTGATGTTGACCCTATGTTTACTTATTTCAGCGTTAACCTTTAACTATTTATTTTTAGCAAAGCAGCAAACCTTATTGCAGCGTAACTTAACCGATACCACAGTGCATCTAAGCTCTGCTACCGAGCAGTATATTGAAAATCACAAGAAGGTCATTGAAAACGCGGCAAACTTCCTTAGTTTGGCTAATAGCAATGCCGACTCTTGGCAGCCAATGATAAGTAAGTTACACAGTAATTATCCGAGCTTTATCACCATGTTGATTGCAAATAATGATGCAAAGGTCGTTGCAGGCAGTCCTGGTGCGATGATGTTGGACGAAAATAACCAACTCAAAGATATGTCGATAAAGGATAGAGATTACTTTATTGAATCATTCCACAATCGTCGTTTGTTTGTCTCATCAGTTTTTCAAGGACGCGGATTTGGTAACGATTCCATTGTCGCAATTAGCGCACCGTTTTATAGCGATAATAATAAAATCAATGTTACAGGTATTATCGAAGGCTCATTAGATTTACGTTTCTTTTCCAGTATTGATAATAAGAATACTTTTGGAGATAAAGAGATGCTGATATTGGTGGATGAAAATAATCACATTATTTATGCTACTCCAGAACTTGGATTAACAGAACATCAAGAGTTTCAGTATTCTGATGATAAAGGCAACTATCACACAGCCTTAGACGTGATAAAAATTAGTAATTTCGAATCGACATCACCCGATCATGTCTATGCTAAAAAGCAGTTAAATAATGGCTGGCAGCTTTATGTACTTCAACCTTTATCTCCACTGTTAAAAACGGCAGAAAACCAAATGCTGGGGACATTTATCCTGCTCATCATCTCAATTATATTAACTTCACTCATTTCGAGAAAGGTGTGTAAGCTACTGACAGCCCCATTAGAAATCGTCGCCAATCAATTTGGTGAAATGAGTAATGAGGAATTAAAAAGCCAAGTTGTCGATGAGAACTCATCGAAAGAAGTGTTTAACTTATATCAACGCTTAACCTCAAGTAAACGAGCCTTGTTAAAGCATCAACTTGAGCTTGAAGAAACCGTTGCTATCCGCACCGATGAATTAGAACAAGCCAATCAAAAGTTACTCGCTTTAGTTGAGGAAGATCCACTAACAGGTTTGAAAAACCGCCGTTATGCTGAAGATAAATTTGATGCCTTATTGGACTTTTGTTTACGTGGCGAGCATGCAATAACTATCGTTATTCTTGATTTGGACTTCTTCAAAAAAGTGAATGATACTTATGGTCACCTTGCTGGTGATGAGTGTTTACGTGTCGTCTCTACATTACTTCAAAATGAATTTAAGCGTGATACTGATATTGTATCCCGTTACGGTGGAGAAGAGTTTTTACTTATTTTGCCACTGTCTAACGCACTTAAAATTGAGCAACATTTAAATAATTTCAAACAAAAATTATCTGAGTTGGTTATTACCTCCCCTACAGATAACCAGCAATTTTCAGTCACGACCAGTATTGGTGCTATTACAGCTAATGCGAGTTTTTCCACTGACATCGATGTCTGGATAAAAGTTGCCGATGACAACCTTTATGTAGCTAAAGAGCAAGGCAGGAATAAAGTAATCATTAATGTCGTGAACGATGACACTATTGAGCAGAAGGTGTAATAAACTGTTCCATTTGTTCAATCATATAAGGGTAAAAAGGGTTCCATTTTTGCCTTAACATTTCAGCTGCGGGGATCCCAAATAGGCCTCGCTCCCCCTTAAATATGGCTTGGCCAATTTGAATATGAGGGTTTTGCTTTTGATAATGTGGTCCATATAAAGGATCTAATTCAGGAAACGGCAAAGCCACATGTGATAATGAATAAACGCCTAATGGCCATGCTAAAGGCATCCCATTTTCAGCTTTAACTTCTCCTCCTACGAAGATCCGCTCCTGAACATAATGATCGCGTTCACGATCATTCTCAATCATATTCAGCTGATAATTCATCGGCAAATCAGCCCAAAGTGATGCCATTTCATTAAGTGGATCATTAGTGATTAACTGATGGTTATTGGGGTTACGGTTAATATCAAATACAACTAAACGATGTTTGTTTTCTGGCAGGTACTGATATAAATTCAGGATCACTGCAGCTGAAGAAACCGTATCATCAGCGATAGATTGAAAGGTCAATACAGGCGGGATATGTTGCTTCTGTTCTTGCGTTAGTAATTGGACAATATCAAGGTTACGCTGGGCTAATTGATAAACCACATCACCCGCATTAACTGCAAATGAAGTATATTTAAACGGGTCATATTCAACCGATATACTATTCCAAAATAGCTTTTCATAACCTAATACATTTCCAAGCAATGCTTGCCATTTTGCTCCAGCAGCAATTGGTGCAAGCCCTATCGCTGGCGAGATAAACACCATACCTTGGTAATCGGCTGACTTATTCGATGCAATGCGTTCGAGCTCTAGGTTTAACGCCAGCGCTGCTCCCGTTGAAAAGCCCACGACATATAAAGGTTTACCATTCAGTTTAGCCTTCATATGACTGGTTGCTAGTGCTACTGCGCTCACAAGATCTGGCCAAGTGATTTCAGCCAATCCAGCAGGAATAGTGCCATGTCCAGGCAAGCGTAAACCTAATACATGCGCAGATTGTTTAAACTCTTTTGCCAAATGCGATATAGCATAAGGTGAGTCAGACATACCGTGAATGAATAACACACCAAACTCGGCTTGTTCATTTTGCCATTCAAAAGAACGGTTCCAATTAATGTCCCAAATATTAGGATCTGACAAACTCCCCGACTCGTAACGGTTAATCACTGAAGGTATCTCGGGAATATATTGTTGATAAATTTTGCTATCAAGCTCTGCAAAGAGTTTGTCTTCTAGTGTGAGGTACTCTGTAAAAGTGTTTATACCAGATTGCTGATGAAACTCTTGTGTTAAATGGGTGGTATGCCAAGGGTCTAACTCTGCGCGAGCATTCAGTAACCAAACGATGGCAACCAATAAAGCGATGACACTGCCTATAAAACCGTAAATAGCAAAAAATAATGCATGTTTTGTTGAGCCTATAACAATGGCTTTCATCAATCTGTCCTTGATACTATTTACAATTAAACAACTAAAAATTGAGCTTACTGATATGGCTAATAGTGAGTTATAGTCTAGCTTATATTAATGATAATCTAAGAAAAATGATTGAATTAACAGACAATAATATGACATCAAACCTCTCGTTAGAAAATACCCAATCGACTTGTATCGGTAATAAAAATACTGACATCGCATTTTACTTACCTAACCCACCGACTCTACCAGCCAATATTCACTATGATAACCCGCACTTTATCAAACAAATTATTGAGCTAAACGGCAATCATTGGCGAAAAATTGTCACTATTATGGCTAAAATTACTGCCCACTCTGATTCTGCGGATGCGTGGCGAGAATGCCGAGAAGATCTATTTTTACCATCACCCCAAAAGTTAACCGTTAAATTATTAATCAACCACACCACGCTTAATCCCGATGCAAAGCTGCATATAATTTGTGGTCAGCAGGCGTTAGAGGAATTGCAACAGCACGCTTTGTCAAAGGCTGAGTCATTAAATAATTTCGATATAAACCAAGCTATATTGCACGCTAAGCCAATAGATGAAAAACAAAAAATAATGGCGCATAAGCAGGTACTTATTACGCCATATTTAGATTATCGTCAATTTTCGAATCAACAAATAAGTGTCGTCAGAGATTACATCAACAAGCTGCTTTAAAGGATACTCGTTTAGTCAGTCGCCATAAATGTTAATCATAAATCGTTGGGATCGGCTGACGTTTATGCTGAGTGCGTTTATAGATGCCAATTAATTTGTCTTCTACGCTCGAATCAACGGTTTTACCTTCTAAAAAGTCATCGATTTGATCATATGAAAGCCCAAGTGCGACTTCATCTTCAAGTTGCGGTTTATCATCTTCTAAATCCGCTGTTGGTGCTTTCTTAACAAGTACATCTGGCGCACCTAAAAAGCTCGCTAGCTGGCGTACTTGGCGTTTATTTAACCCAAATAATGGCGCTAAATCACAAGCGCCATCACCAAATTTGGTGTAAAAACCAGTAATATTTTCAGCGCTATGATCGGTACCAACCACTAGACCACCAGTAAGGCCAGCAATATGATACTGAGCAATCATTCGCATACGGGCTTTAACGTTACCACGAACAAAATCGAGATTGTCATTTTCAGCTACCGCGATCCCAGCATCCTCAAGCCCAGATACTGTAGCGTTATGCACACCAACCACACCATCAGCAATATTGACGGTCACTTGCTTTGAAGGCTGGATAAATTGACAAGCCAATTGCGCTTCATCTTCATCTTTTTGAACTTGATAAGGCAAGCGCACTGCTACGAATTGATAAACTTGCTCTGAATTTGATTCATTTAAGCTATCAACCGCTAATTGACATAATCTTCCCGTGACAGATGAGTCAACACCACCACTGATACCTAGCACTAAACAGCGAGCGTGCGCTTCAACTAATTTAGTTTTAAGAAAAGCCACTCGGCGCTCAACTTCATAAGCTGGTTCAATAGCCTTAAGTACTTTCATCTCTCTTAAGATTTGTCCCTTCACAATGCTCTCCAATTAGCTTTTAGAATTTGATTTAGTTGCCATTTTTATTAGCAGTTGTTCACTGACCAATAATTCTACTTACAACGAGGTAGTTGCCAGTTACCTCAACATCCTACTGAACTTTGTCTCATCAACCAAGTACATCTTGTGCTTATTTACATATTATCAATGCCAATAAAAAAGGCGACCATACTGCTATGGTCGCCTATTAAACAAATTTAAAAACGTTGTAAAACTGCAGAAATATTATCTTTCCCAGTATGACTCTTCTAAGCTATCTTCTCGTTCTGGAAGACCGCGAGACAATCTTGGGCTATGTTGTGCTAATACTTCATAAGCCACACGGTTAGCGTATTTACATACTTGCGAGAATGACGAATAACACAAACCATCACGCTGATGTTTACTTGAACCAGGTACATTGGTTTTATGGAAGGTATTCGCCGATAAATCATGCAGTAATGCAGCTAATGCGCCATCGCCTGCACCATTGGTATTTCTGATTAATTCAGGTCCGCCCATATAAGGAGAAATATGCGCAAATACTTTTATCGGCGTTTCACAATCTGCTTTTAATTTAGGACGTGAGAACTCGAAACGGTTAAATTCTGGAATGGCGCCCGGCAATAAAGTATGGCTCGTTGCACGTTTTTCAGAATCTTCAGTATAACCTGCAGTATATAAGCCTAACGGACCTGCTGTACAAAGTACCATATCAGCCCACTCTAGTGCTGCATCGCTCGCTAGTAACGGGTCACTAAAGCCTGTTAACGCTTCGCCTTCATCTTCATTCATCGCCAAAATAGTCACATTGTCACGAATGAAATCCTGCCACCATTTTGGATCTTCTTGAATTAAAAAGCGCGTACCTAATGTAAGCACTACTGGCACATCTGCCGCTTTAGCATACTCGATCGCTTGCATCGCAGCTGATGTCATGCCATCGCCTTCACTTGCACGCATTAAATACGCCGTGATCACTAAAGCTGAACTATTTTGCACCACGTCCTTATCGATATACTCAGGGGTGAGTTTATCCATTGAACCTTTACTAATCGCAAATGTTCTTTCGCCATCTTCAGAAATAAGGGTAAAACAACGGCCAATAGGGCCATCAACGGGTTGCAGGTAGTTTAAATCAACTTTCGAAGAAGTATTACATAGATAACGATATGCATAGCTACCAACCATGATATTTTGGCTCATCACGCCGAACAGTACTGAACGATCATCAGCCAATATGGAGTAGTTGTGAACTGTGTTGCCAATGGTGCCACCAGCAAACTCGTCACTGATCATCTCATTGTTTTTTAGCTCATGATAAAGCTCATGGGCTTGTTGGTCATCAATCAGGGTTGAATTCCCTTTTGGCAGACCATAACGGCTTAATAGCTCGTCTTCTACTTTAGCTTCAATATCTACCAAGGTTTGGTCGATACCACAAATATAAGTCGATACTGACTGCTCTTGTTGGGTTAACTGAGCCAGTAACGGATCTCTGTTATTTACCGGAAAATAATGCTTAGATTTGCGTTGACCAGGAAACTTCATCTTAAACTCTCTGAGTAGGCATCCGTGCTATAAAGGATAATGGATTGAAACGGCATTTTGCTTATTACCAAACGCTAATTTTAACACAAAAACAATCAACACCAAGATAGATATCTATCTTTGTTATATTTTGTGATGTTGATTTTATTTATGCCATAAAAAAGCCTGCAATGCAGGCTTTTTTATGAACAACAGCAATTGGATACCGTTGTTTAACACATAACGTAGGCGATTAACCTAGTAACTGTTTAACTTGCTCGCTTACAGCTGCAACAGTTTGTGTTCCATCATACTTAGTGTACTGAGTATTACCTTCAGCAGCCACTTTACCGTAGTACTCTACTAACGGTTTAGTTTGCTCGTGGTAAATACCTAAACGCTTACGTACTGTGGTTTCTTCATCATCAGGACGGATAGCTAAATCATCACCCGTCACATCATCTTTACCTTCCACTTTTGGTGGGTTGTAAACGAGGTGATAAACACGACCAGAACCAGAGTGAACACGACGGCCACTCATACGTTTAACGATTTCTTCGTCTGGTACATCAATTTCGATAACGTGATCAATTTCGATACCATTAGCAACCATCGCATCTGCTTGAGGAATTGTGCGTGGGAAACCGTCTAATAAGAAACCTTTAACACAATCATCTTGTGCAATGCGTTCTTTAACTAAACCAATAATTAGATCATCTGATACTAACTGGCCCGCATCCATCACTGATTTGGCTTCTAAGCCTAATGCTGTGCCAGCTTTAATTGCTGCACGAAGCATGTCACCAGTTGAGATCTGTGGGATACCGTACTGCTCCATAATAAACTGAGCTTGTGTACCTTTACCGGCACCAGGGGCACCCAATAGTATAATGCGCATCTCAAAAGTCCTCTTTATTGCTTTCATATTTTTAGGCCGCGATTCTCGCACATTTAACCTCTGTTTAGAAGGTTAAAAGCGAAAGAGTTAGACCAATATCTAATACGTCATGACGTACATAAAAGGGTTGCGTTTAATACAGTAAGCTATATAAACGACGGCGATACTGATTCGCTAAGGTGTTGCCTTGGCCTAACGCTGTAAGTATTTCCATAAACACTTGTTTGACTTTGCCATCAGCTGCCGACAAATCTTTTTGTAAAATCACAAATAAACTGTCTAGTGCTTCTTCACCGCGATTAGCTTGATTAAGCGCTTTGGCTAAATCAATTGAAAGGTCAGCATTGTCCGGTTGCTGCTCAAGGGCTTGTTGTAACTGACGAATTTCTGGAGTGTCAGCGGCATCTTCTGCCAAAGTCAGTTTCGCTTTAAGATTTTGATAATAACTGTCTTGATCGGCAAGGCCTATTGTTGCCAGCAGGGTTTTCGCTTCTGCTAATACCCCCAGTTGTAAATAGGTATCAACAAGATATAACCCAATCTCAGCTTTTTCACCTGAATCGGCGTAACCGCTTTTTAGTAGTGCTAACGCTTCTTCTAACTTTTCTTTAGTGACATTTTCGTCAGCTAAAATGGCTTTAGCGGCGTTCACATCTTGAACCCATAGTGCGGGTAAATGCTTATTTAATAGTTCATTAACTTGCTCGGCACTTTGAGTACCAGCAAAACCATCTATCGGTTGGCCTTTATTTAACACAAGGTGCGTCGGTAAACTTTGAATTTGAAAGTAGTTAGCAATTTCTAACTCAGCTTCGCAGTTCACTTTAGCGAGAATAAAGCGACCCGCTTGCTCGTTGGCAATTTGCTCCATCAGCTGCAGCATTTGCACACTTTCAGGCTGTTGCTGCGCCCAAAAAGACATAACAACAAAGTTATCCATTGAGGCATCAACAACCTGCTGAATGTTCTCTTTGGTTAAATTAATAATATGTTCCATCGTGGATCCTTGTTAGCTATCCTTCAAACCAGTATCACACTGGCTATAAATGAATGCTAATAAAAAGCGGACACTCGGTCCGCTTTTTTATAATGAAGAATGTTTACTTCAAGCTAGCAACTAGCATTTCATTGGTTAGCTTAATGAATGCAGATGGATCCGCTAAGCTGCCTTTTTCAGAAAGTTGTGCTTGCTGAAGCAACAAGTCAGCCCAGTTAGCAAATAACTGCTCATCTTGCTCATTGTTCAAACGCTCAACAAGAGGATGATGCGGGTTAATTTCAAACGTTGGTTTAGACTCAGGTACTGGCTGACCAGCTGATTGCATCAACTTGATCATTTGCGATGACATTTCACCTTCACCAGCAACAACACACGCAGGCGTATCAGTTAAACGAGACGTCACTTTAACGTCTGCAACTTTAGCGCCCAATGCTGTTTTCATACGCTCAACTAGCCCTTCAGCTTCACCAGCTAATTTTTCTTGAGCTTCTTTTTCAGCTGCATCTTCAAGTTCGCCAAGTTCTAAATCACCACGAGTTACTGAATGCAGTTTCTTATCTTTAAATTCAGTTAAATGGTTAATTAACCACTCATCGATGCGCTCTGACATTAACAGAACTTCAATGTCTTTCTTACGCAGCAATTCAAGGTGTGGACTGTTTGCTGCCGCTTCATGGCTGTCTGCAACGATGTAATAAATCTTGTCTTGACCTTCTTTCATACGGCTAATGTAGTCATCTAGCGATACGTCAGTGGCTGCAGTGTCATTGTGCGTTGAAGCAAAACGAAGTAAACCAGAGATGCGTTCGCGGTTAGCGAAATCTTCAGCTGGGCCTTCTTTTAATACTTGACCAAATTCAGCCCAAAATGTTTGATACTTCTCAGCATCATTTTTAGCCATTTTTTCAAGCATGCCTAATACACGCTTAGTCACGCCACCACGAAGTGCTTTGGTTACGCTGTTGTCTTGTAAAATTTCACGTGACACGTTTAATGGTAAATCGTTTGAGTCGATTAACCCTTTAACGAAACGTAAATAAGTCGGCATGAATTGTTCTGCGTCATCCATGATGAATACACGTTGAACAAATAATTTAAGACCGTTTTTCGCATCACGGTTAAACATATCCCACGGCGCTTTACTTGGGATATACAATAAGCTTGTGTACTCTTGCTTACCTTCAACGCGGTTATGAGACCAACTAGCAGCATCACCATAATCGTGCGAAATATGCTTGTAGAATTCTTGATACTCTTCATCAGAAATATCTGACTTGCTACGAGTCCAAAGCGCAGTGGCTTTGTTCATTGGCTTCCACTGACCTTCAGTGGCAGGAATCGCTTCACCGCCCTCTTCAGCCGCTTCAACCGCAGGTGTGCCTTCTTCAAACATTTCTACTGGTACTGAGATATGATCAGAATACTTAGTAATGATTGAACGTAAACGTGTATCGTCTGCGTATTCTTTTTCTTCATCACGTAAATGTAGAGTGATTTCAGTACCACGGCTGTTTTTAGTAATGGTATCGACAGTAAAGTCGCCTTCACCTTCTGATTCCCACACAACACCTTGGTTAACATCGGCGCCTGCTGCACGAGTACGAACAGTTACTTTGTCCGCAACGATAAATGCAGAGTAGAAACCTACACCGAACTGACCAATAAGTTGCGAATCTTTTGATTCTTCACCTGACAAGTTTTTGAAGAAATCAGCCGTACCTGATTTTGCAATCGTCCCTAAATGTTCAATCACACCATCACGTGTCATACCGATACCATTATCTTCAATCGTAACGGTGCCTTTTTCTTTATCGGTACTGATACGAACACGCAGTTCAGTATCGTCTTCAAATAAGGTGTTGTCGGTTAATGCAAGGTAACGCAACTTATCAGCCGCATCGGCCGCATTTGAAACTAGTTCACGTAAGAAAATTTCTTTATTTGAATATAAAGAATGGATCATCAGATGAAGAAGTTGTTTTACTTCGGTTTGAAAGCCATGTGTTTCTTGTTGAGACATGAAAATTTCCCTTGGTTTAACGTTAATACTGCAATTGCACTGAAACCGGTTAAGTTTTCAATGCAATTAAAATTCTTTGTTACCTAGGAAATGGGGCGTGAAAATGAATTTTCAAGGGGATTTTTTTCTCATGCCTAAAAAAAACGCAAAAAGGGCTAAATTAGCCCTTTAATATTCAGTTTTGACACGAAGCTGATAATTAGACCGTTCTTTAGGTAAGAATTAACTCTAGATTCAGGATATATTCACAGTTTTGAATTCAAACAATCAGCTTAGAAGTGTTAAATCAAAAGCATCAGTTTATAACGGAATACGACCATTAAATGATAAAGCCAGTGTGGTACTGTCGACATACTCAAGCTCTCCACCCACAGGAACACCATGGGCAATGCGGCTAATTACCACATTATGACGACGAGCAATATCAGCGATAAAGTGCGCAGTTGCGTCGCCTTCGACTGTTGGGTTAGTCGCTAAAATAAGTTCGGTCACATCTTCTGATGATAAATGCTTTTCAAGTAAAGCCAGACCTAACTCTTCTGGTCCGACGCCATCAAGAGGCGACAAATGGCCTAACAGGACAAAGTAACGCCCCATAAAATGGCCGCCAGCTTCGATAGCCAACACATCAGCAGGGGTTTCTACCACACAAATGGTTCCTGCAGTACCGCGTTTAGGGCTACTGCAAATAGGACATAAATCTTGTTCAGTAAAGGTTCTACAAGCCTGACAATGGCCAACTTCACTCATCGAACGCTCTAGCGCAGTGGCAAGCTTTTGCCCAGCTTTGCGGTTACGCTCTAATAATTGAAACGCCATACGTTGAGCAGACTTAGGCCCAACACCAGGTAAACAACGTAACGATTCAATTAACTCATCGACAAGAGGACTAAATTTCATAACCTAAAAACTGCCTTAGCAGTGCAAGTGCACTAAAAAATGGTATCAGCATCGATAATAAACATCGGCTGAAGAATGGGTGAATTATTATCGTAAGCGTTAAAGATTGCAAAGAGTATCTTGGCTAATGGCTTTAGAATTCGCCTTTATAAGACTCATTAATAAACTCACAGCCTGTTAATCAGCGGTTGAGCGATACCGAAAAACCTCCTCTAAGGGCAAATTAAACACCTCTGCAATTTTAAAGGCGACTTCCAGCGTGGGTGAATACTTATTTGACTCTATGGCCATCACGGTTTGTCTTGTAACACCAATTAATTCAGCTAATTGTTTCTGTGTCATTTCATCATGTAAAAAGCGTAAGGTGCGAATAGAGTTAGATATCCCTACCCCTGCATCATTTTTACCCATAAATATCACCCGTACGCCCTTTATATAATTGCACGCCATAATGAGCGAGTTCTGCGGTTAAAAAAGCCACCAGTAAGATATGCAGCGGCAAATGAGGAATCGTTTCAAACAGTATCGTCTCAGCCTGTTGTTCAATACCATATTGTACCATTGCCAGTACAACACCAACTTGTAAGATCATCGCAGAGTATTTATAACCGACTAAATTAATTTGCTTTTCACGTACATCCATAGGTTGATTAAGTTCATCATCGCTCACAAACGCTAAGGCGATATAACTGATGACCATCAGTACAACCGAATAAATGATCACCTCCAATAACACTCCAGAAATCCATACGGTTGAGGCCAATTCTTCAGCTGATGCATAATACATTCTGCTTAAGTAAATATAAAAAATATAACCCGTCACAATTAAATCCACTGACAGCGTCACTTCTCTAAAACTGGTTTCTTGCAACCACTGATGTACCTTTTGCAAATTACTCATGTTAACTATACCTCACTCCATGTAAAAAATATTTAACCTGCATATAATTTATGCTTACTTTCTAGTCGTGTCAAATATTTTTAACCTGAGGTACAGTATTGAATACTTAAGTTGGATCTCATATGACCTCAGTAGCCTGCCATACCTCAATGAGACTTCATCGGTAAATGACATTTTAAATCATTAAATTTTAAGAAAAATATCTTAAAAAATATAATGTAAAACAAATAAAACAGATGGGTAAAAACGAATAAAGGGAATGATGGTGAGTAAATCTTATTGAGTGGCGAGATGGCTTACGTCACAGAAGACAGAGAACCCAGATGGCAAAATCACAGGGGCTAAAACCACAGGGCTAGCATCACAGAGCATATTAAGTAGAGAGTCCCGCTGCAGGGGCTCTCTGCTTCAAGCACTTAGCACTTAGCACTTAGCACTTAGCACTTAGCACTTAGCACTTAATAAAATCAGTTAAACGAGTTTTATGAGTGAAATGACTTACGCTAGTGCGACATTATTCGTAGATTGGGGCATCATACTCATAGCCTTCATCGGTGTATGCAGTAACGATAGCATCGTCAACCAACCCCGTTTCAGCCTTAACTTGAGTTTCAAAGAAATGTTGAATTTGCTTCCTACGACCATGTGCGGACCATGAATCTGCATTATCCCAAATTTCATTAAAAACGATTGGGTATTCATTTCGACTTGCACTTGAATGATCGATTTGTCGAGTAAGCATGTATTGAATACAACCTTCTTCACGATATGAGTCAGGCTCAAGCGCTTTCAGTATTTCAAATAATTCAGCTTCCTTACCCGCTTTCGGCTTAAACTGAGCCAATACATATACACGACTTGTCATTATATTCCCCTACATTCCAATTGGTTACTTCCGATGCTAGTACAGTACCTTACAATGCATTATTAACACAACTCGCTATAAGTCATCGCACACTAGCACATATAAAAAATGTATATAAAAGTACAATGATATTTGTGAAGATTTATACATATAACCGACCGCTGCACACCTCGAAGACAACCAAGGGTTTCTTTATATTATAAATTTAATCGTCTGCTATGTTTTAACTTTAGTTGTTAAACCAAACTTAAATGGGGAACGTATTAGAAATAAACAATGAATCATCAGGTGAACCACATGTTGTCAATATTCAAACGTGACCCATTAAAGAAGCTCAATAAAGCCTATGAAATCAAGCTTGAACAAGCGATGCATGCCCAAAGGAAGGGAGATATTAAATCCTATTCAATGATCACAGCTGAAGCTGAATTAATTGCAGATGAAATACAGGCGCTTGAGAACACATCGAACACTTAACGCCGCTTTAAGCGAAAATGCCCAAGTTATTATCCTTTTATCTAAACACCTATTATTTAAACACTTATTATCTAAACTTATTAAAATGGGCAACCATTATGCTGGCACTCAACGTACACAGGGGGCATTGTAAAAGATGGTTGAAATCAGCTTCTAACAAAAAGCCCAAGTCGATGACTTGGGCTTTTAATTGATTCAACAATCTAGCTTAGCTAAATGCTTAGCCAGTAATTTGTTGTCTTAGAATGGCATTTTCATTCCTGGCGGTAATTGCATACCACCGGTGACTTCTGCCATTTTAGTCTTTTGATTTTCTTCGATGCGACGTGCTGCGTCGTTGAATGCTGCAGCAATAAGGTCTTCCAACATCTCTTTGTCATCTTCCATCAAGCTTGGATCGATATCCACTTTACGGATGTTGTGTGCACCAGTCATAGTGACTTTAACTAAACCTGCACCCGCTTCACCAGTCATTTCTGATTGAGCGATCTCTTCTTGCATTTTAGCCATTTTGTCTTGCATCTGTTGGGCTTGTTTCATTAAGTTGCCCATACCGCCTTTTCCAAACATAGTCTTTTCTCTTAATTAGGTTATTAGCAAGCAGCCAAAGTGGGGCTAATCTTACTGAAAAAAAATAAATTGGCAATAAGTCTCAGTTTATTGCTATCAAACTTTTGAAGCTGCTACCGCTTTAGCCCATTTAATGTGCAACTAAAGCTGGAATTTGTTGACCAATGGCCTGTAATTTCTCTGCGGGATACACCAGGGTATCCGGATTTAACTGCGCAGCCAATCGTGTGAACATCCATTGTACTTTGTCATCATTAATTAAAGCGTAATTTGCATTAGCTAATAATTCACGATGGAATCTTTTTCTTAATTCTAGGGGCGTTTCATGTTTTCTGTCTAAACCGACTGTCACTTCAACAGTTGTTGGCTCACCAAAATGCTCTGTTAACGCAATCTGTAATTGGTCAATAGCCACATTTGCTGCTAGATGCTTCTGATCAGGCTTTAACAATAACGGAATGGGATTATCTAAGCGCTGACAAACAGAATTGACCGCTAATTGTCTTACACGACCGCCAATACTCAGCGATGCCATCACTTTATACCAATGTAAGTCTAGCTCATCACCAGATATATCGTGCTCACCGTTTACCGCCAGTGCCGTTGAAGGCTGTGTATCCTTTGTGGCAGTAGGTACTAATGATTGAGGTGCTAATGACTGAGGTGCTGCAGTCGTTGCAGAAACTGTCTCAGATTGACCATGTCCTACTGGTTCGACGTGATTCGTAGCAGAATGTGCCTCACCACTCGAACTTGTATCACTATTAAGGGCAACTTGCTCAGTATCTTGAGCATTGTCAGTGATGCTTTCTTTTGTTAATAAGGCTTGAGCCATAGGCGGCTCAATCGCCCCTTCTGGTTTAACCCACGGCGCTTTATCGTTTTCATTATTAACAGAGTCAACAGCACTATCAACCGACGTTTTTGCCTGATTGCTGTCACCTATATCAGATGACTCAATTGTTGCATTTCCTTCTGCGGCATTTTTACTGCGTGGTGCGGGTACCTTTATACTAGGACTCGCTGCCGCCTGTTGCTTTTTTGCTTGCTCACCTTCTGTTGCCAGTGAGTTTACGTCAGCTTTTAATGAATCATTGGTGGCCAACACGGCATCAAGCAAAGCATCTAAATCTGCCGTTTCTTCCGCCGTTGGCTCTGGTGTGGGGTTTGGTGCTGCTTCAGATGCTGTTTCTGAAATAACGGCCGCGTTAGTTTCAACAGCTCGCGTTTGTTGCGAGTTCGCTGTTAATGAAGCATCGGTATACTGACTGTCAGAGAAAGCACTCATATCATCATGCTGATAATCATCCATTGAGCCTTCAGCGCTTGCTTGCGCAAATTGCTCATAAGCATCCATCGGCATGCCATCATGGTCATTTGATGGTAACTGAGGCTGCGACTCTGGTGTTTGCATCTCTTGTACCGGTACTTGATTTGTTACTTGTTCAGTCTTCGACTCTACTTCTTGCTCAGGCTTTTGTTCGGGCTTTTGCTCAAGCTTTTGTTGAGTGACTGCTTGTTGCTCAAAGCCTAAACTGCTGGCTTGGCTTAACAATATGGCTTGTTCAGCCGCAAGCGCTGCATCAGACTTATCTTCTGTTGCAGGAGCATCAGCTGATTGAGCCATTAACTCAGGTTTTGGTTTAAGTTCTGGTTTAAGTTCCTGTTTAAGCTCTGGTTTAAGCTCTGGTTTAAGCTCTGGTTTTGGTGTTAGTTCTGGTTCTGACTTTGGTTTAAGTTCAGGCTTAACTTCCGCTGTCGCAACTGATTTAATCGCTGATGCAGCAATTGTTTCGGCGCTAGGTGCTGCAGGCAAACTTATTTGCGCGGCATCATCTGTATGCCAACGCTTTACTGGTTTTTCAGGTACAAAGGCAATTGCGCGCAGCAATGCCATTTCTAACCCTGATTTAGGGTCAGGTGCAAACGCCAGTTCTTTGCGGCCAGTTAACAATAATTGATAGTAGAGCTGAACTTGCTCAGGCGTTAATTGCTCAGCAAAAGCTAAAATATGTTCGCTGTATAATGATTGCTGCGCTGCAGCGGGGGCGAACTGGCTCAAGGTTATCTGATGCAATAGCTCTAATAAGCTGCGTAACACTTCGTCGGCATCTGCGCCAAAACTTAGAACCTGCTGAATGGTCTGCATCAAATTGGCGACATCTGCATCACATAGCGCTTTTAATAGTGCCAGCACTTGCTGCGCATCAATACTGCCCAACATAGATTGAACTTGTTGATGCATTACTTGGCCACTGCCAAATGCGATTGCTTGATCCGTTAGGCTTAATGCATCTCGCATACTGCCGTTCGCAGCTTTAGCCAGTAAGTCTAGTGCTTGAGGTTCGTACTCTAATTGCTCTTGAGTCAAGATGAAGTCTAATTGCTTAGCAATTTCATCTTGAGAAAGGCTTTTTAAATTAAACTGCAAACAGCGAGATAATACCGTAACAGGTAGTTTTTGCGGGTCAGTTGTGGCCAGTAAAAACTTCACATGCTCTGGCGGCTCTTCAAGCGTTTTAAGCAAAGCATTAAAACTGCTGCGAGAGAGCATGTGTACTTCATCGATAAGATACACCTTGAAACGTCCACGTGAAGGCTTGTACTGTACATTGTCCAGTAATTCACGGGTGTCATCCACTTTGGTACGCGACGCTGCATCGACTTCAATTAAGTCGACAAAACGCCCTTGGGCAATTTCAACACAACTAGAACATACACCACAAGGCGTTGATGTTACGCCTTGTTCACAGTTTAATCCTTTAGCAAATAGCCGAGCTAAACTGGTTTTACCGACACCTCGAGTGCCGGTAAATAAGTATGCGTGATGTAAGCGCTGCTGAGTTAATGCATTTGTTAGAGCTAATAAGACGTGTGATTGTCCTACCATTTCTTCAAATTTTGCAGGGCGCCACTTACGGGCTAACACCTGATAAGACATGGAATTCCCCAAGCTTTAATAAAACGGGATGATTACGATTAATTTTACCCGAAAATAAAAATAACAATAACATGCAAGTGATTCAGGCGCTATTGATACACTATTTGCTGGGTGGGTTTGGCGAAGTATTATACCAATTCCATCAAATCGAATCGGAACCTTGAACAGCGTGATGGGTTTAATCTGAAGAGTTTCAACTTATTCGTTAATCGTTGCGATAGTCAATGCCATAACCGATGTAACAAATAGAGCAAGCAGAGCAATGTTCAACACTGCCCTGCCCAGTAGAGTGCTAAAGAGGTTTACTCGCCCTCAAACTCACATAAGGTTAGGATATCGATACCTAACGCTTCGATACGTTTCTCGCCGCCAATATCAGGCAGTGAGATAACAAATGCAGCATGAGCAACATCGCCACCCAGTTCACGAATTAACTTTACAGTAGCTTCGATAGTGCCGCCAGTTGCAAGCAAATCATCAACTACAAGTACTTTATCACCTGGTTTGATGGCATCAACGTGGATTTCTAATGTGTCTTTGCCGTATTCAAGATCATAGGTTTGCGAAATCGTCTTTCTTGGTAGTTTGCCTGGCTTACGTACAGGAACGAAGCCAATACCCAGTTCCAATGCTAATGGTGCACCAAATAAGAAGCCACGCGCTTCAGTGCCAACCACTTTGGTAAATCCAAGCGACTTATAGTGTTCAACAAATAATGCGATGGTCGCTTTATAAGCCTCTGCATCTTCTAATAAGCTGGTGACATCGCGAAACATAATGCCTGGAATTGGATAATCAGGAATGGCTTTAATGCTGTCTTTGATTAACGCTAAGCTGGTTGGATTCATAGTCATATTGATTCGTCTATTTAAAAAGGAATGGATTAATAGCCATGGTGCAATTCTGATTAAACTGAATTTGCAAATATAGTATCTGGCATATCACTCGATTTGGCTGATAGTAAGCATGTTTGAGAAGAGTTGCAACTAACGAGCAAAATACCAGCAACTTTTAATCTAACTCTGGGATCTGCCACATAAAAAGCAATAGCACACATAACATACAAACCAACATGATTTGTACCCACAATAATGGCACGATAGCAATACTGACGACGAAACTTAACGTTGTCATAATCATGGCTTTGCGCTTTAACTTTTTATTTATTGATCGTTTGTTTTGCCAGTCATTCAAACCTTGAGAAAACCATGGATGGGTCATTAACCAATGATGAAGTCTGTCACTTGAGCGTGCAAAACAATATGCCGCAAGCAAGATAAAAGGCACTGTGGGTAGCAATGGCACGACAATACCAATTGTACCTAGCGTTACGCTGGTTAAACCAACAATCACAAAAAAGCCGCGCTTTAACGACATATCTCTCCAGGGCCAAATCAAAAAAACCATTCAATAGAATGGTTTTTGGGTAACCGATACTATCAAAAATAGTCCGGTATAATAACTGAGATTGGCAGTTAAATTAAGCCTGCAAGTCTCAAAGCTGAAATAGAAGCTGGTAATGTTGGTAATAGCAAAACAAGGATAAAACCAATAAAATACAAAATGTTAAATGGGTCTTTAAACGGCTGACTCATGTTATTAGATTCCTAAGAGTATTGTTAACCACCTTCTGGCAGCGTGAACTGGATCACAAAATTCGCGCTATTGTAAGTAAAAAGGTCGTCAATAAAAACCACAAAATAACTGTGTCATTTATTCTGCTTTATCTAGATTATTTATCGTGCAAATAATGCCCTTTTCTGCCAATTGCTGTAGCATCTGCAAGCAACCATTTGATAAGGCTTCACTGCTCATTTGCGGGTAGGAAGTTTGTAACCAACCAATAATATCACTCAAGTAGCAATTATCGGTTTGACTGATAAAACCGAGGACTTGGGCCGTAAGCGGGTTTAATTGTAAAAATACCACTTCATCATCAACATCTCGATATACGCAAAAACTGTATGCTTGTTCACTGGGCTCTGTTGGTTGGTAATCAACACTAATATGCTGCACTTCATAGTGATACTGAGTCACAGTAGCCTTAGAAGATAAGCTTAGGGGCAACTCCGTTAGCATTTCAGCTGATAGAGCTTGCTCGTTTTCATTATCAAATACGGTGGCAATGTATAACTCTAACCATTCATAATGCGCCAACTCCACCATAAAAGGTGGATCGTAATCTACCGTTTGATAACTGGTTTGTAGAAACGCAATAAACTCTTGAGATATTTCGATGAATATCGGTGTTTTACAATCAAAACTAACAAAAAATGCCTGTATAAGCTTACGCCATGCGTCATCAGTATAAAGTGACTTTAAAACTGGAAACGCACCAGAGACAAAGCCATCAACATTATTGAAAAAAAGTTCTCTGTATACTGTCATCCGCTCTAACGTCATCCCATCTGGTAATGGGTTACTAGAGTCGCGAATGTAATCCATAAAGGATTGTTGAGTGTCAATAAAGTTCATTATGCACTCCTGATCTTTGTTGCAGTTAACGCTTGCTGCTGATATTGATGGATTTGATTAATCTCAAGCAATAACTCTGGTGTTTTAGGGATGTTAAAGTCTCGCTCTAATAATGTCGGAAATACCCCATGCAACTGGTAACTTTGTTGTAAAAGGGCCCATACAGGATCGATAACATCTGCGCCGTGAGTATCCACCATCAATTCAGGTGTTTCTTCATAATGACCTGCAATGTGCATGTATTCGATACGATCAGTTGGCATTGACGCTAAAAATTGTGCAGCGTCATATTGGTGATTAATGGAGTTCACATAGATGTTATTGACATCGAGTAGTAATTTACAGTCCGCCTCAGTAAGCACCGCATTAACAAACTCTTGTTCAGTCATCTGCGCACCAGGCGCTGCGTAAAAAGAAACATTTTCAAGAATAAAAGGCCGTTCTAAAATATCTTCAACTTGCTTAATTCTTTTGGCTACGTAACTTACCGCTTCTTCTGTAAACGGGATTGGCATCAAATCATACATATGGCCCGTACCAGAACAGTAGCTAAGATGTTCTGAGTAAATATTGATTTGATGTAAGTCGAGAAAGGCTTTGATGTTTTTAACGAAATCAGTATCAAGCTTTTCAGGGCTACCAATTGATAAAGAAAGTCCATGACAAAAAAACTCGTGCTGTTCAGTTAACTGCCTAAACTGTTTGCCAAATTTGCCACCTAGAGTCATCCAATTTTCAGGTGCGACTTCAAAGAAGTTGATTTCATCAGGTACTTGCTGACAAAACTCATCAAGCATCTCTCGGCGTAAACCCAGTCCCACTGTTGCTTGCTTTGCCATTACAACACTCCATTTATGACTTTTTATCAATTAAAAAGGCCTGCATAACAGGCCTTATCATGACGTACTTTACACTGACAATAAACACTCAATGGGGTAAAAAAATGTTTATCCGCTAAAGTAAATAAATAAGAAAACTAATTACTTAGCACCGCCACATTTACCTTCACCACACTTACCTTCTTTAGCTTTACCTTCAGCAGCTTGTTTCATATCGCCGCCGCATTTACCTTCACCACATTTGCCTTCTTTGGCTTTTTTCATGTCGCCGCCGCACTTACCTTCACCGCATTTACCTTCTTTGGCTTTTTTCATGTCACCGCCGCATTTACCTTCACCGCATTTACCTTCTGCAGCTTTTTTCATATCGCCGCCACACTTACCTTCACCACATTTACCTTCTGTGGCTTTTTTCATGTCGCCGCCACATTTGCCTTCACCGCACTTACCTTCTTTAGATTTGCTTTCGCCACCATCAAGTTGGTAACCGGCATTCATTTGCTCAAAACCAAATGGGTTCGCTTCAACAGAAGTTGATACACCTGCAGTTAATACCACTGCGCCTAAAGCCATTGCTACTGTAGTTTGTTTTACTGAGTTCATAATAATCTTCCTTATATTCAAACTTTATAATGGTGACCAACAACTAACAGTGCTGGCTTACACTTTAATAGACCTACAACCGTTTACTTTTATTTCACAAAAATTGATCTAAATCATAATTATTTTCAAAAATTCTTGCTAGAAAGCCCAGGCTATTTGTAATCATAGTGTAAATTTATGATGTATCAACCTGATATTTAAGATTAATATTACTTTTTCAACTTATTTGTATTTTTTCACTGTATTGAAATGAATTTGTATAAAAAGCTAAAGTCGCTAGAATGGCGCTCCTTTAATTGACAACAGGTTGAACCGTGCGCGTAGTATTAGCTCCGATGGAAGGCGTCATTGATGATTTGATGCGAGAAATATTGTCTGAAATTAATCCATATGACTTAGTGGTCACTGAGTTTGTGCGAGTAATCAGCCAATTGCTTCCTGAAAAAGTGTATTACAAACTTTGCCCTGAACTCCATAACGGCGGGTTTACCGCATCAGGTACCCCTGTTCGTATCCAATTATTGGGGCAACATCCAAGTGTAATGGCTGAAAATGCCCAACGAGCCGTAGAGTTAGGCTCACAAGGTGTTGATGCTAACTTTGGTTGCCCTGCAAAAATGGTCAACCGCAGTAATGGCGGCGCGGTATTACTGCAATACCCAGATACCATCCACGATATAGTAAAAGCCATGCGAGATGCTGTACCTGCTGAGCAACCTGTTACCGCAAAAATTCGTCTAGGCTTTGAAGATAAGTCTTTGTTTATGGAAAATGCGTTAGCTGTATATGAAGCTGGCGCCACAGAGTTAGCTATTCATGCACGCAGTAAAGTCGACGGTTACAAACCACCTGCTTATTGGGAATACATAACCGAAGTACGTGAGCGCTTACCGATTCCAGTGATTGCTAATGGTGAGATTTGGAATGCTGATGATGCCAAGCGCTGTATGGAAGTGACAGGCTGTGACAACATCATGCTTGGTCGAGGGGCTATGTCGCTACCAAACTTAGCGGCAACCATTAAAGATGGCGTAGCACCTTATACATGGTCGCAAACCTTAAGTTTACTGCTGAGCTACACCCAAAAACAGCTTGTTGGCAAAAAATCTGATTATTATCCAGCACGGGTGAAGCAATGGTTCACTTATCTTAATAAGCAATACCCAGAAGCAGACATATTGTTTAGAGAGTTAAGAGTGATGAAAACAACAGATGATATTGTGGCGATTTTAGAAAAAGCATACGAACAAAATAATAAATAATGGAATTAGTTATTTGGTAACCTGCACTTTATATGAATAAAGCTTAATATTAGATGACATAAATGAAGCCTTGATTTGATCTCCATCATAACAATACTGCTGTATAGCGTTAGACTACATACCCAGTAAAATGATTAAGTAATTAGGCCCTTTTGTGAGTACTCAAGAGATACAACAAACATTAATGCAAAAAGAAGCACAGCTTAAATACGAGCTAGTGCATCACCTGAATCAGCAGGTTAATGTAAATAGTGCAGCTCAAATTCATTTTAATATGAGTTTGACAGAGCTGATTGAGTTAATGAGTAGCCAAAATTTAACAGACAGCCCCCTTTTCAGCCAACTGACTCGCCTAGATGCTGCTCTTTGCCAACTAGAATTAGGTCTGTATGGTTTGTGCTCTGATTGCGAATCTGAAATAGAACCAGATAGATTAGCAATCGATCCTACTGAGCAGCGCTGCGCTCATTGTGATGCAAAACACCGTCAAGAACACCGCCAAGAATTGCGTTTAAGTCACTAAATCTCACCTCAAAAATTCAGCTAAACAAACCGTTTATTACTGTTTTTATTTTTTTTTAAGAGAATTTGGACCATAAAAAAACCTCCGAATCGCGGAGGTTTTTAGTTTTAAACTATAAAATCTTTAGAACTTTTGGTTGATTCTAAGGTAATAAGTACGCCCTAACACATCGTATAGACCCGTATTAACGTCACGGTAGTCAGCAAAGTCGTACCAAGTCGGTGCTTCTTCATCAAACAAATTGTTTACGCCTACTGTTACAGTGCCATTCCAGTCATGGGTGTAGCCAACTTGCAAGTTATGCTTAAAGTAATCAGGGGTATCAGTGATATAGCTATAACCTAAATCACGCCAGTAATCACCCGATTGGCTACCAATGTATACTGTTGTCCAAGCAGCACTGAAGTCGTTGTAATACCAAGCTGCGGCTAGATTACCACGCCACTCCGGATAATCTTGAATACCAGCAAGGTCGATAGCTTCAGACTCTGCACTAGCTTGCTCTTCAAACTCTAAAATATGTGTTAAATCAACTTTAAAGTTGAAATCACCAAAGCTAGTTTCTAGATTATAAGATGTAGCAAAATCGAATCCGCTTGTATTTAAAGAGGACATATTGATATAGCCACTCTCTAAGTAATCAATTTTACCGTCATCATTACGAGTGACTAAACTAGAGCCACCATTGATTTTTTCATCACGAATAACATCGGTCGCACTTACTGCTTCGATTTTGTTATCGTACTTAATGTCATAGTAAGAAAGCTCAACACTCCAAGCATCCGTTACATTCCATACTCCGCCTAAGGTTAAAGAATTCCCCTCTTCTGCTTCTAAGTTTGGATTACCACCGAACCAAGTCTTGTGTTGATTATTATTAGCACAGTAACCAGGATCTAGGCTTGCGTTAGTTTCACACCACACAGAATCATAAGCCGTTTCAAAGCTTAAAGATTGAGAAGAAAACATTTCGCCCATGTTTGGCGCTCGGAAAGAATCACCATAACTAGCTCGTAAAAGTAAAGAATCGACTGGTCTCCAGCTCAAACCAAACTTAGGCACAACGGCATCAAAAGTAGAAGAGTTTACAATTTCGCCTGTCGCACCAGTAAGTGTTCCAGATTGCTCATACTTTTCATACCTAACAGCAACAGATAAGTCTACATTAGCTGGCAAACCTACTTGGATTTCAGTATATGCTGCAGTGCGGTCTCGTTCTGCATCAACATCATCACCACCAGAGCCACCAGAAATAATACCAGCAGCAGACTCAGGGTCAGACGTTTGTTTGAAGTTAATCATTTCATATTCAGCACCCACTAACATCGCCATTGAAACCATATCGTTTTCAAATAATAATGTTGATGCAAGACCATCTATTTGAGTGCTGTCGAATTTACCTTGATATACACCAGTATGATTAGCAGCACTATATAATGCTGTCATCTGGTTATTCCAATCCTCATAACTCATACCTGATGTATTAAAAATATCGTATTGATCGGTATCCAGTTCACTTTGAATGATGTTGTCATTAACCAAGTTATAGTTAAATGAGTTAGTTGTTGAGCCTGAATATTGCCCATTTATTTCCCAGTCGATCCCATTTCCAACATCAGAAAAACCAACAAACCCACCTAAAATATCGAAATTATTTGTTTCTGTTAATGTATCACGCTCGCCAATTTGTACAGAGCGCATATAAAGTGTCATGTCAGAATCAGTCGGGTTATATTGGCTATCTGCAGAAAGTACTGGATAGTTTGTAGAAACAGGTGTTCCTGCATAACGAGTATTTGTTTCACTTAAGGATGCAGAGCCACGTCCTCTAAATTGAATATCATCAGTGATGTTATAATTGAAGTTAGTCATGAATGAGTTTCGCGTCATATCACCAAATAACTTAGTTACTGCGCCATAATCATATCGGCATTGACCACTGTTATTATCATCAACTTTATCAACTGTATTTTCAGTTTGATCGCACAAATCTGAGTTGGAATAAAAATCATATACCCAAACTTCTTTACCATCTTCATCAAAAACTAAATTTCCATCGTCATCAACTTTCTGGATGTTTGTATTGTAATAGCCATTTGGCACTGAACTAAAAACACTATTAGCATCATAAGAAGGATCATTCACATTCCAAATATCACGATCCATAACAGCTTTAGTATCATAATATTCGTAGGTAAATGTCACATTACCTTGATCTGTATTAAAGCCAGTTGCAATGGAGAAGCGATTGGCATCGCCACCTTCTACCGAAGGTTGCTCTGTACTGAAGTCTAACTGAAAACCTTCAAATTCTTTTTTTGTAATAATGTTAATTACACCAGCGACTGCATCAGAGCCATATACAGCCGATGCACCGTCACGTAAAATTTCAATACGCTCTACTATCGCAATTGGTATTTGGGAAGTATCAGCTGTTGCTCCAGAACTTGAACTTGTGCCTGGCATGCGACGACCATCTAACAACACTAAAGTTGCTTGTGAGCCCAGACCGCGCATATTAACACTACTTGTCGCACTCGCACCTGAACCATAACCAGAAGTTCCACGCCATGATCCAAATGCATTAATAGATGAGTTATTTAAGACATCAGCAACGGTTTTTTCACCAGTAAGTGCTATATCTGCAGCACTTAGTACTGTGACTGGCGAAGATGTCTCCATATCGACTTGCTTAATACGTGAACCTGTTACTTCAATTCTTTCCACTTTCTCTGGTGCATCTTCAGCAAATGCAACACCTGAGAAAGCAACTGATGCTGCTGTCGCAGCTAGAATACTGCGACGAATCGCCTTAGCTGTTAACGTTAATGAACTCATGTAAATCTCCCTGGATGTTAGTTTTACTAACACATTGACTTTTTATTGTTTTATTTAGTTAAACCGAGGTTATAACCTCAACTCGATACTGTTAAAACAACGTAAATCATTCAATGAGGGATACATTAATTTAACGAATTGGGTACAAATTGATACACAAAACAGTGAGCTAAATCACCATAGAACAGCAAATAACCTTGAAAAACATGTGGTTGATTTTCACTAAGATATTAAACCTTAAAAGCTGAGGTGGGAGATACAAAAAGAAACACCTGATATATGGAAGTAAAAACAACTTAACACACTGATACAACTGTAAATAATAAGAATAAAATCGACAGATACACCTTACATATGTTTAGGGAACGTTAACTGGTTATTTTGTTTTAAAAACAAAAAATCCCAGCCGATATCTCGACTGGGATTTTATTAACAAGATTTCTTAAAAATTAAGACTTCTTGATTAGAACTTCACGCTAGCACGAACGAAGAAGTAACGACCTAATACATCATAAGTGTACGGATCGGTATTCGAATCGTTATTACCTGTGTAGTAAGGAGGCTCTTCATCTAATACGTTATTCACACCACCTGACAATCTAACTGTTTCGTTGATGTCGTAAGATGCTGAGATATCGTGGTAAACAATTGAGTCAACAGAAGGCGCGTAACACTCACTTGGATCATCTTTACAAGCGAATGAATCCATACCGTCAATGTAACGAGCTTCATAAGTCGCTGACCAATCGTCACCTGATGCAGTTAAGTTAAAGTTAGTTTTTAACTCAGCATATGCACCTACACCACCAGTGATGTAGCCAGTGTAATCAACTGCATTGCCATCTTGGTCAAATTCTTCGTATGTATCTAAGATAGAAGTATCAAGACCTGCTTTCCAATCTAAACCTAAGCCTTCGAAAGTATAAGCAAGGTTGATATCAAAACCAGAAGTGTTGGTTTCACCAATGTTTTGCAAACCATTATCAAATGCAATACGACCTGTGTTATCAATCGAGATATTCGCTGACTGACAAAGAGCAGTACCTTCATTGATCTTATTACCATTAGCATCTAAACACTGGTTAGCAACATAGTTTGAATCAACTGAAGTAATTGTATTTGTAATAGCAATATCGTAGTAATCAACAGTTAACGATAAGCCTTCAACATAGCTTGGAGAATAAACTAAACCAAGAGTTGTGATATCAGCTTCTTCAGGAGTAAGGTTAGGATTACCACCTACTGTGACTTCTGCCTGAGTTTGCTCTGTAGCTGGATGAACAATTTGATCGAAAGATGGAGACTTACCACCGTATAATTCATCTACAGTTGGTGCACGGAAAGCGGTAGATTGAACACCACGAACCATCAAGTCATCAAATAAACGCCAAGTTAGACCTAATTTCCAAGTGCTGTCATCACCGAATGTGCTGTAATCGAAGTAACGAATTGCAGCGCTCATATCAACTTGTTGAGCTAGTGGTAAGTCACTTAATAAAGGAATCGCTAATTCAGCGTAAAACTCACTAACATCAAATGAACCCGATGTAGCTTCTACACGTGGGTCATTAGCAAGACCTTGAGCAGTTAATGAATCAGGAGTGAAGTATGCAGATTCTTTACGGAATTCATAACCCGCAGCAAAACCCATGGTACCAGCTGGTAAATCTACGATGTCGCCTGAAAGTGACAAAGCTGCGATATCCAGTTCACTACCACCTGCGTTAACTTCTGTATAAACAAATGGAGAGATACTATCACCCATCCAAGAAGACTGTAGGAATGGGTCAAAATCACCAGCTTGAACAGCATCATTGATAGAGCCGATGTTGTGTAGGTTTGCTAATGTGTCAACTGAATCATTCTTACCTTTGTTGTAAGAAGCATCCCAAGTCCAACCATTTTCGAACTCTCCTTCAAGGCCAACAACTAAACGAATAGTGTCAACAACCTGAGAAAAGTTACGAGTACCAGATTCAACCATACGACGACCATAGCTTACTTCTTCGCCAGCTTGAACCCAAGGTAATAAATCGTCAGTCATGAAACCGCCAGCTGACATTGGCTTGTATTCCCAAGCTGCTGCGTTCCAAATAGGCTGAGGTGCCATTTGTTGATCAGACCAACGCTTAGAGTACATCGCTTCAGAGAAGAACATAATGTTGTCTGACAGTTCGTAAGTACCTGCCATGCTTAGATTCAAACGCTCCATTGGCGTTGAAAGGAAGCTGTCTGCAGAATAGTTATAACGGTCATCATTTGTGAAGTCATGGTATTCACCATCACGACCACTTAAGTCAGCTGCTGATTTTCCATCAAAATACTGGAATTTAGCCTTGCCTTCACCATCATCAACATATTCACCGTAAAATCCAGAATCACCGATAGCATAAGCGCCATCAACACCAGTGCCTACGATGTTAAAGTTTTTATCACCCCAAACGTGTCCACCTTGTGAGTATGAAGAACCGGCACAATATAGGCCGTCAGCACCTTCAGCGATAGGACATTCTGAGAAATCACGATCTGCTTGGCTCGCGTCACCACGTTTGGTGTACTGCGCGTTGATGACAACGTTACCTTTATCGAAGGTATTACCCATAGTGAAATCAATGCTTGATTCGTCAGCGTCGCCTTGACCTGACATACCTGTTTGAACATTTAGTTCAAAACCATCAAAATCACGCTTTAAAATGACGTTAACAACACCAGCAATTGCATCAGTACCATAAACAGCTGAAGCGCCATCTTTAAGTACTTCTACACGTTGGATCATTGAAACAGGAATAGTGTTCAAATCAACTGAAGATGCAGCGCCTGTACCTGAAGCGATCATACGACGACCGTTAACAAGTACTAGAGTACGCTCCGCACCCAAACCACGTAGGTTTACGTTAGTGTTACCACCAGAACCATTGTTAATACCAGCATTTGTCATAGCGCCACCAGAAGAAGTCATCTTCTGTAATACATCATCAATAGATGTAGCGCCTGATGCTATAATTGCTGACGCATCGATCACTGTAACTGGGCTAGCCGTTTCCATATCGGTACGTTTAATACGTGAACCAGTTACCGCAATTCTTTCTACTTTTTCAGCTTGTGCTTCTTCAGCAATTACACTGCCTGAAAAAACTGAACCTGTTGCAACGGTTGTTGCTGCTATTGTCAAAAAGCCACGGCGGATTGCCTTAGCTGTCAAAGATAATGAACTCATTATTAAACTCCCTTCGTCATAATCAAACATAAAGTCACGACGTTATATTTTTTATTTTTAGGTTAATTATTTAATCAACCGAGAGCATTATTGTTAAATAAAATGACAATAGTCAACATCTATTACAAATTAATAACCAAGTATCATCACATTGATACAGACTCAATATTAACATGTGTTAAATTATTGTTAAATTACTATATAACAAGCACTTAGCGAATTTCAAGCTCACCAAGTTAAATATAATGTTGTTTTTTGTTAACCTTAAGTTATTAAAAAGATTAAATCAGATCAAATATTAAACAATTAAACTAACCCCAATATTAATAAGTTAAATTACAGATCTTAAAACTACGACTTAATTAACAAAAATTTAACTTAAGTAACAATTATTATTAAAAAAATAATTTTAAAATCACAATAAAATTTATAATTAGAAGTTTAATTTGCTTATTATTTAACAAATAAGCGACATTCAGCCAGATTAAAAAAGAGTAATTACTCAAGCTGATTAGAATAGGATTGCAGCAATTGAATTTTTAGCAGGTAGAAAAGCAATACTTATTCACATATTTGGCAATAAGAAAGCCTCGGTGTCGATTGGAAGCACAAAGAAAACCAATCTATAAATCACCTACAAGCTCGGAACTGGGGCTAGAGTAGAAGATCGAAAAGGTATCAGCAATTTTTAGACACAAAAAAGGAGCCATATGGCTCCTTTTAATCTAATTCAATTAAGAATTAACGAGTACGTGCACATAACTCTTCAGCACTGAAGAAGTAAGCAACTTCACGTTCAGCAGATGCTACAGAATCAGAACCGTGAGCAGCGTTCTCATCGATGCTTTCTGCGAAATCTGCACGGATAGTTCCTTCAGCAGCTTCAGCTGGGTTAGTAGCACCTAAGATTTCACGGTGAGCTAGAACAGCGTTTTCGCCTTCAAGCGTTTGAACCATGATAGGACCAGAAGTCATGAATGCAACTAAAGCACCAAAGAAAGGACGTTCGCTGTGCTCAGCGTAGAAGCCTTCAGCTTGTTCTTTGCTTAGGTGAACCATTTTAGAAGCGATGATTTTCAGGCCAGCAGTTTCAAAACGGTTGTAGATAGCGCCAATGTGGTTTTTTGCAACAGCATCTGGCTTAATGATAGAAAAAGTACGTTCGATAGCCATGAAAAGCTTCCTTCTTAATATAGGGTTTTTAAATTCGCGCGGATTATACGAAATTTACGCCTAGATGCATAGGGCTAATGGTGTCACATAATCAAAATGTCATCATGTGACTTAGCTTCTAGTCAAATTGTGATTCAACTCAAGCAAATCAACTATACAAAAGTAGCTGCAGCACCGCTTTATCGAAAACGAGGAAAACAGCAGATTAATCTTTAACCTGGATTAACAATTGGCTGTAAGTAGTTAAGTAACATCTTAGGTAATTGCTGCACGAATTGCATCTGTGTCATTGAGCAAGCGATTGCTGGTGTCAGGTTTGGATACAGAATTTTATCAAGCAGGCCATTGATCATCATATATATCGCCATATCTGCAGCTTGCTGCTTTATTGATGTAATATTAGCAGCCTCGTTACTATCAACAAATTGTAATAGCAAATGAGACAAGCGGCTATACGCTTCATTTCTGTCTAAAGTAGGATTTGCAAACATGGTGTCAGGATGTAACCGCGCATTTAGGTGAATGGTCCTAAATACACTTTTTCTATCGTCAAGGAATGTATAAGTGGACTCACATAGTGATATCACTCGATCCTCGAGCGTGTCGCACTCAATTGCTTCCATTTCCTCAATCCACTGCCCAAGCTCTTTTCCAAATGCATCATATAGAAGTGGTAGTAATGCTTCTTTGTTCTCAAATCGACGATAAAACGTCCCTACCGACACCCCTGCGCCTTCAGCTAATTCTTTAATACTGATATGTTCAAAGTACTTAACCTTTAATGCATCTTGTAAAGACTGCAGAAATTTATCATGAGTCACTTGGCTACGTTTTTGTTTTGGGCGTAAATCTATGGCTGACATGCATTTTTCCAGTTCGAAATCAGGGAGGAAACCAAGGTAACAATTCCAGTGTATTGTCACCTTAAGCATCATACAATTTCTACTGGCTAAACTCTAATTCAACAGGTCATTTACTGCGCTGTTAAGTTAATGTAACCCTACTATCGCTTTATTATCAGCAACGATTTTTTTAGTGTCATAGCCAATGCCATTTTTAAATACCACTGGCATATCTTGAATTCGACTAATATCAACACTCAAATCACCATTTATTAATACTAGATCAGCATTCTTACCGACCTCAACTGAGCCAATAGTTTGCTGCTTATTAAGATAGTTTGCTGCATTCAAGGTGGCGATTTTAATCACTTCTTCTACACTAAAGCCTGCTTCATAAAGTAGCTCAATCATACGTTGATTTGAAAATCCAGCAACGACCCCGCCATAGCCGGTAGGGTCCGTTCCGGCCATCAACAAGCCGCCAGCTGCAACAAACTTCTTTTCTAATTGCATCATTTTATTAAACACGACTGGCCAAGTAGCGTCTTCTTGCTGAGAAATAGTGAGCCAACGATTTTGATACTGCTCTCTAACTTGTGGAATGAGCGCTTCTAATGCTAAAGGGTAAGCTTGTGGTCGCCCTTTTGTGAACGTTTCATAAATAGTTAGCGTAGAAGTAATAGCGACTTTCTTTTCGACTAAATAGGCAATGAGATCATTGACCTCAGGTGAATCAATATCTAAATCAACTAATGACTGATGTGCCCCTTCTGGGCACATATCTTTCTGTTTGTCTTTAACAAAATCAGTAGCGGCAAAGAAACCATGTTCAAGGTTATCGATTCCCATCTCAGCGGCTTCTCGATAAGTTATAGAGCAAAGATGTGCTGTCACTTTATGATCCCGCAAATGCGCTTGCTCTATGACTGTTTCAAGCTCTTTTGTACGAATATTAATATAGGCTTTATATGACGTTACCCCTTCAGAAACCCAGTAATCTATCATTGCCTTAGCATTTTCTGCATCCCGAAGCGCTTTGAGTTTTAGAATTGGCAGCCCTGGACCATTTAAATACGGCGCAGTAACATCCATAGCAGGACCAATAGTGTCACCTGAGTTAATGGCATCTCTTACATTTAAATCCCCGTAAGGTGAAGTGGTGCCAGCAGTCCTTACCGTGGTTGCACCGCCAGCTAGGTATAGTTTGGGAAAGCTATGGAGCATTTCGGTGTAATGGGCTTTTCCGGTGGGATAAAACATATGCTCATGCATCATGATCAGGCCTGGAATTAAGGTTTTCCCCTTACCATCGATGATAGTGACGTCCTCTGCAATCGTTGTCGAAGCAGAAGCCATTATCGTTTTAATTTTCCCAGCCTCAATAACAACAGTTTGCGCTTCCTTAATTTTACTGCCAGTTCCATCGATGATATTGACATTGGTAATTGCAATTTTAGGTTGATCATAAGATATATAACCACTCGCCACAGCACTTAAAGAAATACTGTAAAGCAGCATACCTAGTGTGCAAAACAATTTAGATTGATTCATCCTTAACCTTATTCAAATATATTTTGAACAAGATGATATAGTGCAAACAGATTTATGTAAATCTAGATTCACATTAAGGGTGATTTTTTATGTTATTTTGCAGCAATACATTCAATTTCAATGCTGGCACCAAGAGCGAGACCTTTGACTGCCATAGTACTTCTTGCGGGATAAGGGGAACTAAAATGCTGCTTATATACCTGATTAAATGCTGAGAAATCTTCAATATCCGTAAGCATCACAGTGCACTTAACCACATCTTTCATTTCATAACCCATTCGACCTAAAGACCCTTTAATGCCTAATAATGTCGATTGAGTTTCCGCAACGATGCCACCTTTAACTAAGGTCTTAGTCTCAGGGTTAAATCCTATTTGACCAGATAAATAGACAGTCCCGCCGACTTTCACCCCTTCAGAAAATGGCAAGGTCATGTCACCTTCCTGGGTATTTAAAAAACTAACTTCACCCTCTGAATAGCTACCAAGATTTACTGGCAGCACTTTCTGTTCAGAACTCTGCACAGCATTAACATAAAAACTCGCTAAAATAGATAAACTGACGATCAATTTCATTGTCATCCCTTAATATTATGGTGTTGTTGAAAATGTGCTTATGCCATGTAAAGTATTCAACCAAGGTTGTGCTGAACGATGCCAGATTTGCATAACCGGCGTTAATTCATTTCTTTGATCCACAACGCCTAAACGAATTCCATACACCCTCGACTTATCACCAACGGAAGTGGCGTACATTGCAGAGCCACATTGCTGACAAAAACCTTGGGCTCGTTGATTGCCACTTTCGGCAACTTTGATGTATTCCTTTGGCGTGCCTTTGATAAAATTCATACCGTCAACTTCTGACATCACTACCGTCCTAAAAGCACTAGCCGATAGTAATTGGCAATCAGTGCAATGACAGATGACAACTTTTTCTGGTAAAACCTTGGCAGTAAAAACTAACTCACCACAATGGCAATGTCCGGTGATGTTCATATAGTCCTCTAGAAGAAATGATGCTTATTTAATTTGCGAACTTAAATTCACAAATAAGATAGTTAGATTGATCCAACATTGCAACTTAAAATCGCGTCAATGAATCAATAAGTAAATTGCTTGGAGATAAATACAATAACCAACTTAAAAATAACGACCGAAGGGGTTATGAATGAAGGAAGACTATGAATTAAGGTGGTTTTGAATGAAGGCGGTTATGAATAATGACGTAAAGAATAGTAAAAAATTTCCAAAAAAAAGCAACGACTATGAAAACACATACACCGTTGCTCAATGAAACTGTCCTATTGAATAACGATAGGACGTTGCCAGTATCTGAAACTAGTTTAGTGCCCTTCAGACACCATGTTGACAGTGTACTTAGGGATATCAATCACTAAATCACAATCAACCACTTTAGCCTGACAAGAAAGACGGCTTTCAGGCTCTAAGCCCCATGCTTTATCTAGCATGTCATCTTCTAACTCATCACTTTCTTCAAGTTGGTCGAAGCCTTCACGCACAATACAGTGACAAGTAGTACATGCGTTCGACTTTTCACATGCATGCTCAATGTGGATGCCATTTTTTAGCGCGACGTCTAAAATGGTTTCACCGACTTCGGCTTCAACAACTGCGCCATCTGGACACAGCTCTTCATGTGGTAAAAAAACTAACTGTGGCATTTCATCACCTATATATTTTCAACAGACTGACCTTTCAGTGCTGCTCGAATTGAATTATCCATACGACGATTAGCAAACTCTTGAGTTTGTGCATCTAATGCTTCAATCGCTTTTTCAATGGCGTCAGTATCATCACCTTGAGCAGTCAATTGTAACTGTTCAATTGCAGCGTTGATATCAGCAAGTTCTTGTGGGTTTAATAAATCAGCATCTTTAGCAAGTGCTGCACTTAAGGTTTCAACAACTCTTGAAGCCTCAACTTGCTGCTCAGCTAACATGCGACGAGTAATATCATCTTTCGCATGCTTCATTGAGTCTTTTAGCATTGTAGCAATTTCAGTATCAGATAAACCGAATGACGGTTTAACCTGAATCGTTGTTTTCACTTCAGTGGACTTTTCCATTGCTGTCACACTCAGTAACCCATCTGCATCGACCTGGAATGTGACTCGAATGTGCGCAGCGCCAGCCGCTAATGCAGGAATACCATTTAAGGTAAAGCGAGCTAATGAACGACAATCATCAACTAACTCACGTTCGCCCTGCACTACATGAAATGCCATTGCCGTTTGGCCATCTTTAAATGTTGTGAACTCTTGCGCACGGGCCACAGGAATTGTGGTATTGCGCGTTACTACTTTTTCAATTAAGCCACCCATTGTTTCAATACCAAGGGACAGTGGAATAACATCCAATAATAATAAATCTGACTCAGGCTTATTACCTACCAAAATATCAGCTTGGATTGCCGCGCCAATGGCAACGACACGATCAGGGTCAATTGACGTTAGTGGAGTCTTTTTAAAGAAGGTTTCTACTTGCTCACGCACTAATGGTACACGAGTCGAACCACCGACCATGACTATCTCAATGATGTCATCTGCAGTCACATCGGCATCACGTAATGTACGGCGGCAACTTGCAATCGTCTTTTTAACAAGCGATGCAATTAACGATTCAAATTCAGCTTTCGATACTTCCGCATTAACTGTATCGCCATTTTCAAGCGTAACAAATGCAATACAAGTATCTGCATTGGTTAACTGCTCTTTGACACGACGAGACTCAATTAAAAGCTGACGAGACAAAGAAGCTGAAAGCTCTGTCAGTCCAAAAGCTCGCTGTAAGTGCGCTTGCAACAGGTGGTCAAAATCATCACCGCCTAGCGCAGAGTCGCCACCTGTGGCTAATACTTCAAATACACCACGATTCAGACGTAAAATTGAAATATCAAACGTACCGCCACCCAAATCATAGATAGCAATCACACCTTCTTGTTTGGTGTCTAAGCCATAAGCAATCGCTGCTGCAGTAGGCTCATTCAATAAGCGTAATACTTTTACACCCAAAAGCTCTGCTGCATCTTTAGTACCTTGACGCTGAGCGTCATCAAAATAAGCCGGTACGGTAATAACAACCCCTTCTAAATCTCCGCCTAATGTATTTTCAGCGCGACTAATAAGAGGTTTAAGTATTTCAGCAGAAACTTGCACAGGGTTAACAGCGCCCTGAGCAGTATTAAAAATAGGTAGACCATTATCACTAGCAGTCAGCGAATATGGGAGTTGTTGCTCGCCAGATTGAATATCAGCAAGACTGCGCCCCATAAAGCGTTTAACAGAAACGATGGTATTTTGCGGATCTTTTACAGATAGTGCTTGGGCTGCTAAACCTGTTTCGATGCTGTCGACACTATAATGTACAACTGAAGGTAAAGAATGTTGATTACTGTCATCAGGTAAAGTCAGTGCTTCACCACTTCTGACAGCCGCAACTAATGAATTTGTTGTACCTAGATCGATACCCACAGCAAGGCGGTGCTGATGAGGCGCGGCGCTTTGACCGGGCTCAGCGATTTGAAAGAGGGCCATAGTATTCCAATTATTTATTAGTCTGGACTCAATTAGAGACAATATAAAGGCACTGTTATTTTAACAGCGCGGAATTAATCTAATAATGAATCTTCGACTCTTGCGAGTTCATCCTGCAATTTTGCCATAAATTTTAGCTTTCTTATTTGATCCGCTGCAGATAAATTATTTTCATCTGATTCGGTTGCTAATAATGTGGCAAGTAATTGCGAAAGTGTCTTTTCAAAGCCAGCAAATGACTGATATAAATCATCGATTAATTCATCAGCTTGTTGACTATCTTTAATATCTTCTAGGGATTCACGCCATTCCATTTGCTGCATCAAAAAAGCAGTATCTTTGACTGTCGTCGTTTCATGGCTTATATCAATGCCACGTAAACTTAACATGTGCTCTGCACGTCTTAATGGATTTTTTAGCGTTTGATAACCGTCATTTACCTGCGCAGTGCGTTGCACAGACAACAACTTTTGTTGTTCTGACTCGTTAGCAAATTTATCGGGATGAACCGCCCTTTGCAGCTCGCGGTAGCGCTCTGCAAGGTTGGCGGTGTCGATATCAAAGGAAGGTGTTATTTGAAATAATTCAAAGTAATTCATTGGCAGATATCATGCTCTTAGTTGGTAAATTAGAGTGAAGCTTCACAATTAAACAGTAAAGCTTTCACCACAACCACATTCACCTTTGGCATTAGGGTTGTTAAATTGAAAACCTTCATTAAGGCCTTCTTTAACAAAATCTAATTCAATGCCTTGAAGATAGATAAAGCTTTTAGCATCAATGATGATATTAACGCCTTCAATCTCAAAAACGTCATCATCATCATTTGCTTCATCAACAAACTCAAGCACGTAAGCCATACCAGAACAGCCAGATGTTCTTAACCCTAGGCGTAAACCCAAGCCTTTTCCTCGATTAACTAGGAAAGATTTCACTCGTTCAGCCGCAGCTGGGGTCATTGTTATTGCCATCTTAACTCCGGTATTACTTGTCTTGCTTTGATTTGTACTCATCTAATGCTGCTTTAATAGCGTCTTCGGCTAAAATAGAGCAATGGATTTTAACTGGTGGTAATGCAAGCTCTTCAGCAATGTCAGCATTCTTAATCGTCGCTGCTTCATCAACACTTTTACCTTTAACCCATTCTGTTACCAGTGAGCTAGAAGCGATTGCGCTGCCACAACCATAAGTTTTGAATTTAGCATCTTCAATGATACCGTCTTCGCCAATTTTTAGTTGAAGCTTCATCACGTCACCACATGCTGGTGCGCCAACCATACCTGTTACCACTGAAGGGTCATTCTTATCAAATGAACCTACGTTACGTGGATTTTCATAATGTTCGATTACTTTTTCGCTGTAAGCCATAACAATTCTGCTCCGTTTATCGCTATCGATAATAATGTATTAGTGATGTGCCCACTGAACTTGGTCCAGATCGATACCATCTTTGAACATCTCCCAAAGTGGAGACATTTCACGTAACTTACCGATAGAATCATCAATTACTTTAATTGCATGCTCGATATCTTCATCAGTGGTAAAACGACCAATTGAGAAGCGAATTGAGCTGTGTGCCATTTCATCATTTAAGCCTAATGCACGAAGTACATAGCTAGGCTCTAAACTTGCAGAAGTACAAGCTGAACCTGATGATACGGCTAAATCTTTAAGGGCCATCATTAATGACTCACCTTCAACAAAATTGAAGCTCACATTAAAGATACCGCAGTAGCGTTGTTCCATATCGCCATTGATATAGGTTTCTTCGATATGCTTAATGCCAGCCCATAATTTGTCACGTAGACGAAGTATGCGAGCATTATCTTCAATCATATCTTGCTTAGCGATAGCAGCTGCTTCGCCTAGGCCAACAATTTGATGAGTTGCTAATGTACCACTACGCATACCACGTTCATGGCCACCACCATGCATTTGCGACTCTAAACGAATACGAGGTTTACGACGCACGTATAATGCACCAATCCCTTTTGGTCCATACATTTTATGGCCAGAGATAGAAATCAGATCAACTTTAGTGGTTTTCACGTCAATCGGTAATTTACCTGCACTTTGTGCAGCATCCATATGGAAGAAAATACCTTTTGAGCGACATAACTCACCAATTGCATTAATGTCTTGAATAACACCAATTTCATTGTTCACATGCATGATGCTCACTAAAATTGTGTCATCGCGCATTGCACCTTCAATCACTGATAATGGAATAAGTCCATTGTCACTTGGTTCAAGGTAAGTCACTTCAAAGCCTTCACGCTCTAATTGGCGACAAGCATCAAGTGTGGCTTTATGTTCTGTCTTGCTCGTGATGACATGCTTGCCTTTCTTGTTATAGAAATGCGCAATACCTTTAATAGCAAGGTTGCTTGATTCAGTCGCACCCGATGTGAATACGATTTCGCGGTGATCCGCGTTGATTAAATCAGCCACTTGATTACGAGCAATATCTACTGCTTCTTCGGCTTGCCAACCATAACGGTGAGAACGAGATGCAGGGTTACCAAACACACCGTCCATTGTCATAAATTGGACCATTTTGTCGGCAACACGTTTGTCGACTGGGGTTGTTGCGGCATAATCTAAATAGATAGGAAGCTTCATCATACACTCCGTACTGAGCAGCCATCTTTGTGACCACTTACAACGTACATATAATTGTTATCGATACAACTACATAAAATTACAATGTAACTCTATGCTCATTCTGCATTTCGTCTTGCTTTAACGAGATAAATTGAACATCTCTTTTATCCATTAATCCAGCAAGCGTAATGCCATCTAAAAATTCTGAAATTTGTTTACTTAAATCTCCCCATAATGAATGGGTGAGACAACGGGAGCCACTTTGGCAATTCCCTTTTCCCTGACAACGAGTCGCATCAACTGACTCGTCTACAGCATGCACGACCATGCCAACAGAGATATCATTCGCTTCTTGTCCAAGACGATATCCGCCTCCAGGACCACGAACACTAGATACAAGACCATGTTTACGAAGCTTAGCGAAGAGTTGCTCAAGATAGGAAAGCGATATTCCCTGTCTTTCAGAGATATCCGCTAAGGGAACTGGCCCGGTGGCTGAGTGAATAGCAACGTCCAGCATAGCTGTCACTGCGTAGCGACCTTTTGATGTCAGTTTCATAACGTTATTTGCTCCCATATACTATAGGGCAATTTCACCATACCCGAGTAAATTAGTCAAGTATTTAACCTAGTAAATCACTCAAGTATTATCTCTCGTTCGCTGCTAACAATTTAGGTCTACAATTTTGCACAGGTATTTAACCTTTTTATACTACAAGATTCAATGCTAGTACGGCATTAATTGAGCGAATATGTGATAAAACTGCAGTAAGTCAAAAAAAACAGGTTAATGTGAAAAGCTCACGACTCAAAAATAAAAAAGTCGATACCTTTAAGTGGGTATCGACTGGATATTTTTCAAGTCTAATGATTAAATTATCGGATCAAACTTATCAATTTCTTGAATTCGCTTTTCTGCAGCTTCTTGCTCTGCTTCATTAAAGTCACCCACATTCAACTCTGGTAACTTTTCAGTGCAAACTTCACCGCCCATAGTTTGTACAGCTTGGCAAATCTCTTGCACTTTAGAATCCATCAAATGCATATGATCAAGCATTTGACCAATCGCACTGGCAACTGGATCTGGATTATCAGGAGATACTGCATAAGCATCAAACCCATATTTCTTCGCCATCGCACTGCGACGTTCAGTTTGTTCTTTCGATTGCGCCGAAGGTTTAGCAACTACCCTTGCAGGAATACCCACAACAGTCGTTTCTTTGGCGACATCTTTAACTACAACAGAATTTGAACCGACTCTAGCACCGTCATGCATGGTGATTGGGCCAAGAATTTGAGCGCCTGCGCCAATAACCACATTATTTTCTAATGTTGGGTGACGCTTACCAGCTTGCCATGTTGTGCCACCTAAGGTCACACCGTGGTAAAGAGTACAATCATCACCAATTTCAGCAGTTTCACCAATAACAATGCCCATGCCATGGTCGATAAAAAATCGGCGACCTATTGTAGCCCCTGGGTGGATCTCAACCCCAGTGAACCAGCGAGAAAAAGTAGACAAACATCGCGCTAACAGATGCCATTTAGCATTCCAAAGCTTATTACTGATGCGATGAATCCAAATCGCATGCATGCCTGGATAATTGACTAAAATCTCAAAGCTACTATTCGCCGCAGGATCTCGGTGATAAATAGATTCAATATCTTCCTTTATTCGCGCTATCACACCCATGTCACAGTCCTTCTTTCTACCACTATAAAATTATGACTTTTTTACTAAAAAATAAGTTATGACTCTTTATCGTTACTGCTTTCTTCTTTCGGCATTTTTTTATCTATTGAGGTCAAAATACCACGAAGAATATTCATTTCAGCCGTTTCAACACGAGCACGGCTAAATAAGCGTTTAAGCTTGGTCATGATCTGACCTGGGTGATTTTTAATAATGAAATTTGTCTTAGTTAGTGTCGACTCAAGATGAACATAAAAGCGTTGTAAGTCTTCTGAGAGTGGGTATTCTTCTTCAAAAGTCGCCTTTTCATCTAATGCTAAGTGCGCCATACGAGTTTCATAACAAATGATCTGCACCGCTTGCGCTAAATTAAGCGAGCTATATTCAGGGTTTGCAGGAATAGACACGTGATATGTACACTCTTGCAGCTCTTCATTACTTAAACCGTGGTTTTCACGACCAAATACAATAGCTACAGGCCCTTTAATACTTTCCAGAGCCAGCTTTTCGCCCGCTTCTTTCGGGACTAACATAGGCCAATCTAGTGTTCTGCTACGTGCACTCGTTGCAATCACCAAGCTACAGCCAGCAATCGCTTCTGAAAGTGAGTCAACAATCGTCACGTCTCTAATCAAATCGGCTGCACCTGCAGCAAGTGCAATAGACTGTCCATCAGGCTGCACTCTAGGTTCAGCAAGGTATAAGTTTGATAAGCCCATGGTTTTCATGGCTCTAGCGGTAGAACCGATATTTCCGGGATGCGATGTCCCAACTAAAACAACACGTATATTACTCAGCATGAAACTACTTTAATCGTCTAAAAATCTATTTGCGGATAGTAACACAAGCTGCAAATAATTCCTTATATGAAAATCTGCATTTGATAAACCTGTCAAAATGCGTATAATTACGCGGCTGATTTATTCGTTCTTTAACATCCAGGGGATTGCTATGCATCCGATGCTGACTATTGCCACGCGCGCTGCACGCGCTGCGGGCCAAACTATTATGCGCGCCTATACTGAACTCGACAAAGTTGAAGTTGATTCAAAAGGTCTAAATGACTTTGTTACAAGTGTAGACAAGGAAGCAGAAGCTACCATTACATACCAAATTCGTAAGTCTTACCCAGATCATACGATTGTTGGCGAAGAAGACGGTGAAAACCGTGGTTCAAATAAAGATTATGTATGGATAGTCGATCCTTTGGATGGTACCAACAATTTCGTTCGTGGTATCCCTCATTTCGCAGTATCTATCGCAGTTCAATATAAAGGCAAAATTGAAGTTGCCGTTATTTACGATCCTGTTCGCGAAGAATTATTCTCTGCTGTTCGCGGTCAAGGCGCTAAAGTAAATGACTTCCGCTTACGTGTAACTGGTGTAAATGAACTCGCTCATACCATGATTGGTACTGGTTTCCCGTTCAAATCTCGTCAACACACTGAAACTTACATGAACATCTTAGGTGAAGTATTCCCTGTATGTGCTGACATACGTCGCGCAGGTTCAGCGGCACTTGACTTAGCTTATGTTGCTGCAGGCCGTTTAGATGGTTTCTTCGAAATCGGTCTTAAGCCTTGGGATATCGCTGCAGGCGACTTAATCTGTCGTGAAGCAGGCGGTACCGTAACAGATTTCACTGGTAACCATAATTACCTAACTTCAGGTAACGTTGTTGCTGGTTCGCCTAAAGTGACTTCAGAATTAGTTAAAATTATGCGTCCTTTACTCAATGATGGCCTTAAGCGCTAATCATTAGTCTGACCAATAACGGTTAGAACAATTAAAACCGCCTGACTTAAACGTCATTGGCGGTTTTTTTATGCCTGAAATTCCTAAACCGTCTATTAAGGCGCTAGAAAGTGATGATATTAGAATAAATTTATAATTTTTGACCTAGATCACTCAGTAAAACACGGCCTAGCAGAATATACTGAATTATCAATTAAATTAATAATAAGAGATGTAATAATCATGCCGCTTCCTATACTCCGTCAAATAGGTGTTAAAAGCCTAAAAAGCGTCGAACATGTCGTTTTATTCATTATTTCTCTTGCGACGGTCTTCGCCATTGGCGAGGAAGTGTTGCACATGTTTCACATCAAAACGGTAGAACTTGCTGATCTGCTATTACTGTTTATTTATCTCGAAGTCTTAGCCATGGTGGTCAATTATCTTGAGTCAGGTAAATTGCCTATCCGTATGCCATTATATATCGCGATTGTGGCACTCGCCCGTTACTTAATTCTTGATATGAAGGATATGGATGATTGGCGCATACTGGCTATATCACTATCAACAATCGTGCTAGCAGCAACGGTCATTGTCATTCGATGGGGCCAACTAAAACTCCCATATCCAAAAAATAAAGATATGGAACATTAAAAATTGATGAGTAACTATTCTTAAGAATTGATATTTTAATTTGAATAATTAAGCGATAAGTGACTAACTTATCGCTTTTTTTATAGATGTTGATTAGTATGAATTAGCGGATAAATTATGCTCATTAATAAAAGTAAATACGGAGTAAGGCGGTTATGTCTAACGAACCCACAGGATTTGAAGAAAAAAGAAACTCATTACGAGTGGATATGGAAGCCGAGCGCATTTTATTGCATTGGATAGATTCATCAGGCGAGCCTTGTGAAGATTATGCTGTATGTATTGATTTGGCGCGCAAAGGTATCCTGATTGACTATAAGAGTGCGTTCAATCTTGGAGATTTAGTCGCTATCACTTTTAATCACAATACTGAAAAACAAAACACGATTAAAGGACAAGTCTGCCGCTGTACCGAAGCTAACCCGCAAAGCTTTCATATTGCCTTACAGCTTGTTTAATACCGTATAAATTCTCACACAGTAAACGTATTTAATGGATAGCAGCCTTGAATAGAAATTGATTTCAAAACTTATGATTTAATGAGTTATTTTGAACTATGATTAATTTAAGGTGGTAGAAATCTCATAAAATAAGGTTGCGCTATGATAATACTGGTCGGTGGTGAAAAAGGTGGCAGTGGTAAAAGTTGTTTAGCTCAAAACCTTGCTGTATATGTTACCGAAACCTTCAAAGCCAATGTATTAATGGTGGACTGCGATCCACAACGCACCACATCTGATTGGATCCAAGCGCGCAACTCACAAACCGACTTAAAGCCAATAAACTGTATTCAGCTCTACGGTAAAATTCGTAATGATCTATTAAGTTTGGGTGAGCGCTTTGACTACGTCATTGTAGATTGTGGTGGCCAGGATAACTTAGCGATGCGCGCAGCGATGTCAGTTGCCAGTTACGTTGTTATTCCTTTAAGGCCAAAACGCCGAGACTTAAAAACACTCCCCCACATGGAAGATATGCTCAGTACCTGTAAAATGGTGAATCCAAAAATGGTCGCTACTGTGGTTATCAGTCAATGCCCAGCCCTTCCCTCGCAATTTAAACGCATACTTGAAGCCAAAGATGTCGTCAAATCGTTTGGACTCACCGCTTTGAATGCTGTCACTTTTAATCGCAATATTTATGATGATAGTGAAGAAAGTGGTTCATCAGTACTAGAAATAGATCCTCAAGGTAAAGCCGCCCAAGAAATCACAAATATTGCTGAAGAGTTATTTGCGATACCGCCCGATGACAGTTTTGAATTTTAAACTCAAATTCATACTCACTTATTAGCAATAACGGCAATCGGTAACGCCAAAATGTGATCATGACTCATAAATGAACTAAAAATCGTTGCCCAATTCAGTTTGGTGCGCCAAGATCACAGCAGCATTTAACCGTGCACTAAATTACCCTTCGCTGAGATAACAGCTCTTTATCCAATAGGTTAACCTCTATGGCACTAATCCTCCTCTTAACCCAACAGATGTGCCTTTACCTCGTCATCGTTTATCTGTTCAGCAAAACGCCCTTATTCAAAATGTTTGCCGAAACATCAACTCGCTTGCCCCATAAGGTTTTCATTTATGTGGTTTTTTCAGGTTTTTGTATTATGGCAACCTACTTTGGTGAACAAACCACAGGCGCCATTGCTAATACCCGAGCAATGGGAGCTGTACTTGGCGGATTGTTAGGTGGGCCAGTAACAGGATTCTTTATCGGATTAACGGGAGGGTTACACCGCTACAGTTTAGGTGGGTTTACTGATTTAGCTTGCGCCATTTCAACCACCTTAGAGGGGCTATCGGCGGGCATGGTCAGTTATTACCTCAAACGCAGCGGTAATCTAGAACTGATTTTTAATCCTTTACTGGTATTTTTAGTGACGTTTTGCGCCGAGTTAATGCAGATGAGCATCATCTTGCTAGTAGCAAAACCATTTGATCATTCCTTTGAATTAGTCTCAGAAATCGCTATGCCGATGCTATTGGTCAACGCCATTGGCGCCGCATTGTTTATGAGCATGATTCTGGATCAAAAAACCATGTTCGATAAACTTTCTTCCGCCTTCTCGACTAAAGCACTAAAAATTGCAGAACGCAGTGTCGGGCTTCTTTCCAAAGGGTTCAATCAGCAATCCACCAGCAAAGTAGCGCAAATTATTATCGAAGAAACCCAGGTGGGCGCTGTGGCAATTACTGACAGAGAAAAGTTATTAGCTTTTATTGGTATAGGTGATGATCATCATATTCCAAATACACCTATTTCGTCGCAAATTACCTTAGATGCCATTGCTCAAAACAAAGTCATGTTTGCTGATGGCGTTGAAAGCAGTTATTGCTGCTCAATAGACCATAAAAACTGCCGCTTAGGTTCTAGTTTAGTAATACCGCTCCGCAGCGATAATGAAGTTATCGGTACGATTAAATTGTATGAGCCAAAAAACAAATTATTCCTCAATATCAATCGTACTTTAGGTGAAGGCATCGCAAAATTACTGTCAAATCAGATACTATTTGGCCGTTACGAGCAACAACAAAACTTGCTCACTCAATCAGAACTTAAATTGCTGCAGGCTCAGGTAAACCCTCACTTTCTATTTAATGCGTTAAACACTATCAGTGCCATTATCAAACGCGACCCACAAATGGCTAAACAATTATTACAGCAGTTATCGCAATTTTTACGCATCAACTTAAAGCGCACCACAGGTCTTGTTAGTCTGAACGATGAACTAGAACATATCGAAGCTTACCTTTCTATTGAACGGGCAAGGTTCATAGATAAGTTAAAGCTGGATATCAATATCCCAGAAAACTTGCATAATTGCCGCTTACCCGCATTTACCCTTCAGCCTATTATTGAAAATGCGGTAAAACATGGAACGTCACATCTTATCGAGCAAGGGGTGATTACTGTCACTGCAGAAGTGATAGAGGAAGAGTTAATATTAAAGGTAGCTGATAACGCTGGCTTATATAACCCACCAAAGCATTCGGAAGGACTGGGGATGAACATAGTACATAAACGTATCCAAAATCAATTTGGCAATCATTATGGGGTCAAGGTTGACTGTGAAAAGGATCAATTTACCTGTATCTCTATTCATCTACCTTATTCTGGAGATCTGGCATGATTAACTGTTTAATCATTGATGATGAGCCTTTTGCTCGTCAACAATTAGCTGATCTTTTAAGCTCAGAAACCGACTTTATTGTTACTCAAGAATGCAGTAATGCTATTGATGCTCTGCATGCGATTAATAAACATCAACCTCAGGTGATCTTCCTTGATATTCAAATGCCAAGAATTACCGGTCTTGAGCTTATCAGTATGCTAAACCCAGAACATATGCCAAGAGTGGTGTTTGTCACAGCGTTTGATGAGTATGCAGTCAAGGCCTTTGATAGTAATGCCTTTGATTACTTACTTAAACCAATTGAAGACAACCGATTTAAACGAACAATTGAAAAAGTCAGAAATGATTTAGCTCCACAAGCAATTGAAACCATTGCTCCAGAGAAAATTGAGCATTTACCTTGTTATTGTGGCAATAAATTAAAAGTGGTGGCGACAGAAGATGTTGAATACATTTTTAGTGATGTAGGCGGAATACATGTTAATGCGACTAACAGCTATTGCCATACCCAGCTCACGCTAAAAGTTTTAGAAGAAAAAACCCCTCTCGTGCGCTGTCATAAGCAATATCTACTTGCACCTCGTGCGATTTCAGAAATTGAATTGCTCGACACAGGCGCTGAAGTGACCACCCATAGTGGTAAAAAAGTACCCGTTTCTCGTCGCTACCTTAAGTCATTAAAACAAGTCTTAGGCTTTCAGTAGCCACTTCCCAACGCTCGCGACACCTATAACATTGAGTAATTAAGCCTCTTAAAGGTAAATCTGTGTGAATACTGATTGTTGAGCTAGCGCCGCTTAATCCCAGATATTACCGCTTACCCTCCTAAATCGACCTATCAGTCAGTTTAGGCTTTTTTATTGTCTTCAGCGCGATAAAGTCGCACCATTGAAAATGGGAGATGTTTAAAATGACTTGGTTTTTACTTTGTGTAGGCTTGCTAATTGGCGGCTACTTTATTTACGGTGCGTTTGTTGAAAAGGTATTTGGGATTAATGCCCAAAGACAAACCCCAGCATTCACTAAAACTGACGGCGTGGATTACGTGCCAATGTCTAAAGGTAAGGTGTACTTAATCCAGCTATTGAATATTGCTGGTGTCGGCCCTATCTTCGGTCCAATTTTAGGTGCCCTTTATGGTCCTGCTGCCATGCTATGGATTGTATTTGGGTGTATTTTTGCTGGTGCCGTCCACGATTATTTTTCTGGCATGTTATCAGTAAGAAATAACGGCCAATCAGTGCCTAACCTTGCCGGAAAATACTTAGGTAAACCTGCTAAACACTTTATGAATGTGTTTGCCATTGTCTTACTATTGTTAGTTGGTGTGGTATTCATTTCAGCCCCAGCAGGCTTATTAAGTAAGCTAACTGGCTACGACATGGCAATTTTTGTTGGCATCATCTTCAGCTACTATCTTATCGCAACATTGGTTCCTGTTGATAAAATCATCGGCCGCCTATACCCATTTTTTGGCGCGCTACTGATGTTCATGTCAGTTGGCTTAACCTTAGCGATTATTGTATCAAGTGAGCACACTTTATTGCCTGGCTTTGAAGCTAAGGACTTCTTAACTAACTTGAATCCAAATGACATGCCATTATGGCCTGCCTTATTTATTACCATTGCATGTGGTGCGGTATCGGGTTTCCATGCAACACAATCACCACTTATGGCACGTTGTGTTGAAAATGAGTCAAATGGTCGCTTTGTATTTTTTGGCGCTATGATTGGTGAAGGTGTTATCGCCCTAATTTGGTGTGCTATCGCATTATCATTCTTTGGTGGTATCGAAGGTCTTAACGCAGGTATGGACGGCAACCCAGCTAATGTGGTTTATGCTGCTTCAAACGGTTTATTAGGTGCTGTAGGTGGTTTCTTAGCTATCTTAGGTGTGATTGTTTTACCGATTACATCTGGTGACACAGCATTTCGTTCTGCACGTTTAATCTTGTCAGAGTTTTTCAAGATGCCGCAAACTCAAATATCTAAACGCTTACTATTAGCGATTCCATTATTCGCTATAGGCGCAATATTGACTCAAGTTGATTTCGGTATTATCTGGCGCTATTTCGGCGTAGCCAACCAAACAACGGCTGTATTAATGTTATGGACGGCATCAGCTTATTTGCTACGTCATAATAAACTGCACTGGATTTGTACCCTACCAGCGATGTTTATGACCTGTGTTGTGATTAGCTTCTTACTCAGCTCGCCAACTTTAGGTGCAGGACTAAACATGACGGTATCAACCATCGCAGGTCTGGTTTCTACTCTAGTGATTACCGCTTTGATTATGGTTAAAACTAAGGGTAAAGCAGTCGAAGATGAAGCTGAGTTAAATGTTGAATTAGCCAATAAAGCTTCTACTGAAGCTTAATCACTGGCATTCGTTGTATTTCAAAATGAAAACAATGTAGATAGAGCAAATAAATCAGAATATCCAAAGGCCGATAACCCTGTTATCGGCTTTTTTATGGGCCTTTTTATGGGCAGATCAGTCTACTTTTAATCTCTCATCAAAAGGAAACTCAATGGAATACTAAATTCCGTCCTTTAGATTTCAGCTTTTCTGATAACATTTGTTATAATAACCGCAAATTAGTTAATCAAGCCTGAGTAATGACACAAGCAAACAACCCGCTACATGGTATAAAACTTGAAACCATCGTTAATGATCTCGTCGATAAGTATGGCTGGGAAGAGTTAGGTAGCCGTATTAATATTCGCTGTTTTAACGATAACCCTAGCGTTAAGTCGAGCTTAAAGTTTTTACGTAAAACCGAGTGGGCGAGAGACAAGGTCGAATACTTGTGGCTTAAAATGAATAAACTTCCCTTGCCTGCACCAAAGCCTTATGTTGAAAAAGAGCAAGAACCTTCAACGAGCAACGCAAAGTCAGCCCACAGTAACAAAAGTACTGAAGGCGTCAACGCGAGTATTTGGGGAAAGTAAGCTTTAAAATTAAAGCTAAACAAAACAGGCATGAATATTCATGCCTTTTTTATTGATAAAATTTGATTCAACATCTTAGCAATGCATACTCGATAATCAATGCTATATCCATCAATGTTATAACCATCAGGGTTAATTACATTGGAAACTCAAATATCAAACGCCACACTTGCAGTTCACCATCAGTTTGATAACTCACCCCAAATCTATCGGTACTGAACCAGCCCCAACCTAATGGCTTGGATAAAGCTAAGGTTGCACCCACTTCATAAGTACTCGAAGTATGGATATCATCTTCTAACGGTGTAATAAATTTAAGCTTGTTAAAGTACCAACGCCCAGCCACAAACAATCTGGGTTCAATAGTATAATCGCCCCAATCCCACTGCTGGCCAACACCGAAATCAATGCCAGATTGCAGTACTGAATAGCTTTCTGAGCTGTCGTTTATACTGCTTTTATAACCTGCGTAGTAAACTCGATTAACCCAAATGGGTGTATATTTAGGTTGTGCTAACTCGTATAACGCAGAGATACCCGTAGAGACAATTCCCACGTTACTACTATTAGAAAAATTGTGGCCGTAGCCTAAATCCAAATAGCTTTCAAAAGTCAGTTGTTCATCATAAAGCCATTTGTATTCAATTCCAGGTGTGATGGTCAAAGTGCCAACATTATCTGGGATATCGCCTTCTGGTAAGTCACTAAACGAGTAATCAAAGAAACCTAATGAAATGGGTAATCTTAAGGTGAGAATATGATCGTCTGACTCTTCAATATCAAAAGCAAAGGGAATATTAACCACAGCAGCATTCTGCCCAGAGGTGCGATATATACCGCTGCCAATGTAATTTGCAAAAGCATAATGAGAGAGATCGGGATTTTTCGACTCACCAGCATAGCTTTGAGACGGGGTAAAAAAACTAACAAAAAGCGCTGCAAGAATAGTTGCAACGCTTTTAGGATAAATAAAGCGACACGCTTTCAATGTTGATAACCCATATGTTTTAAGTAACTCTTATCATGTCTCTAATAAGCGACGAAAGAGGTCTAGGCTAAAGCATCAACCGTTATTTATCTTCTTCGATAAAATGATGTTCTGTCATCATATGACCTAACTGGGTTGATTTAGTTTTTAAATAATCTTCATTGTAACGGTTTTTACCCACTTGCAAAGGCACTCTTTCAGCAACTTCAATGCCCATCGATTGCATCGCTTTGACTTTACGTGGATTATTCGTCATGAGCTTAACCTTGCTTACGCTAATTTGCGCTAACATCGGCTCAACCATATCGTACTTACGCATGTCAGCTTCAAAGCCTAAACGCTCATTCGCTTCAACCGTGTTAGCACCTTGGTCTTGTAACTCATAAGCACGGATTTTGTTAAGTAACCCAATACCACGTCCTTCTTGACGTAGGTAAAGAATAAACCCTTGACCATTTTCAGCGATATTTTGCATTGCTGTTTGCAGTTGGAAACCACAATCGCAACGTAAACTAAATAAAGCATCACCTGTTAGACATTCTGAATGAATTCGGCCTAACATAGGCTCGGTGGCATTAAGCTCACCATAAGTTAACGCCACATGCTCTTTGCCAGTTTCTGTATCTTCAAAACCATGCATAGCAAATACGCCCCAAGGCGTAGGTAACTTAGAAGTGGCGATATATTTAATCGACATGGATAAACCTTTAAGACAACGCTCAATCCTTGAGACTTTTCATCCTTGAACTGACTTTTATGTCATGACTATTTCGAATACTGGACTAGAATTTTGCTGGAGCAAATCCTGTGACAACAGTGATATTCATTTCACGGCCCATAGCAGTCATTGGGTGAACAACTACAAGTCCTTTTACTGATTTTTTAAGCTTGCCCATATCAGCTTGTTCAGCTTTAGTCAGTGCACGGTTGAATTTTAAGCCTTTAACTTCTTGGCCTTGCTTATTCAATTGACGTGATTGCTGATTTTTCAAGCTCGCAATACGTTTAGTGACTGTGGCAATTTCTTTCTTAAACTGCATGATAATGACTTTGTCTTCACGTGCTTCTGCGGCAGCAAGCTTACGACGAAACTTCTCTGCTTTATCATTTAATGCTTGCAGTTCTTCTTTTAAATTCATTTCTTTACCTTAAATTCTTTCATGTTATCGATAGCAATGAGTTGTTTTGATATCGAACAACACTTTTTCGAACGCAAATTATATACCTAAAGGGGTTAAATTAGCTAACTTGAAAACTTGTTACAGCGCATAAATTTATCATTTCATCACTGCTATGGGAGTTTCATTGCCTGATGGCTATAAATTGAACTTTGATTACTATACTGTTTTTATAACATTCAAGTTGAAGCGAGGCTAAAACAACAACGTAATTATTGGCGAGGACAACTCTGATTGTTCGTGTCGCAGTTATTGAAGTTGTTAAATAAGAGCATTAAAAATGAGTTTTAAAAGCTCGCTCATGACAATTAACAAGCCAATTCCAAAAGTTAACCAACAGCAATAAGCGAACTCATGTCATGAATAACTTGATTTGAACTACCCCGCCATTTAAGGCTTGGATCAGCTAAATCTTGTTCAAATTTTCCATCAACCAATACGTCAACATACGACAATATTTGTTGTTGCTTAAGTGACATCTCATCCAGTTTATAACCACTCCAAAGCCAAATATCTTTATCAGGGCATTCAGCTTTAACTCGTTTAACCAAAGACAAGATAGCGGTTAAGTTTGCAGGGAATAATGGGTCGCCGCCTGACAAAGATAATCCACGACGTTTGATTCTCGTGTCGTTTAAATCAGCAATGATTTGATCTTCCATTGGCTTATCCACTTCATGACCTGAACGCGGATCCCAGGTCGATTGGTTATAACAACCGCGACATTGATGTTCGCAACCCGATACAAACAAAGTGCAGCGCGTTCCGGGACCGTTTATCACATCGACTGGATAATACTGATGAAAATTCATAACACTTACCTTTCAAATAAATAAGGCGCTAATCAGCGCCTTATTTGATTCTATGTTAACTCAATGACGCGACTAGATATGCTTAACGCGGCGCTTCACTTCTTCTTGCTTACCATAGTTAAACGGTCTTGCATCAGGACTACCTAAATAACCACATACACGACGTGTTACAGATACACGGCTTGGTTCATGGTTGCCACATTTAGGACACACAAACCCTTTACTAGTACAGTTAAACTCACCTACAAAACCACAGTCATAACACTCATCAATCGGTGTGTTAGTGCCGTAATATGGCACACGGCTATAGCTGTAATCCCAAACGTTCTCTAATGCTTCAATGTTGTGTTGCATGTTAGGGAACTCACCGTAACAAATAAAGCCACCGTTAGTGATTTCTGGGTACGGTAATTCAAAATCAATTTTATCGTATGGGTTAACTTTCTTTTCTACATCTAAATGGAAGCTATTGGTGTAATAACCTTTATCAGTAACACCTTCAACCACACCAAACTGTTTTGCATCTAACTGACAGAAACGGCTACACAAGTTCTCACTTGGTGTACTGTATAAGCTAAAGCCATAACCTGTTTCAGCTTTCCATGATTCTGTAGCACGCTTCATCACATTGATAATTTCAACAGCTTTAGTGCGTAAAAGCTCACTGTCGAATACATGCTCTTCTGTGCCATATAATGCATTAATCGTTTCATGAAGACCGATGTAGCCTAATGAAATAGACGCACGGCCATTTTTGAAAATTTCAGAAATATCATCATCCGCTTTTAAGCGAACACCACAAGCACCTTCCATATAAAGAATTGGCGCAACACGTGCTTTAACTCCAACAAGACGAGCAATGCGGGTATCTAATGCTTTACGAGCCAATGTCATTCTTTCATCAAGTAAGGCGAAGAATGCTTTTTCATCGCCTTTAGCTTCTATGGCAATTCTTGGTAGGTTAAGACTAACCACACCTAAGTTGTTACGGCCTTCATGGATAAGCTCGCCATTTTCTTCGTAAGTGCCTAAGAAAGAACGACAACCCATAGGAGTTTTGAATGATCCCGTAACACGCTCAACTTGTTCATAGTTAAGAATGTCTGGATACATGCGCATTGTTGCGCATTCTAAAGCCAGCTTCTTCACATCGTAATTACTATCAGTCGCTTTATGGTTAACACCATCACGAATAGCGAACACAAGCTTAGGGAATACAGCGGTTTTACGGTTTTTACCTAAACCTGCCATACGCACAGTAAGAATCGACTTTTGAATTAAACGTGATTCCCAGCTTGTGCCTAAACCAAATCCAAAAGTTACAAATGGCGTTTGACCATTTGCAGTATGCAATGTGTTCACTTCATACTCTAAAGACTGGAATGCGTCATGACATTCTTTTTCAGTTTGCGCCATGGCAAAAGCTTCAACATCGCTTACGCCCCACTCTTTACCAATCACTAATTGCTTTTGGTAACTTTTTTGCACAAACTCAGCTAACACTTCGTCAATTCGGTTAATCGTGGTGCCGCCATAGATGTGGCTAGCCACTTGAGCAATAATCTGCGCTGTCACAGCGGTCGCTGTTGAAATTGATTTTGGTGTATCAATCTCAGCATTACCCATTTTAAAGCCATGGGTCATCATGCCCGATAAATCAATCAGCATGCAGTTAAACATTGGGAAAAAAGGTGCGTAATCTAAATCATGGTAATGCAGTTGGCCTGATTCATGAGCAGCCACAATATCTTTTGGTAATAGGTGCGATTTAGCATAATGCTTAGCCACAATACCGGCTAATAAGTCACGTTGTGTTGGAATCACTTTCGCGTCTTTATTGGCATTTTCATTTAGAATAGAGCTGTCGCTTTGTTCAACTAAACCACGAATTTCGCAGTTAAGTTTACTTTTTGCTTCACGACAAATATCGCGATCATGGCGATACTCAATATAATGACGAGCCACTTCTTTATGAGGCCCTTCCATTAATAAGTTTTCTACCAGACCTTGTAGGTGGTGAATGTCAACTTCTTGCTTGTCTGAGACTTGATCTCTAATCACACAAGCAACAGTTTCAGCGTAATCACTATCAGCACTACCTGTAGCAGTTTCCATCGCAGCAACAATGGCATCCTTAATTCTAGACTCATCAAATAAAGTCCGACAACCGTCCCTTTTAATTACTACAGGCATTACTTTTACTCCATTTATGCACAGGATATAAACACTATATATCCACAACAAAAAACCAATAAACACTAGATATGGTGTATTAAGCAATAATGAAGACTAGAAATCTATGATCTAGATCATATTTAACTGACGAGGTGAGAAATGAAAAATATTACTGCCAAGCTCTGCACTGTTTAGACAGACAAAGCTTGACCATGGAATTGAAAACCGTTATCGGCCTAATGCAGAGTTGATTAAATGCGCAGTTTGACGAACAGATTGTCTGCCAGCTTCTATCGCTTCAGCTGCACGGTGAAACTCCATCGTACCGATATCTGCTAACTGTGGCACTAAACACACATCGGGGGGATCGCCCATTAACCGTGCGCGTTTATGACGTTGCTCTAAAATGTCCATTGACTGAGACATCACAGCAATCATCCCAGGGTGTGATTTAGTCGACATAGAGAACTTTTCAGACAAACCTGCGATGTACTCTTTACCCTTACCTAAAATATCCATAAAAGCGGACTCTGGTTCAGCGCCTTCTTGCTGCTGCTTTTCTAGTGCAGTCGGAGCTCGGCTTTTCATCTGCTGTGGCAACATGTGCATGCTATTACGGCGGTGACCATTTAAATCAACGGCAATCACCACATCAACATCCATTGCACGGCACATTGATACAGGAACAGGATTCACCACAGCACCATCAACTAACCAGCGATCTTGTAATTGCACTGGCGGTAAAAAGCCTGGCATTGAGCAAGAAGCTCTGACAGCATGGCGTAAATCACCTTCTTTAAACCAAATTTCTTGACCTGAATATAAATCAGTCGCTACCGCCGAAAAAGGTTTTTTCAGTTGCTCAATACTTAGCTCACCAATACGACCAGCCAAAACATCAAACACCTTCTCACCACTAATTAAACCGCCTTTGCGCCAGCTTAAATCCATTAGACCAAGTACATCCCAGCTTGAAAAACCTCTAACCCAACCTTCTAACTCATCGAGATGATCATTAGCGTACGCTGCACCGACCAATGCCCCTACTGAACAACCGGCCACTTTATCTGGATGCACACCCATTTCAGCAAGTTCTTTTAATACCCCAATGTGGGCCCAACCTTTAGCCGCACCACTGCCTAACGCTACACCAATTCGTAATTGTTTAGTGTTAGGCGGATCCTTGGGTACATCTGACATGTTTGTTTACATCCTTAAAAATACATTGAAATTAAAATGCTAATACTCAGCATAACTGAGGCTTAAGCTGTTGGCTATCTCAGGCTTACACGTTATAATATCTGGCTATCATTTTTTAGGGGATTTACCTTTGTTATTTACCGATTTTTCTTTAGACAAACGCTTACTTGAAAGTCTAAAGCATATGGGCATTTCTGAGCCAACTGAAATTCAGCAGCAAGCCCTGCCGATTGCCCTAGCGGGTAAAGATTTAATGGCATCTTCAAAAACCGGTTCAGGTAAAACCCTGGCATTTTTATTACCTGCTTTGCAGCGCGTAATATCAACAAAGGCCTTATCTAAAAAAGATCCGCGTGTGCTCATATTACTGCCGACTCGAGAACTTGCCCAACAAGTTTATGGTCAACTGCGTTTATTGGTGGCAAACACCCAATATAAAGCAGTGAGCATTTTAGGCGGCGAAAACTTTAACGATCAAGCAAAGTCATTATCTCGTGACCCACATTTTATTGTGGCAACGCCTGGTCGTATTGCAGATCATCTAGCACAACGTCACCTGTACCTTAATGGACTAGAATTGCTAATTCTTGATGAAGCCGATCGCATGCTTGATTTAGGTTTTGCGCCGCAATTAAAAGCCATCAATGAAGCTGCCGATCACAAACGCAGACAAACACTGATGTTTTCAGCAACGCTTGATCACGATCATATCAATGATATCGCGGCAACCTTATTGAAAACACCAAGTCATGTCGCTATTGGTGCATCACATAACGAACATAAAGACATTAACCAGCGCGTGTTCTTGGTTGATCACTTAGATCATAAACAAGCGCTACTACAACATGTGTTGAAAAATGAACAACACAAGCAGGTGATAATTTTCACTGCGACCCGCTCTGATACCGATAGATTAGCTAAACTGCTTGCAGAAGAAGGCTTAGAAACGGCGGCATTAAGTGGTGACTTAAATCAATCTGCCCGTAATCAGATTATGGATAAATTCAGCCGTGGCCAACAAAAGATTTTGGTGACCACTGACGTTGCATCGCGCGGGTTAGATTTATTAAACGTGTCATTAGTGATTAACTTTGACATGCCAAAATTTGCCGAAGAGTATGTTCACCGTATTGGCCGAACTGGCCGAGCTGGCGCTAAAGGTGATGCGATCTCATTAGTTGGCCCTAAAGACTGGGAAAGCTTTAAAAAGATCCAAGTATTCTTACGTAAGAATTTTGACTTCTCGACCATTGAAGGTCTACAAGGCAAATTCAAAGGCTTAAAAGACAAGCCAAAAGCTGGCAGTAACAATGCGAAAACTGCCGATGTTAAAGCATCGAACAAAAAGCGCAGCACAGCGAATAAACCTAAAACAGCACCCAAACGCGATAAGCGTTTTATTACAGGTGTTGATATTGGTGACGCGCCAATGCGACGTAAGGCAAAGCCAGCCAAAATTTTAGAAAACGATAACTCAATTGTTCAAGATGATGAACAAGAGCTTGGCGAAGATTAAACCCATTTAAGCCTAATGAAGCATATGCTCTGTTAGGCAAAACAAACTAGTTCAAAAGTAAGGTGAAACATGAAAATTTGTGGCGTGGAATTAAAAGGTGGCGAAGCCATCATTAGCTTATTAACTTACGAAGTTGAAACATTCAATGTACCTGAATGTCGTCAAATCTCTTTCAGCATTTCTAAATCTGCTGAAACAGAATCTATTCGTGAGTTTCACTTTGCTTTCCACAAGTTAATGGAAGACTACAAAGTTGACGAAATCGTCATCATTGAACGTGAACAAAAAGGTAAATTTGCAGGTTCTGCTACCAGCTTTAAATTAGAATCAGCGATTCAAATCACTGAATTACCAGTGAGCATTATTAGCCCTGTTATTATTAAAGAAGAGTTAAAACGTAACCCGCCTCAAGCGGATTTAGAAACTCTTGGTCTTAAGCGCGTGCAAATGGCTGCATTTGATGCTGCATACGCACAGCAAAACCGACGTATGTACGGTAAAGTTTAAGTCAAATACCGACTTAAGCTTACGTAAACAATAAGCCTATCGATTTCCTTAATCATCAATTTGATGAAAACATTAAGATGAATTGGTAGGCTTAGTTTTATCCGCTAATTAACCATATTCCATTGGGCAAACTACAAGCTATGAGCTCAAAAAAAGCACCCAAAAATCTAGCAGACAAACCAGCTCGTAAAGCGCCGCCTAAAATGGCTGTAAAAACCAGCTCGGCTAAAGTTGCAGCCGCAAAAGATACCTTAGCAGGCCTTGTAACCAGTAAAGATGTGCAAGCAAAGCAAAAACAGCAAGCCCAGTTAAAATACCTTAATGGTTATTCAGCCAGCACCATTGAACAAGTTAAACGTCATATTGAAAATGACACCCTCGAAAACCTGCTATTAAGTCGATATCCAACTATCCATGACATACGTACCGATAAAGCCTTATATGACTATGCCATGGAGTTTAAACAGCAATTTTTAAAGCAGTCTGACCCTATATCGAAAGTCATTTTTGATGAAAAAATCAGTTTAAGTCATCAAGCTTTGGGGCTACATACATATGCTAATCGCGTTCAAGGCAACAAGGTTAAAGCCAAGAATGAAATACGAATTTCATCAAGACTTAAATATGTACCCGAACCATTATTAAGAATGGTTGTTGTGCATGAACTGGCTCACCTTAAAGAAAAAGACCATAACAAAGCTTTTTACCAACTGTGCAAATATATGACCGCTGATTATCATCAGCTCGAACTCGATTTACGCTTATTGCTCACATGTATTGAATTGGGTAAGTCGCCGTATTAGTCTGAATGAATCATAAAGTATTGGAGCCTTATCATTTACGTAGCAACCTATAGAGGCGAAGGGCGTAGAACCAAACATTATAAATCAGAAAAGGCCGCTTTAAAGTCTATTCGCAATTGGCTAAAAGATAACCTAGATAAAGGTTACCCTGTAGGATTAATGGGGCTCCTACTGAATACAATGACTGGGAACTGATCCCATATGAAGAGCCAAAAGCTGCTTCCTTCTACTCTAGTAAAGAATGGAGCAATTTAAAGGCTGAAGCATTTGAAAAGTATGGAAACAAGTGTGCATGTTGTGGGCGTAGTCCATTACATAATGTCATCATGCATGTTGATCATATTAAACCACGCTCAAAATACCCAGCACTCGCTTTAGACATTAACAACCTTCAAATCCTTTGCGATATTTGTAATATCGGTAAATCCGATAAGTTCGAAACACAATGGCGTGAATAAAAAACTCGTATAAACAAAAAAGCCACGTTTTAACAACGTGGCCTTGTTCAATATAATGGCTGCTTAACCCAAATCCATCATCATTTGTTTACTGTTAACCAGTTGTTTAAATTGAGCCATTTGCTTTTTAGGTAATATCGAAGCTTCAACAATACTGACTTTCATTGGGTTCGCTGGGCGACCGTTTACATGAAATTCATAGTGTAAATGCGGGCCTGTAACTCGGCCTGTATTACCGGTTAAGCCAATCACTTGTCCACGTTTAACACGCTGACCTTTTCGCACTAAAAACTTTGATAAATGCAAATAACGGGTTCTGATATTGTTATCGTGTTCAATAACAATATATTTCCCTGCAAAGCGATGATTAGTGATCATCGACACTACACCATCACCAGGTGCCACAACACGAGTACCAATTGGTGTCGCAAAGTCAGTGCCGTTATGGGGTGATACTCGACCTGTTACAGGGTGCTTACGATGAGGGTTAAAATGCGACGATAAGCGGAACTGACGTTCTAACGGAATACGTTGGAATGCACTGGCTAAGCCTTGGCCACGATCATCATAATAATTGCCATCAACATTTTGAAATGCATTGACGTTATTTCTACGGGAATTAATCCTAACGGCTTGTAGTTGCGAGATCCCAGTTGACTCACCTTCAATATATTGATCATTCATCAATACGTTAAAGGTATCACCGGCACGTAAATCGCGAGAAAAATCTAATTTGCTCGAAAGTAGCGTTTCAATGGTTTGAATATTTGCCGCACTAAGACCAGCTCGTTGCGCAGATAAATAGAATGAACCATTAATCTCACCGCTAATAATACGGTTTTGCCAAATGCCTTCGATATTAATTTCTTCAACGCCATAACTACCATCATCAAAGCGAGTAAAAATGACCTGATAAGCGGGGTTAAAGTACAATTCAAGTTTAGTGAGATTTTGTTGTTCGTCCTGGAAGAACTGAATTCTATTACCCAAAGACAATGTATCTAATGCAAGCACGTTCAAATCGGCTTCAAGCACTTTATACATGGTTTGCTGGCCAATACCCGCTAACTCGAATAAATGACCTAAGGTATCGCCATTTTGAATCACACGTTCAAAGTTAGGTTTTATAGGTTCTACAATTTCAAATGTTGAAGCACTCGTCCCATTGGGTAAAAAGGACTCAATGTCCAAAGCCACTGGGATGCGCTGGGATGAAAACTCTTGCGGCGTTGGCCATAGCAAAGCTGCAGCAACAACAAATACGCTGGCAAGTAATAATTTTCGATGTAATACAGGTAAGTTAGGCACTTTATTCAAGCGCGCTTGTAACTGACCCCTTTTAGCTGAAAGCAATCTGGGTACCGCCATAAATACGTAAAAAAGTAATACCTTTTAGCTAAGTCGAGTCAACAATAAGATGACCTAAAGAATGCGTACTTAAGCACTAGAAGATATAGTAGCGACCCGTTATACCAAATAAATAGCCTAAAAAAAATATAATCTATCATTTGAACTGCATAAATTTGAACTCAGTATAAACCGATTGGTCACTCTAGCAGCACTCGATAACTGAACGTAATCAGCTTGAGTTAACTCTGTTATCAAGATTTAACGGTTCTATTTAGGGTTGTGTTTCTTTGGCACGTTTTAATTAAAACGTTAATCTGTTCAATGCAAAAGTACAAACCAGAAATTCTTGGCATGATTAATATTGGCAATCTCTCCATTGCAGTGTTCTCAAGCGGCTCTATTGTCTGCTGCAGGCATATGTGCAAGTACAATCGCAAGAGTAGATATAGTTACGATGATCTCACCACTTGTACTTATGTTCTCTGTATATCTTAATCAACTCCCTGAACTATTATCACTTAAGTATTGATTTTAAGACTGAATTAGACCATTCTAAACTTGACTCACCTTATATTTACTAAGTACAGAAAAACGGATTTAAGTACATCACTTTTTCAGTCTCCTACAATTGAAAATGATATTAGTACCAGCTCAAAGCACACCAATAAAACAAAGGAATGTATATGAAATTTTTATTAGGCCTAGCAACATTAAGCATCATAAGTCTGTCTTTTAATAGCGAAGCAAAAAATATTTATGCAGATGTTCAGGTAACCAACATTAATCCAACAAACAACTTTATTTGGAAGCGTGAAAACACGAATACACCTCAATACCCGATAGAACTCGCTAGAGCAGGAATAAAAGGCTGTTCTGTTCTTTCTTTTGTTGTTTCCGAATCAGGTAAAGCTGAAGATGTTGAAATCATCAATTCAGTACCGAGTAAGCATATTGGTAAATATTCACGTAAAATGTTAAAAAAATGGAAATGGATACCAACTGCAAAAAGTTCAGAACCTGCTACAGAAAAAAGAACTCTACGGTTAGATTTCTGTTTTGGGGAAGAATCTGAAGCACAATCTCAGCTAGTATGTAAAGAACAAACAAAATTAAGATGTAATTGAATAAAGATTCATAATGGCATATGAGTCTAATGTACAATGCTATGAATTTATTAAGTTTCAAAATTACTAGAACAGAGAGGGAGAACAAACCCTCTTTTATTCTTTTAAAACAAATAATTAATACCGCTATAATGCTATATTATTTATTAAAAATCAGCATCGGTTAAACAGTGAAGATAAATGCGTTAGCCATTGAGAAAACGACTTACAATACAGTACACCCAGTTAAACAAAAAGTACTCTCGACATACAAGGCCGGGAAGTTTCACACTGAACCGCCCTTCTAAGCTGCAAATTTGATTTTACTCAGCAGCAGTCTCAACTTTGTATTCAGCTTGTAAACGGCTCACCCCAAGCCCGTTCATTTTATTCACTTTGATTTGCACGCTTATCCGCTCTTTCATCGCTTCAATATGACTAATTACGCCAATCATTTTACCTGATGCATTTAAGTTATCTAACGCATCTAACGCAGTGTCTAATGTTTGGCTATCTAAGGTGCCAAATCCTTCATCTAAGAATAATGAATCAATACTGGTTTTATGACTGACTAAATCCGATAGTGCCAGTGCTAAAGCTAAACTCACTAAAAAGCTTTCACCGCCTGATAAAGTCCGCGTGTCACGCACTGCATCGCCCTGCCAGGTATCTAAAACTTGTAACTCAAGCGATTCCGATTGCTTTCTTTCCAGCAAATAACGACCTTGAAGCCTATCTAACTGACGATTAGCGAGGGTCACTAAATGATCTAATGTCAGTCCTTGAGCGAATTTCCTGAATTTATCGCCTTTTTGCGAGCCAATCAACGAATGCAAATAAGCGATGTCATCATAATCTTGTTTTGCTTGGTTGAGCTGCTCAACCAGCTGTTGCTGACCTTGACGTTTACTTTCATCTTCTTTAAGCAAATGCGCAATTTGCCAAAGCTGTTGTTTCACTTCCGCCAATGCCCTTTCAGTTTGTTTGCTCAATTCACTGACTTCTGTAATCACCTGCTCACTATGACTTGCAATTGTTTGCTCAGTTAACTTCTCCGAGTCGTTTTGGCTAAAGCCGAGTTCCTTAGTTTGGATAATCAATTGCGCCAATTGTGTTTTCGCTTGTTCAACTAAGGTGCTGGCTTTAACCATGCTTTGATCTAATTGCTGCTTGAGTTGCTTCAGTGCTTCTCGTTGCTCGCTTGGCATCACAGCTTGTTCAAACTCAGCTTGGCTGGCAAATGGACTGGTTGATAGCGCCTGTTTAAATGCGCTACCAGCCTCGTTTAACTCAATGGTTAAACGCTGAACTTGTTGCTCATTAGCTTGACGCTGGGCAACTAACTTGTCCAGTTGCTGCTGCATATTGACTCGAACATCATTTGCTTGGTTTAACCTAAGTTCAGCTTGCTGCATTGACTGGTGACTGGCTTGTTTCTCTTGAGGACATTGTTTGTCGGCAAATAGCACAAAACGCTGCTTGCTGGTGTTGTTCTGCTCAGCTGTCAATTGTTCGAGCTGAGAGTCAAGGACACTGTTTTTAGCAGTCATGTCTTGATGCTGGGTCATTAACGCTGCTATCTTTTGTGAGCATAACTGATGCTCTTGCTCTAACACCCCTTGCTGCTCAAACGCTTTTTGCCATTGGGTAATTTGAATGTCTAATTCAACCAACCACGACTCAAATAGGCTCATTTCAGGCATGGTTAAGCCTGCTTGAGAGACACTGGTTTGGCTATCACCCAATAAGTCAGCAATCTGCTGCTGAGTTTCAGCCTGATGTTGCTTAAGCTCTTGTAATTTTTGCATCTGAGTTTGCGATTGCTGCTTCGTTAACATCAGTTGATTTTGCAGCTGCTCAGCATGAGCCTGTGCTTGCTGGTATTTCTCAATACATTGCTGGTGCGAAGTAGAGTGCTGCCTAATAGTTGCAAGTTGCTGGTGTAATTGCTGTTGCTGCTGCGTTGCATGTTGAATAAATTCAGCTAGCGATAGCGCATCAATCTCGCCCTCGTTTGGTGCTAAATGCCCAATCAACAATTGCTCAGTAATCTGTTGATACTCTGATAAATATTGAGTAATTTGATGTTGGCTTTTTTCTTGCTGCGCAGTTAATAATTCGAGTTGATGCTGGCGCTGTTTCTTTTCAAGGCTTAACTGCTCACCTTGAGTTTTAATCAGCTGCAATGCGTCAGACTCGCTTTGAAAACGCACTTCAGTGTCACTCACATCAATGGCTTGATAATGGTCAACTAAAGGGTGCTCTTTAGCGCCGCATAAAGCACAAGGTTCACCCTGGATCAATTTAGCCCGCTCAGCGGTTAAGTTTACAATTTGCTGTTCTTGTTTAAGTAACGATTGTAAATCTTTAACCTGTTGGTTCTTTGATTGCCATTCCGTGCGCACTTGGTGAAGCTGCTGGTCAATTTGCCCTAGCTGCTCAGACAATTGCTGTGCCTGTTTTAGCTCATTATTCAGTTCTTGCTGACTTTCAAGATGCAGTTGTTGCAATTGCTGTAATCGGCTGCGAGAAACCTGCTGATCAATTAATTGTTGATACTGGGCCTGCAGTTGCCCTTCTGTGCTGCCAGCAAGTAATTGGGCAAGTTGATGCTCGCTAGCATTGAGCGCAGCTAATTTTTGCTGCACTTCAACTTGCTGCAATTCAACGCTTTTCTGGTACTGCTCAAGCTGCTCTGTATGCTGTATACCTTGCACCGATTGAGCTTCGATAGCCTTAACCAGCTCAGCATCTTTTTGACTTAACCTGGCATAGTTGCTTGCTTGTTGTTTCCACACGGCAATATGACTTTGGATCAACTGGCCTTGTGGGAAACGTTCAATTAACTGCTGGTTGGTTAACTTAGCTTGATTATTTTCAGTTAACTGTTGATTGAGTTGATGCTGCTCACGCTCTACTTGTTGTAATTGCGTTTGCTGTTGCTGCTTGGATTTTTGCTGCTCGGACAATTGAAAATTTAACTTTTCTATTTGCTTATCTAACGGTTCAACCTGCTGCTCAACTAACTCGATTAATTGTTGATGACTTTGCTTAAGTTGTAAATTCTCTTGTTGTTTATTCTCATGCTCAGCTACAGCATCATTAAATGTCACTTGCGCATCTTGCCCAGCTTGTTTTAGCTCTTCTTGTTGCTCATCAAGTTGGCTTTTTTGTTCATTTAACTTATTAAGCGAAGTGAATAAAGGCGTAATGATCTGCGCAGGCTCGCTGGCATTTAATTTTGCTAATGCTGGGGCTTGTGCTGAAATATCAGCTTCAGCTGCCGCTAACGTTTGCTGGCTATCAGTAAGCTGCTGGCTAGATTTAACGCATTGCTGCGCCCAAGTTAAGTGCTGCTGAAATTGTTGCGTTTTAGCTTGCAATTGCGTCTCTTGCTGCTCTAATTGTAATGCTTCAGCACGCTTATCTACTATCGCTTCGTCCGTTAGCAGCTCAACACTGTCTGTTTTGGCCTCTAACAGTTTTAATGCTTGCTTGGCTTCACTAAAATTCAGATGGACTTGCTCTGAGATCAAACCATAAATTTCTGTACCTGTTAGTTCTTCGAGTAACTCAGCGCGATCATTGGCATCCGCATTTAAAAAAGCCGCGAATTGCCCTTGAGATAGCATCATTGATTTAGTAAAACGCGCAAAGTCTAGGCCAGTAACCGCTTCGGTTAACTCGGTTTTTTGTTTCACTTGGCTGGCGAGTATTTTACCTGAATCAAGTTCGGCAAGCTCTACTTGCGCATCTTGCAAATTGCCATCAATTTGACCCCGTGAGCGACGTTGGCTCCAAAAAGCGCGATAGCCTTTACCTTTTACTTCAAACTCAACTTCAGCCAAACAATCGCTGGTGCCACGAGTCATTAACTCATTAGTGGTTTTCGAGATAACCTTTAATCGCGGCGTTCGATGATATAGGGCTAAACAAATGGCATCTAAGATGGTGGTTTTACCTGATCCTGTCGGGCCAGTAATCGCGAATAAACCATTTTCTTTAAACGGTGATTGGGTGAAATCGATTTTCCATTCATTTTTTAACGAGTTGATGTTTTTAAAACGTAAGCTGAGGATTTTCATGCTTTAGTCTCCTCAGATGTACTTGTTTCAACTTGGGCACCTTGCTCAACAACCTGTTCAACGACTTGATTGAATTGCAGTTTGATCCTTTCTAGCCTTTGTTGCTGGGCGAGCTCTGAAAAATCCTCTTGGGCTAAACGCCGCTCAAACACATCATTAACAGAAAGCTCTGATAAAGTTTCATTATCAAGCTGCGCTATTTGTTGCTGACGTTGACTGCGAGCACGCTTAAGTTGCAACACCTCAACCGCTAAAGGTTCTGTGATATCAGCAATGCGACTCTGTAAATCACTCAAAAAGTCTTGCTGCGCAACTTCAATACTCAGCCAAGTCGTTTCTGGCTCGGCATCAGTCGATTTCACTGTAAATTCAGCCAAGCTTGCTTCAATATCAATTAAACTGCCTTTTAAGCTTGCCATAGCCTGAAATCGAGGCACGTCAATAGCGTTTACTTCAGCTAATTTATCTTGCTTAAATTCAACCAGAAAGACACTTTTTTGCCCAGTCAATTCATCAAAGCTTAATGGGATCGGTGAACCGCTATAACGAATGTGCTCAGTCTTAGCGATTTTTTGCGGCCTGTGAATATGACCTAAGGCAATGTAGTCCGCTGCGGGAAACAGAGATGCATTAAATGCATCAAGACTGCCGATGTAAATATCCCTGACAGATTCACTGGTGCTAGCTCCAACCGTGGTTAAGTGCCCTGTAGCAATAATAGGTAATGGCTTATCCTGTTGCTGATTAAGCAGTTGTGCACGCTCAAAACATTGTTCATACAAAGAGGCGATTTCATTACCCAGCTTGCGTTGTTTATCAGTACTAGACTCACCAGATTGACTTAGCACCAAATCCCTAGGGCGCAAATATGGCAATGCGCAGATAATGGCACAAGGTTGTTGATGTTTATCCTTTATCACTAATACATGCTCATCAACATTGTCGAGTGCCCCTGGAATAACAGTGGCATTAAGACATGCAAGCAATTGCTTGGACTCACCTAAGGTGGCTACAGAATCATGGTTTCCGCCCAATACGATGAGCTGACAACCTGTCTGTTGAATATCGACAATAAATTGATTGTAAAGGCTACGAGCATAACTTGGCGGTGTTCCAGTATCGAAAATATCACCCGCAACAATTAACGCATCAACATCATGTAATTTGATCTGCTCAAGCAACCACTGCATGAATAATTGATGTTCGTTGGCACGGCTTTTTCCGTAAAAATTCTGCCCTAAATGCCAATCTGATGTATGAATAATGCGCATAGCAACCTATAAAACTGAATGTGGTAGTTAACCTCAGCACAAATGAGCTGAGTTAATGTATTTGGACAACGCCAACCATACTAATTTACCGTAATCGTTAACCGTATTAGTTAACCATATTAGTTAACCGTATTGGGTCCATAATAATTTAAAGCTCATTAAAAACGACATTGTTACAACAAGAGGCTTAATAATCTTCACACCTTTTGACATCACTAAACGTGAACCTAACGTCGCGCCAATGGCTTGGCCAACCAGCATAATCAAACCTAAAACAATGAAGACTTGCCCGCCAATCAGAAAGAAAATCAATGACGATATGTTAGTGGCAAAATTCAGGATTTTTGCATGGGCCGTTGCTTTAGCAAGCCCGTATCCTGCTAGTGATACAAACGCTAATGCAAAAAAGCTTCCTGTACCTGGACCAAAGAAACCATCATAAAAACCTACCCCAAGCGCTGCGGTAAAAGCAAACATGGTAGGGGTTAATACTTGTTGCTTATCTTCTTCAGATATCTTTTTTGAAAATAAAAAGTAACAACCAATCGCTAATATCAGAAATGGCAAAACCAGCTGTAAAATACTGACATCAATCATTTGTACTATGATGGTGCCCACTGCAGCGCCAACGAATGCGCAAATGATAGATAGCTTTGCCTGTTTTAGATTAATCATCCCTTTGCGAATAAAATATAAACTGGCAAAAAAGCTGCCACCACAAGCTTGAAGCTTATTGGTTCCTAGTGCAGCAGCCGGGGGCAATCCAGCCCACATCAATGCTGGGATGGTCAAAAGACCTCCACCACCAGCTATGGCATCAATAAAACCAGCAAGAATGGCAACAAAAAATAATATGATGGCGAGTTGTAGGGTCAGTTCGAACATGAGGTGTGTCTTTAATTATTATTTATAGGCCATTAGACCTGCTTTACATATAAATTTCAAAAGCTATCTAAAACAAATGTGTTTTTGTGTTTTGAAAGCTCGAACTTGTATAAAACCTTTAACGTTTATGCTGTTAAATTGTTCTTTTTCGATGAAAAAGATAATAAAAAAGGCAACCTAAGTTGCCTTTCTTGCTATCTGAGTATCTTGTGACTTACTCGTTTAAAAACCCCAAAAGAAGTTGGTTATTAAAAACAGTATCAACATACTAATAAAGTTAATAATCAAGCCTGCTCGCATCATTTCAGATTGTTTGATATAGCCAGAGCCGAAGACAATGGCATTTGGCGGTGTGGCAACCGGCAGCATAAACGCACACGATGCCGCGATACCAATCACCACAGAAATCATCACAGGGGATAAACCTAAAGGCTCAGCAATTGCGGCAAAAACGGGTACGAGTAATGCGGCACTCGCGGTATTACTTGCAAACTCAGTCAGCATCACGACAAAAGCAATCACGGCAATCACAAATAAAGCCATATGTGCGTTACCAAAAATGTCGGTAACAAAGTGAGCTAAAAATACACTGGTGCCAGTCGCTTTTAGTACTGCACTTAGTGTTAAGCCACCACCAAATAAGATGAGTACGCCCCAGTCTGTAGTTGACTCAATCTTCTTCCAATCAACTAATTTAAGGCCCGCAAGCACCACCACTGCGCCAAGTGCGACAATAGTATCAAACTTACTGATCCCGCCTAATGCCTGAGCTAGAGGTTTACTGAATATCCAGCAACATACTGTGGCTAAAAAGATGACTAAGGTCAGTTTACCACTCATAGACAGTGATTCTGTTTCAGCCTTTATTTCACATTTCGCAGATAAGTCTGGCTTTAAATACAAGTACAATGCAATCAACATGGCTGGCAACATTAACGCCACAGTAGGCAAACCAAACGCTAACCAGTCACTGAAAGTCAGTCCGACTTGCGCAGCGGCTATGGCATTAGGTGGACTACCGACTAATGTTCCTATGCCACCGATATTAGCCGAATAAGCGATACCCAGAAGCACAAACAAGTAAGTGGTTTTATGATCTTTAAATTCAAGTTGATGCAATATCCCTAAGGCAAGCGGCAACATCATTGCTGCAGTAGCAGTATTACTGATCCACATTGATAAGACGGCAGTTACTGCAAAAAGTAAAAAACACGCGATACTGAGCTTACCTTTAGAAAGTTGTAATACCTTCTGAGCAATCAATTTATCTATACCCTGATGATTTAGCGCTGCAGCTAAAACAAAGCCACCAAAAAATAAATAAATGATCGGGTTGGCAAAGTTACTCATTGCCGTTTGAGTATCAAACACCCCTAAAAAAACCGCGATAATAGGAATTAAAATCGCAGTAATACTGATATGAATTGCTTCGGTTAACCACAGAACTGCCGCAAAAATTAGCAGCGACAAGCCTGTATTGACCCCTTGTTCAAATGGTAAAAAGTGATAAAGCAAAGCGAATAATGCAATGTTGCTAAACAAGATAATAAAATCTTTTTTGTTCTTCGCTGTTGTTGATGACTTATTCGGTATGTTTTCCATTAAAGCGCCCTCCTTTTGTTTTTTATGGAGAACAATGTAAAGCACACCGATGACTAAGATAAAGTTCTGTTTTATGGTTGCTTTATTACACCCCAAAGAACCATTTGTGTGATACAAGCAGCAAGCAACAACTCATTTGTGACTCAACCGTACAACCATATGACTAAATATGTGGTTATTAAGTGTCAAAACAACAAATCTATTCATATAATGTGATTATTGTGAATGTTTATTAGCATCCAAATTTGTGATGTAGATCTAAATAGCCGCTAGGGAATTGGGTGTAGAGCAAAGTTAACAACATTTACGTGAACCCAAACAAGCCTAGAAAATTAGCATATCTCAGTTCAATTCGAGTTTTAGTTCTGTGGCGAAACCCCATAACTGCAATTTACCTACACAGAAATCACCTATTAATTCATTGAAAATATTGAATAAATCCCTAACACCGCTTCCTGAATTAAACATTGGACAACATAATTGCTCGTACTTAACCAGTATTCCCTTTTAACTTATTGAATTAAAATATAATTATGTTAGGTTATTGAAACTTTAATGAGTTGTTCACTAGAGTGCACATTCAATAAAGTACTAAGTCAATGCAGTACTAAATTAATGAAGTGCTTAATCAATGAACAGCTACTTGCGAGAAGTTCTAATCTAGTTAAAACCCGAAAAAGGATTTTCATGAAAACATCTTTACTTGCTCTATCGTTTGTTACCTTAATGTGCTCCCCAGGATTAAGTTCTGCAGGCGAATTTGAACCCGCCGTTGGCTTAGGTCATCAATTTGGTGGTGTTTTAGGGGGACAATTTGCCTATAAAACCCCATCAACCAAATATTATGCTTCTGTAGGCATAGTCGGCTTTGCTGCTGGCCTTCAAACCACTTTTAGTGAAAACTCAAAGCATGCTTACGGAATTGTTGTAGGTAGAGAGGAATTACAAAGTGAAGATGGCTTTGCCTTCATCACCTATGATTACCATTTTGATGGCTTTGCACAAAAAGGCTTTGTCATTGGTACCGGTATTGGTGTTACACGAGAAGATGAAGGTGGCTTATATGCAGATAAAGGCGACACTGACACATCAACCTCTATTACATTAAATTTTGGCTATAAGTTTTAATAAACACAGAAATAAACTCTGATATGAAAATTGAGATATAAAGTCGCTAAACTCATGTAACATGTGCCCCATAAATAACGTCTCCATATTGAGGCGTTTACCTCTTCCGGAGCTCAATTACATGCCTCATGTAGAAATCAAATATTCAGATAATGTCGATATTGATACCGATAAGATATTTGATGTCGTAGAGAAAATAATTAACGGCCATGATGCGAGTGCTGGCGTATGTAAATCTAGGGCTTATCCCTGCTCACAGTATAAATACTCCCACATGCTGATAACCGTGTCTCTATTAACCAAACCTCACCGAGATAGTGCCTTTACGCATCAGCTCAGTGTCGACATTGAACAAGCCATTAAGGCTCATCTTAAGCAAAGCGTTTATTTCTCTTTAAATATTGAATATAGCTTGGCTTATTACACGACCAATACTCATATTGTCGAAGGTGATGAATTACTCGGATTATCAGATTAACGGTGCTAATGATAGAAAGAGCATTGTTAAGGATGGATATCGATTTAATAAAAAACCTGCCAAATGGCAGGTTTATTTTAATCAGAAGTCAGTTCCTAGCGCTTATGACAACAAGGTTTACGTTTAATCTAGGCTAAGCTTGAATCAAATATTCCAAGCCACTACAAATCGCTGCGACTTGCGCCAAAATACAGTTTTCAGCATCAGATAAAGGACTATCAGGGTATACTTCTGTCGTGGTTTTATACTGGGCTTGAGTTAAGCCTGCACATAGACCTAGTTCACCACATGGATAGTTTATTACTCCAAATTGAGCTAATTCAACGCCGATTAATTTGCCGTCATCGTCAGCGGGGGCGATATGAGTAACTTCCTCTACGCCTTTAATAATAGCTCGTTGAAACTCTGCTTGAGGGTTTTCAGTATCGCCCACTAAATAAAAACCATCAGGAATATTCCAGTTATGATTCACGATGCCATCTCTGGCAGCTAAAGCTGGTCTAAATTCTGAATTATCAGTGTCAGTAGTTTCATGCAAGTCAATATGAGCAAGCACATCGACATTGAGCTCTGCCATCACTTTGAGCAAGGCTGCGGACTCTTCTGCAGGACTATTAGTATAGAACGAGCGATTAGGATCGACTGCATTTGGGTTCCAGCGGTTAATGGTTTCGTATCCCCAAGGACTGACACAAGGTGCTACGATAATATTAAATTGCTCTGCATACTGCTTTGCTTTGGTTTCTATAAAGCGAATAGCGCCTTGAACGCCGCTGGTCTCGTAACCATGCACACCACCTGTGATTAAAACCACTGGTTTACTCTCGTCCCATGCACTTCGGATCAATAGTAAAGGATACTTGTTAGCATCATATGACAGTGCGCCATATTGAGAAACGCTAAATTGTTCACGCAAAGCATCAATCTTGTTGACGACCTCTTGCTGATAACTGCGTTTAACCTGTTGCTGTGACAACCATTGCTGCTTATGTTCATCAGACCATTTTTGGCCAGTGACGCCAATGCTATAAGGCTCGTTAGTTTGCATATCCATCCTAGTATTGTTTTTATTTTGATGTAATTAACCGTTTTGCTAGTTTACCCTAGCTCATTAAACAAAGGTTTTATCACTTAACAAGCCCCAGTTACAAGAACTTAGGCAACGGGAGAATGATCCTTGACTGATAAGCTGTAAGAAAAAAAGCGCGTGTCTTTAACAAATCCTATTTTTTCATACACTGACTGAGCAGGAAAGTTAACTTTAGCAGTCCCTAAGTCCACCCGCACAGCACCTATACCTCTGGCAAGTTCAATTGAGCATTCAATCAGTTTGTTCGCAACGCCTTGATTTCTTGAATCAACATCAACAAACAAATCATTTAGCACTAATACCTTTCCTAACTCTACTGAAGAAAACGTCTGATAATTAAGTACAAAGCCAACAACTTGGTTTTTATCGTTATAAGCTGCAAAGATGAATGCATCCTGATTTTTTAAACGATCTGATAAATAACCTACATACTCACTTTCTGGCGAATTAACACTGTAAAACGCCATATATTGGCTAAATAAAGGCAAAATATCATTAAAGTCGGTCAAAGTTATACGGTTAATAATCATCGTTTCCCTCGTTGATTGTTTTACGTTATTGCCTTTTGATTGTGGTTAGTATTTATCCTTAAGACTCTAACCACATCATTGTTTATCAGCCGCACTGAATAAGGCATGTTATAAATTTAAGTGTTATAAACCTGAGTTCTCTAGTTCTAATTCATCTAACCCTAACTGCTTGGCATAACTCATGTTAGGCACAATTCTGAGCTCAAATCTCAAAATCTTATGGCAAGCCTCATAAAACGCTTCACCAAGCCATTGCTTATCATATTGTTCCAGCGCCCTTAATATCGCATCAGCCCCAGAGCCTTGCTTAATCGAGTCTGGCGCCATTGCATCAATAAAACTTGCCACTAAACCATACAAATCTTTTTCTGCATCACCTTCCACCGACCATAAATTAGGATCCGCGTATTGAGCAGCATAATGGCTTGCAGCAATATCAGAACCAATACCAAAATTCACCAGAGTGGCTTTTTCATCACGGCAGATTATATTTTTAGGACAAATTGCTCCGTGGTGGATATCAAGACTGTGAAGGTACTGTAATGCCGTAAGTAGTTGCACGAACCACAAACGTGGTTGGCCAACTTCAATCGATGGTACTTCATCAAGACCGACACCTTGTACCCAATCCCTTGCAATAAATAAATCATCTGATTGAGGTAACTGTCCAAAAGCTAAAACACGCTCAACATGCGGGTGATAGATTTTAGCTAAACTGCGGTACATATTACTTAAAGTGTGCCATTGATTATCAACATCTTGGTAAACGCTCACACAACATGGATAATTACCTTGAAGGTGCATAGCACGCCAGAGTTGGCTTCGTGATGTTGCTGAAATGAATTTGTCTAAGCGGTAATGATGGTCAACCACTGCGCCTTGTTCAACGTCGATTTTTTGCGGCAAAGTATCACACACACCTAAATCAATTAGGGCAGATAAATCGCAACGAATTGCATCTAAATCGATTGTGCTGCCTTTGGCAGCTGCGCGATACCATTGATAAATACGTGGTTGGAGCGTTTTCTCGGCCAGTTCCAGAAATGCTTTGGCATAAGCTTTAATATCTTCGCTGGTATTAAGAGAGTCTTTAATATCAATAAATTCTACATCTGCATCTTCTGAGATAAAAATACAGTTTTCAGCCCAACCACCAATGGTGTATCCACGGCGATGGATTTGCTGAAGTCCCGTGACACTGCGTCGTAAGATTTCTAATAATTGATAAGTGGTTTGTTGCTCAATATCGAAAATATTAAGTGGTACGCCTCGCGGCATTCTAATCGGTAGCACCACTTGCTCACCGTCTTGAATTAATGGCGCACAAAATGGCACACAGCTACAGCCTGACAGCGACTGAATGCGCTTAAATTCATCACGCAACTTTTGCTCATGGGAGTTCGCTTCAATAGCATCTTCAAACTGGCTTGTTACTAATATCTTCAATAACCAGGGCGCAGTCCAACCACCTGGATTATATTCTGACTGCCAGACCTCTAAGCCTTGCTGTAAGAATAAACATTTGAGTTTAATAAAGTCCTGAATTTTATTATTTCGCTGCTCAACTAATGCCACCTGGCCTATCGTATCTAACACCATTTCTTTTTGGGTTTCGGTAACAGGATGAATATGAGGCGCTGTTAAGCCCCATTCTTTGGTTAGCGCAGCGATAATTTTTGCAGGGGTGTAAATACTCAGTTTACCAGTGTCTTTCTCTACAAGGATTTCTTCGCCTTTTCGGCCAGTGACAAATACCATGCCCTGACACCAAGGCGCATATACACCAACAGGAATTTTGTTCTTTAATTTTCCGGCTAAAACCCGTGCAACATAATTGGCTTTCGACAAGCTATTGTCCACATGGCGACCATCTAAAGACCACGCGTGAAGTCCAGCATTTAAGCGACCAATATAGCCTTTCACATCGACAACATAGACGCCAAATTCACCGACAACGAGCGCATCGACTTCCATCGCTTGACCGGTATGAGTAGGGATCTCTACATTGGTTAGGAGTAAATAATCTTCTGGGAGTTCGTCGGATAAAAGAGAAAATGCCCAACGTTCGGCGTCGTTGACTGGGGTACCAAAACTAATATGTCTTGCCATTGAGAATGCGACTCCATTAATAATTATTGTTATCTATCTTCTGCATATGGCTACATCCTATAATAGAAAGACACAAAAAAACCACCTAAAAGGTGGTTTTTGTTTTCATTAACTTAACAGTGATTAATGGGTTAAATGATGAATCAATTATCTAACTGAATAATCTTCATATTTCTTGCAGTATTTTCTGCAGAAAATGATATAACCATCTGTTAGTTTGATGGTATTAATGAGTGTGTGAACAATGACCACTTTCATGATCATCGTCAGCAAACTCATCATCACCTTCTTGATGTTGCATTACGCCCCACCCGTCAGTCATGCCATCAAACTCTTGTGCAAACGTGTTTAGCTCTATTTCTTTTGCGACTAAATCATCATAAGTAGGCACCATGTTTAAACAAACAATCAGCTCCCACTTTTCGATTTCTTCACTGAAGTTCAGCTCAAGCTCACCGTTAACATCTTTTTGAGCTAACGCTTCAAGTGCAGACTCTGCATCGCGTTGGTCATCAAAAATAAGAAAGAAGTCAACATCCAAGGCTACCGATAAATCGATGCCAGATTCAGCCATTGCGGCTAACATTTTACCATTATCATCATCAGGGAATTGCATTATTCTGTCCTTATGCACTAGCAACAATTTTAATGAACTCGCCATTGAATTCAATGACATCGCCCACAACACATTTCTTACGCTTGCGAGTATCAACTTCGTTATTTACTTTAACGAAACCTTCAGAGATAACGTGCTTAGCTGCGCCGCCGCCATCTACTAAACCTTGTACTTTTAATACTTTATATAACTCTACAAACTCATCACCACTTAATAGTGGGAATTCTGCAACTTCGCTGCTCATTGGATATTGGCCTTTGCTCATAAATATGTCGGCTATTATACCTGAACATGAATTAATACCAATCTTAAAACCCACCGACTCATGTAAAGGCTAACTCAATTCCTATTAGCAGGCGTCGAGCATACTGACAGGATCCGGATGAATATAGTTGAAACCAAGCTGCTTGCAAATTAAATCGCCGATTATTGTTTTACTCGGTAATGTTTGTTGATTGAATTCAGGAGCGCTCAAACCTAAATGAATCGCTGCAGCCCGATAAAACTCCGCTCTTGTTGGGTGATGAGGTGCTGCTAAATTATATATGCTCGCGACTGGTTTACCTTGCTCAGTTGCAGATAGAATGGCTTTAATAGCCTGAATACAATCATCAAGATGAACAAGGTTCACCGCTACATTCCCACCTGCAATATCTTGCCTTCCAGCAAAAAACTTACCAGGGTGCCTTTTAGGGCCTATTAAACCTGAAAAGCGAATAATGCAGCTATTATTCATCGCAGTAAAATAAGACTCAGCCTTGAGCAAAACTGCACTTTTATCGTCATAAGCTTGAGCATCATTTTCATGCATATGTTGATCGCTAGAAGGGTACACCCCCGTCGTACTGATAAATATTACCCGCTTATAATTTCGGCCATCAATGAGTTGATGTAGGCGCTCAATATGATTTAGATATTGGTTCTCACCCCGCCTAAGGCCTGGTGGAATATTCACAATCAGCACTTCTGCGTTCAATAAAGGGGTTAAGCGAATACAATCTTGAGCAAGAGTTTGTTGGTTAATCAGGCTCAAATCCAGTTCAAAAGGCGTAACGCCATTCAGGGAAAGTTCATCGCAACCCTCTGGGCTTCTTTTAGTACCAGCAACGGTTATTCCAGCACTCACTAACGCTTTAGCTAAAGGCAGACCAAACCAACCACAACCGACAATTGCAACTTTATTCATGATTTTTCCGTGTTTAAAATGGTGAGATGAGCGAGGCGATGAATTTAAAGTAAATTTATTTAGTGATTCAATAAACCATTAAATCGCTCACTCAATGATATGACTTGGATAAAAACACACAGGACTTTGCACTTGCAAGGTGCTAACAACTTTCTCTGACAAAGAGTCGGCTTTAACCGTTTCTACAACACTGACATCTTCATCAGTTAAACAACGAAACACGGCTTGGCCGCCGCGATCATTACAGCTATAAACATGAGGTTGTTTTGAATCTCTTGACGTCATCATGACTTTAGCAATAGAACCGTCTGATAATTTCACAATCGAACCCGGAGGGTAAATGCCCAACACTTTTACCAACACTTGAATAAGGTCTTTTCCATGCTTACCCACACGGGTTTTAAAGAGAGTACCAAGGGCAACTTGCGGTGAGCCTGTTTTAAGCAACAAGCCTGCATAATCATTTGCCAGTGCCGCTATTTGAGTCAGTTTAGGAATTTTGACTTCATTCAGCTTATTCGGATAACCGCTGCCATCAAGACACTCGTGGTGATGCAATACAATGTCTAACATTGGCGCTGGAAATAGCCCACTTCTGTCTAGCATTTCATAACCAAGATTAGGGTGGGTTTTCATATAGTTTATTTCGACAGTAGTTAAATCCTTGCGTTTACGTCTAATTGCGTCTGGGATTTTGAGCTTGCCAATATCGTGGAACACGCAACCCAAGGCTAAATCACGAAGTTCACTGTGACTAAGACCAAGACTATTGGCCATCATCATAGATAGCACAGCCACTGACACACTGTGCTGAGTTAGACTGGGCTCTTTATCCACACTGGTGACAAAAACAATTTCAGGTTGCTTGCTTTCCAAAAGATGGGTCATCAATTGCTCAACAACACTCGCCGATTCACGATAAGATAATTGTGGGTCGCTGACGACCTTACTGAAAGCCGGCCTGAGATCACTTGCTGCTTGGTTAAACCTTTTCTGACCTGAATGAACGGATTTCTTTATTGCACCTTGGATATCAAATTCTGGAACAGCATCTTCTACAACAACGTCTTTTATCTCTTCATCATTAGCCAGTAAATGCATGCCATCAATCACGGTGACATATGTAATATCTAAACTGTTTATCAATTCGATTTCGGCTTGAGAGGTCACTGGGACTTTGTTTCTAAAGAAGGGGTTATTGAACCACGAAAGGGGCAGTTTGACTGTTAAGCCAACCACTAGTTGTGACAAAGGTATGTTAATTGATTCCGTTTTTGACACTATTGCTTACCTTCGAAATATCCATTTAATCCATTGGGTAATTGCACTGAGTAGGGTTAGCGCCCTACTCTTTAAGCTTATTTGCTATCAGTCTTCTCATCAGTACTTTCAATATTTGCTGTTAATGGCTGTGACGATTGCTGTGACGATGATTGTGCTAATGGTTGCGTTAACGCACTGCTGTTTCTTGGTCGATTATAATGTTTAATATGATGATCATCGACCGCTTGTTCTAACAGCTGTTTATCATTATCCGTATCAAGCGCAGAAGTTGGCTCTTGTGGTTGCTCTTGCTCTTTTAGGCTTTCTGCTTGCTGATAGTTTGTCTCTTGTTGCCAATCATTAAAATAATAGTTCAACCGTTTTGATTTAAGTAAATAAATACAAGACCAAAAGATAAATAACGCATCTAATGCAAAGCTCACTCGAAACAAAAAGTCATCATGCATAAGCCGTTGATTTAATATTATGGCATCGACGGCTAATAATAGCCAAAGTCCATATTTAATCTTATTAAATAATGGCCTAGCAAACTGAGGGGCTCGTTTTCTTTCTGCGATAACCAATGCATATATAATAACGGCACCGACACCTGCCACTAACGCCATTAAGAAATCGATTTTGTCAGGGTAAAATAATCTGACTAATCCTGTTCGGTCGTTGAACTGCGTTAACGACGCCGCAAAAACACACCAACCACGAGCAAGAAATATCAGTATCAAATACAAAAAAATGGGCGGTTTAATGTGGCCTTTGTCATCTAGCCAAGTGATATTACTGAAATTCACTGAATACCTATTGTTAGCTTATTAACGATTAAGATTTTTAAATCTTTTACTTATCTAGTAAACATGAGGGCAAATCCTCATAAAACAAGCAATGGGTTAAATCTACACCGCAAAACCAGTGTAAACCAAAAGTATAAGCTTACTGAATTTAATTTAATGACATTTGAGACTTTTGCAGAGCACAACCCACCATCGCGAGTTGAGCTCAAATCAATAATTAGTTAACCGTTTAGTAATGCCAGTAGTTGATCTTCATTCATGACTTTAATGCCTAAATCCTGTGCTTTAGCAAGTTTAGAGCCTGCTGCTTCACCAGCAACTAAACAATCAGTATTTTTTGAGACACTCCCAGCCACTTTGGCGCCCATTGCCTGTAATTGCGCTTTAGCATCATTTCGGTTTAACTGAGTTAACGTACCCGTTAATACCCATGTTTGACCTTTAAGGCTTAACTCTGCTTCATCGACAGCTTCTATTGCAGGCCAATTGACCCCTGCTTCAATGAGCTTATCTATTACTTCAAGGTTATGTGGCTGAGCAAAAAAGTGACTAATATGTTTTGCCACGATAGCACCTACATCGTCCACTTCCATCAACTCATCTACATTCGCAGCTTTTACTGCATCTAAGGTTTTATAATGACTTGCAAGATTAGCCGCTGTTGCTTCACCTACTTCACGAATACCTAATGCATAAATAAAGCGCGACAAGGTCGTTGTTTTAGCATCATCTATTGCGGCAATTAATTTAGTGGCTGATTTCATTGCCATTCGCTCAAGCATAGTGACCATTGATGCGGTAATGGTGAACAGCTCTGCTGGGCTTTGCACCAGTTCTTTATCAATCAGCTGCTCAACCACTTTATCACCCATACCATCGATATTAAGCGCTTTACGTGAGGCAAAATGTTTGATGGCTTCTTTTCGTTGCGCTTCACAAAAAAGCCCGCCACTACAACGGGCAACAGCCTCGCCTTCAAGACGTTCAACTAAACTCTGACACACTGGGCACTGGCTTGGAAATGTAATATCTTTAGCATCTTCTGGACGCTTTTCAGGCACAATAGCAACGATTTGCGGAATTACATCTCCCGCGCGGCGAATAATCACAGTATCACCCACTTTTACGCCTAAACGAGCGATCTCATCGGCATTATGTAATGTGGCATTCGATACAGTGACACCGCCAACGAATACAGGCTTAAGGCGAGCTACAGGCGTGACCGCACCAGTACGGCCCACCTGAAAATCGACCTCTTCAAGTAAGGTCATTTCTTCTTGCGCGGGGAATTTATAAGCAATTGCCCAGCGCGGAGCACGCGCAACAAAGCCCAAAGTCATTTGCTTGGCAATGTCATTGACCTTAATCACCACACCATCAATTTCATAAGACAGTGCGCTTCTTCTGGCCATAATATCAGCGTAGTAGGCAAAGACTTCAGGCAGTGTGCTGCACACTTTAACTTCTTGGCTTAAAGGTAACCCCCAGTCTTTTAACTGGTTCAATTGGCCAAAATGGCTATCAGCTAAAGGGGCAACTTCACCTTCAACGACACCCAGTGCGTATGCATAAAAGCCTAATGCTCGGGTCGCGGTGATTTTGCTGTCTAATTGACGCAAGCTACCTGCAGCAGCATTACGCGGATTAACAAATGCCTTATCCCCTTTACTTAACTGACGCTCGTTTAATGCATCAAATGCCGCTTTGGGCATAATCACTTCACCGCGCACTTCTAGTAATTCAGGAAAGTTATCACCACGGAGTTTAAGTGGCACAGAATTAATCGTACGGACATTGTCAGTAATATCTTCACCCACTGCACCATCGCCACGGGTCGCTGCACGCTCTAATATGCCATTACGGTATAAAATACTGACTGCTAAGCCATCAAGCTTTGGCTCACAGCAATAACTTACCGTATCCACTTTATCGGTAATACGCTTATTAAATGCTTCAAAATCTGCCTCTTCAAAGGCGTTATCTAAACTCAGCATCGGTTTTAAATGAGTGATTTGATCAAACTTAGCCAGTGGTGCACCGCCAACGCGTTGTGTCGGAGAATCACTACTGATTAATTCAGGGTGAGCGGTTTCAATGGCGATTAAGCGCTGCATTAACCTATCGTATTCTGCATCTGGAATGCTTGGCGCATCATCAACATAATAACGAATGTTATGACCATGAAGTTCACTGCTGATTTGCTGTAGTTCGTTTTTAATGTCTTGCATAAAATCACTCATCTAAAGACAAATGAGGCCGCAAGTGCGGCCTCATTTAAAAAGGTTAAATCTAATTAGGGGTTAAGATACAGCCCTAATTCTAGCTAAATATTGTTGTTTGTTGGTTTCAGTCCAGGCTAAACGTTTATCGTCCATCACTTCTGCGCCTAAATCATCAGCCAGTTGCTGTGCTGAATTAAGCATAATGGAGAAGTTCATTAATGGATCACCATGACAAGGAAGCGTCATAAATAACACCACACCTTGAGTAACAAACTGCTCCATATTATCAGGATCAAATACGCCCGGCTTTAGCATGTTCGCCATAGAAAATAGTACTTTACCATTGCCAGCGTTATCTAGATGACGATGGAATATGTCCATATCGCCGAACTTAAAGTTCAATGATAATAAGCAAGGTAATAGCTCTGCGCCATGGAGTTGCTCGCCATCACGTGCGATAACGTGTAGCACTAATACATCTTGTGGATCGCCTAATGGCTCTTCTGTTTCGGCCACAGGTTGCGAAATAGCAGGCTCTACTGGGGCTGGCTGTGCAATAACTTGTTCTGTGTGAGCTTCGGCGCCAAAATCAACCGAAGTTTCATCTACATAGGTATCTTCAACATAGGCGTTATCATGTGTTTGGTAATTTTCAGCGGTGAGATCAAGTATAACGGTATTCTCTGTTGTCGTCGCTTTTGTACTGGTTGAGGCACCAACAACTTGCTGGGCAGGTTCAAAACTGTCTTCAGCAAATAACGCCTGTTGAGTTGGAACATGCGTTTCAACCTCTTGGGCTGCAGTTTCATTGACTGTTTCAGCAGAAATTTGTGGCTCTACAGCGGCGGTTTTTAATACCGGTTCTTTGCGGCCAGGATTATAACTTGGTGCTTGAGCATTTACAGCCGATTGATTTTGTAACCCAATGCCCTTTTTAGAGCCCGCTTCATTGACTTCAACATCGTTATGCGAAGTCCCTGTTTGCATTAGTGGCGGAGTGATATTTGCAGTGTCGTTTGCAGTGACAGTATCATCGTCATCGTCACTTTTAACACGTCTTACTTCACCAATACCATCGGCATCAAAACCTTGTGAGTCACGTTGCTGTGATTGATCTTTATAAAACCCAGTCATTGGGTTGTCTTTTAGTGTTTTAGGTTGTTGTTTACGAATTGACCAAAAACCATGAACTAGTACTGCGATAATTGCTATTGCACCTAGTACAAACAAAACCAGTTGAAAATCTTCCATTGGTGACCCTGTAATCCTGTTTATTCCGCGTCGGCTAGTGCCACCGCTTCATCGATATCTACTGCGACTATACGTGAAACGCCCGGTTCATGCATAGTGACACCTATTAATTGATCAGCCATTTCCATCGTTATTTTATTGTGGCTGATATAAATAAATTGCACACTTTGTGACATCTCTTTTAGTAAGCGACAAAAGCGCTCAACATTGGCATCATCTAAAGGTGCATCAACTTCATCCAACATGCAAAAAGGTGCTGGATTGAGCCTAAATATGGCGAATACTAATGATAAAGCGGTTAGCGCTTTTTCTCCACCACTAAGAAGGTGAATTGTACTATTCTTCTTACCTGGTGGTTGCGCCATAATGGTCACACCCGTTTCAAGTAAGTCATCATCAGTTAATGCAAGGTAAGCTTTACCGCCTCCAAACACTTTCGGGAACAATTTTGATAAGTCAGCATTAACCGCATCATAAGTCGTTTTAAATCGACTGCGGGTTTCCTTGTCTATTTTTCGAATAGCTTCTTCAAGGCTCGCTAAGCCTTTATTTAAATCATCATCCTGATTATCTAAATAGGCTTTACGCTCACTTTGCTGCTCAAATTCTTCAATAGCGGCAAGGTTAATTGCCCCTAAATGGCTAATTCTAGCTCTAACTTTATCTAGATCTTTCTGCCAAGCACTGACTTTAGCTGCTTCAGGGATCTGTTTTAGCACCGCCTGAATATTTATTTGTTGCTCTTCAAGCAATTGGTATTGGCCATTTGCCTGACCTTTTAAACCTTCACGACGTAACTTTAACCCGCTGAGAGTTTGAGTCAAGTTTTGAAGTCCACCAAGCTGTTGTTTTTGAATCAATACCGCACTATCTAGCCGAGATTGTAGCTCAGCCTGTTGAGTACGGTTTGAATTTAACAATTGTTGCTTTGATTGCTGAATATCAAGCTGCTGAGCAAGCTGTTGCTGAAGTTGTTCCAGCTGTTTATCACCTAAACTTTCACTGCTTTGCAGTTGAGTCAAGCTCAACTGGCTAGCTTGTTCTACCAATACATCACATTGCTGCTGCTGTTTAGTGAGCTGTGCTTGCGTCACCGCAGCTTGAGTTTGCAATTTTTGCAATTGCTGGCGCAAAAGCGAGACCTCTCGATCATGCTGGCTTCGTTTAGTTTTATACTCACGCAATTGATGACTTGTGGTTTGCCAGTCTTCATTAGCTTTTTGCTGTTCAGTCACCTGCTGTTGATGTAACTGGCTAAGTCGCTCAGTTTCTGCGGTTAACTGTTCTACATTGCGTTTACCAAGAGCAATTTGTTTGATGCAGTTTGCTACCTGTTCATCCAGGTTTGCTCGCCTACGTTGATTATCATGTTGCTGCTTAAGCAGGCTTTGACGTTGAGCATCAAACTTACTGCACTCAAGCTGCAACTGATGACATTTTGCTTGCGCCGCACTCATTTGAGCATGAACATCGGCAACTTGCTGTGTTAACTCACTCACAGACACTTGCTCATTGAATAATTGATCTTGTAATTGTTCAATTTGAGTCAACAGTTGCTGACGTTCATTTTTCAGTGCAAGCTCTGACTGTTTACCTTCAGATTTTGTGATAACAAAGCCATGACCAATTAGATAGCCATCTTTACTAGCGATTAATGCGTGTTCATTGGTTGCTTCACTCGTCGTCAATAATTGTTTCGCATGACCGATGCTGTCAGCCCAAATCACTTGTTCTAACCATGGGCTTAAATTAACTGGTGCGCTTAATTGCTCAGTTATATAGGCAGATTCACGTAGGTTAAAACCTAAATCATCTTTCACAGCTACATCAGTATTTAATGACTCTTTTTGCACTGAAGCAGCAAGTACACCTTGAAGAACTAAATCAACCGCTTGCTCCCAACCTTGGGTCACCTCAACAACTTGCCATAGTGCTTGACGATCTTCGGGTTCATTATTGCTTAGCCACTGATCAATTAACTCATGACGGGCAACCACTGAGGTTAAATGTTGTTTGTTTTGCTGATACTGCTCACTGATCTGCTGTAAACTTGCTTGCTTAATCGCCAGCTCTTCAGAGAGCTGATGTTTTACTTCATCTTCTATTTCAAGCTGCTGGGTAAATGCTTTTATTTGCCTATCGAGTTCAGTTAACTCAGCTTGATTATTCTCATCATTATTGTGTTGCTGCTCTGTATTGAGCTCAATCAATTGCTGCTGTTGCTGAGATAAACTCAATTGCTGATGCTGTAATTTGTTTTGAGTCAGTGCAGCTTCCATTTTTGCATTAGATACCGTATCCGATAACACGCTTAAATGTTGTTGAAGATCAGAAGCTTTTTCATCAACATCTTGTAACTGCTCGTCAATGGTTTGCAATTCATTTTCGCCAAGCTCTAAAGCAGGCATCAGCTCTGCAACATGATGAGTAAGCTGCTTTTCTTGTACAGTCAGAGCCTGCAGCTCTTCTGCTGCAACCCCTTGTTGATTGATTATGTCTTGTAATTGTTTTTCAAGCTGAGAGTCTTGTTGCTGTTGATGCTTTAATTGCTGCTCAAGCTTAGCAAGCTCGGTTCCAGCTTGATAAAACTGCGCAACAAGGTTTTGCTCCGAATCTGATAAATCAGCTAACTGAGATGTTAATTGTGTAACGGTGAGTTCAGTGCTTTCGCCATCAGCATTGGCGGCTGCAATGCTAACATCAAGCTGCTGCATTTCTTTGGCTAAGCCATCGGTTTGATTTTGCAGTTCTTGATAACGCATGACTAACAGCTGAGCATGTAAGTCACGCTCTTGTTGTTTGAGCTCTCGATATTGTTTTGCAGCTTGTGCTTGCTGATCTAATTTTTCTAACTGGCTGCCAAGTTCTAGTCGTATATCGTTTAAACGCTCAAGGTTTTCACGGGTATGTCGAATGCGGTTTTCTGTTTCACGACGACGTTCTTTGTAACGAGATATTCCTGCCGCTTCTTCTATGAAGACTCTTAATTCTTGAGGTTTAGACTCAATCAGTCTTGAAATGGTCCCTTGCTCAATAATGGCATAGCTGCGCGGTCCAAGACCTGTTCCCATAAATAGATCAGTAATATCTTTGCGACGACATTTTTGACCATTGAGAAAATAATTCGAATCGCCTTCACGACTCACTTGGCGCTTAACAGAGATTTCTTGATAACTGGCATATTGGCCCGACAATCTGCCATCTAGGTTTTCAAAACTGAGCTCGATACTGGCGACAGATACGGGTTTACGGGCACTGGAACCGTTAAAAATAACGTCCATCATTGAGTCGCCACGTAAATGTTTGGCACTGCTTTCCCCAAGTACCCAACGCACAGCATCAATCACATTGGACTTGCCGCAGCCGTTCGGGCCAATAATCGCCGTAAGGGGTTGGTTAAAGGGAATTTTTGTTGGGTCAACAAACGACTTAAAGCCAGCAAGTTTTATTTGTTTTAATCGCATTGTGCTTGTTTGGTCGTCCGTAAGGATGAAAAGTATTATTTTATAAGAAAGACTTATATGACTAACTTTACCAATCGCGCTGCATTTTGTAACGATTTTTATGACTTAAACACACTTTAAGGCTTGTTTTCCGACCAATGCGTCACCACAATCAGTAATAAGCAGTTTTTTCAAGGACGTATTAGATGGCAATCCAACCCGTAAAAAGTGGCGTTAACTATTTTCTAGATGGCTTTAAGCTGATTAAACAGCCAGGTCTTCGTACTTTTGTATTCATTCCATTAATGGTTAACTTAATCTTGTTTTCAACCGCGATCTATTTTGCCGTAGGTAAACTAGACGATCTTTTTGGCTGGATGAATAGCCAAATCCCTGAGTATCTTACTTGGCTCAACTTTTTCTTGTGGCCTCTAGCGATTATTAGTTTACTGGTGGTGATGTCATTTGTATTTAGCTCAGTGATGAACTGGATTGCTGCGCCATTTAATGGGTTGTTAGCTGAAAAAGTGGAAATGCACTTGACTGGTAAGTCATTAAACTCGGGTACTACAATTGATTTAATTAAAGATTTACCACGTATTCTCGGACGCGAATGGATAAAACTTAAATACTATTTGCCACGAGCATTAATCTTTTTAGTTTTATTTATCGTTCCAGTGGTTGGCCAAACCGCTGCGCCAATTTTATGGTTTTTGTTTAGTGCTTGGATGATGGCCATTCAATATTGTGATTTTCCATTTGATAACCACAAAGTGCCATTTAACGATATGAAGTTCGCCCTCAGCCAAACCAAAGGAACCAGTTATACCTTTGGCGCTACCGTAACGTTATTCTCAATGATCCCTATTGTGAACTTTATCGTGATGCCTGTGGCAATATGCGGTGCAACCGCTATGTGGGTCGACAAATATCGAGAAGCATATAAGCACCCAGAAATAGCACCAGAATAAAGCTGAACTAATAAGGCTAAGTAACAAATACCTCAGTTTTAGAAGCCTTGTTTATCAAAGAAATAAATGAAAGCCTCAGCGCAATGTTGGGGCTTTTTAGTGTTTTTACTTCGAGTGATTTAAGCTTTTGATACGCCAACTCTCTTTTTCTGCAAAGCGCTGTAACAATTTGAAACCATTAAGCTACAAATAATTAACGATATTTAACGGCGTTTTTGCGACAATTGCGCAAACTAATTTTAAATCAGCGTGACTTGTGAATAAAACCTTTACGATTCAGACTCTTTGTTATGCAATTTTATTGGCGAGTAGCGCCATATCAACACCTGCTTCGGCCGGTGATCCCAGCCAATTTACAGTTAACATTCCCACTTTATCTCAAGGTGTTGAGATTGATGGCGACTTATCAGAGCCTCAATGGCAACAAGCGGCAACAGTCCAGCTCAATTACGAAACCTCACCAGGTGAAAACATCCCTGCGCCAGTGAGCACTGATGCGAAAATTTTCGCCACTGAAACCAGCTTATTTGTTGCCTTTATAGCCCATGATGTTGACCCATCAAAAATAAGAGCCAATTTACGCGACCGAGATAACTCTTGGGGTGATGACCAAGTCGGGATCAAACTGGATACGTTTAATAACGCCCGCCTTGCCTATCAGTTTTTTATTAACCCTTATGGCGTACAAAATGACTCTATAGAAAATGAATTAACGGGTGAAGAAAGCGATGCATGGGATGGTATTTGGTACAGCAGCGGCAAGCTGACTGACCAAGGCTATCAAGTCGAAGTAGAATTGCCACTGCGACTGTTCAATTTTGATGACAATAAAGATATTCAAACTTGGGGAATAGAACTAGTACGTTTTTACCCTCGTAACGAAACCCATAGAATTTCAAGCCACAAGATTGACCGTAATGTATCTTGTCAGTTATGTCAGCTAGGTACCGCTACAGGTCTTGCTGGGGCCCAGCAAGGGCAAGATATTCAAATTACTCCTTCTGTTGTGGGCTCTCGTAATAGTCAGCGAGAGCTTAACCCTAATCAACCTTGGGAAGATGAAGATAACGTTGAAGTCGGCCTCGACTTACGTTGGGGAATTACGCCAACAACCTTATTAAATGCCACCATTAATCCAGACTTTTCACAGGTTGAAGCCGATTCGGGTCAGTTAGATGTAAATAATAATTTCGCTCTTTTTTATCCAGAAAAACGTGCTTTCTTCTTAGATAATAAAGACTATTTCGATACTCAGTTAAGTTTACTACACACCCGTAATATCAGCTCTCCTGATTACGGAGTAAAACTCACCAGCAAAACCGATGATCACACCCTTGCTGTGCTGGCTGCTAACGATGAGAAAACGCAGTTTTTAGTGCCTGGCAACTTAAGCTCTGATGTGGCCACCATTGATGAAGAAAGCTATAACCTTGCTGCTCGTTATCGTTTCGACCCCAGTAAAGAACTCTCATTTGGCGGCTTAGTCACGGCAAAGCAATCTGAGAATTATCATAACTATGTGGCCAGTCTTGATACTAAGTGGCAGCCAACCGACCAAGACACCTTTACCGCACAGTATGTGTTTTCAGATACTGAGTATCCTGATGATTTCTTTCAGCAGTTTTGTAACGGTGATGATTGCTCAACTCCGCCACAGGACTGTGAGCTTGGTAATTGTGATTACAATGAGCGAGTACTGCGTACCAAAAAACAAGATAACTTTTCTGACAATATGTACCGTGTTAGCTATGAGCATGAAAAACGCAATTGGCGCGCTTTCTCTCGTTATGAATCAATTGGAGAGGACTTTAGAGCGGATTTAGGTTTTATTGAACGTATTGATGCAAGCAAGTTTGTCGCTGGCGGTAATTATTATTGGTACCCAACTGACAGTTTCTTTAACAAAATTGAATTTGGTGGTGATTGGGATATTACCCATAACCAAAACAATGAAAAAATTGAACAAGAAGCAGAAGCGGCCATCAGACTGAATGGCGGCTGGCAAAGTTATATCGCCAGTGGCTTTGTCCATAAAGACCGTGTTGGTCGTCGTCAAGACAGCTCATCATTAGCCATTGACGATAACACCACAATGTATACGTTAGATTTAATGTGGTTTTATACCAACTTTGTGCCAATTGAATCACTTAAGCTCGAGTTTGATATGAACTACGGTGATGACATTGATTATGCCAACGATCGCCCTGCGACTTTAACCATGTTCAACCCAGGTGTTGAGTGGAAAATCACTGAATCAATCATCTTAGACGTTAATCACAAATACCAATCATTGGATGTAGATGAAGGCCGTTTATTTACCGCAAATTTAACTGACCTTCGCCTTAACTGGCAAATTACACTAAATAGTTTTTTACGTTTAACCAGTGTCTATACCGACATTGAACGTGATACTGATTTATATTTACATCAGTCGCCTAATGAACAATACCAAAATCTAGGTAATGAAATTTTATACGGTTATAAACTTAATCCACAAAGTGTGTTTTATTTGGGGTACTCAGACGGTTTAATTGCCAATGATGATATCGACTCTTTAACCCAAAAAGACAAAACCTACTTTATGAAAGTCAGCTACGCGTGGTTGCTTTAATCGATAAAATAATTAAATTATAAGTAGTAGACTGGAATGAAAAAACAAAAAGGACTGCCATGGCAGTCCTTTTTATCTGTGTCTAATTCATGAATTAATCATCATTAATTCACACTAAAAAATCACTCTATTACGGCCCGCTTCTTTCGCTTCATATAAGCCTAAATCCGCACGATGAAGTAAAGTATCTAAGTTACTATCAGTGCTTTCAGCACTGGCAATACCGCAACTAAAATTAATCTTTAGCTCACCCGCATCAGTAATAAAAAGCTGCTCGTCAATTTGTTGTCTGAACTTATCCATGACAGTGAATGCGCGATCGCCATCTAAGCCCTTAAATGCAACAACAAACTCTTCACCACCAAATCGTGCTACGGTAAAATGTTGGCCAAAGGCATTTTTTAATCGCTTAGCGAACTCAAATAACACTTGATCGCCGACATCATGGCCATAGGTGTCATTCACATTTTTAAAGAAATCAATATCGATTAAACCTAAAGCAAACTGCCCTGCTTCATTGACATCTTTTTCATGTTGCTTGAAAAAATAACGACGCGTATACGCCTTAGTCAGATAATCTCGGTTGGCTTGCTCCCATAAACTGCGCAGCATATCGAGCGAGTCTAAGGTATTTAATACACGGCAATGAAACTCCTCATGTACAAATGGTTTTTGCAAAAAGTCATTGGCGCCATTTTTAATAAAACGTGCAGATAAGCTTTCATCAGTATCATTCGACAAACCAATAATCGCCAAATCTTCACGGCTGAATTTTTCACGCACTTTAAGGATTAATTCAAAGCCATCAACATTCGGCATATTGTAGTCAGTAATAAGTAACTGAATATCTGGCGTGTCGTTCAGCACTTGAATCGCTTCTGCGCCATCGCAGGCCTCTAATACAGTAAATAATTGCTGTTCTAAAAGGACTTTAACGAATTTACGGCTCACGACTGAATCATCTGCTACCAGTACTTTTACATGCTGATTTTGATCTAATCTGGCCACCAGCTTCACCACATACTCATAGCTAAAGCGGTTTTCTTTTAATACATAATCCGCAATACCGAGCTTCAGTAATTTCTTACGCTGACGAGAATCAAGGTTAGATGACAAGACAATACAAGGGGTTTGATAAGACATCAGCACCAGTTGAGCAATTTCGCCATCTGGTGCATCTGGTAAGTTTAACTCTGCTACAACGACAAAGTATTTGTGCTGTTCTAATAAGGCATTCGCTGAAGCGACATCAGCGGCAACATCTACCTCACAATGCAGGTCTTGCATTAATAGATGCCGAAGTACCTTCGATACCGCTTCATTATCTTCAACAATCAGAATTCGCAATTAATTCACCCATTTACTATTAGGTCTTTTCTAAAATGATGCTCCCAATAGAGTAGCCAGCACCAAATGAACACAATAGCCCTAAGTCACCAGTTTTAAAGTCTTGATTATACTTATGAAAAGCAATAATAGACCCGGCAGAAGCAGTGTTAGCATATTCATCTAGCACCACAGGAGCTTTACTTTTTGTAACATTATCACCGAGAAGTTTACGAACTACAAACATATTCATATTTATATTCGCTTGATGCAACCATAATCGTTTAAATTCATTAGCTTGGATCTGCTCTTCCGACAACTGTTTATCTAAATGTTGATAAATCATTGGCAGTAATTCTTTAAACACTTTACGGCCTTGTTGATGAAACAACTTGTCACTATCGTTACTTGCTACTGGGTCACAGCGATTAAGGTGACCAAAGTTACTGCGAATATTATTTGAGTAGTCGGTAAAACACTGACTCGATAGCACATTAAAAGCATGTTCTGATTGTGCAATGGATGCTTTCTCTACAACCACTGCCGTTGCCACATCACCAAAAATGAAGTGACTATCACGATCTCGGTAATTAACTTGTGGGGAACAAATCTCAGGATTAATCACCAATACCCGTGATGCTGTACCAGATTGAACCGCATTAACCGCATTAACAATGGCAAAAGTTGCCGATGAACAAGCCACTAGCATGTCATACGCAAAACCTTTTGTGCCCATGGCTTGCTGAATTTCTATCGCAATAGCCGGATAAGAACGTTGAGTATATGCACAGGCAACAATCACTAAATCAATGTCTTCAGCATTCACTTTTGCTTGCGCTAATGCTTGCTTTGCTGCAGCAATGCCGATTTCAGCTTGCATTGATAACGCATCTGATGGCCTATCTTTAATTAATGGCATCATCACTTTAGGGTCTAAAATGCCCTCTTTGACCATCACGTAACGGCTTTTGATGCCAGATGCCTTTTCAATGAACTCTGCTGACGAGTGAGCTAATGCATCCACGTCACCAGCAGCAATCGCTGTTTCATGTAACTGATTATGTTCATTAACGTAAGTATTATAACTTTCAACCAACTCTTCATTACTGACACTGTGCGGCGGTGTATATAAACCACTTCCTGAAATAACCACTTTATTCATATTATGTCTGCCGTATCTATATGATGGAAAACAACAACTTATCTAAAAACACTCAAAAAAATGAAGCTGATAACTCAATGATCAATAGGTACCTATAATCAATATAAGCCAGCAGGAATGAGGATAAATTGCGCTTTTGTAACCTCAGTCTATTACCTTCTAAACCAATCACTAAGCATTAATTACTGCTTTAACCGATGGTCAGACCATCAATGTTCATTAAGGGTGTATAACTAAGACACTGTTATATAAGAAAATGCTTTATTAATATATTTGGCTATAACCTAATAACTAAAAGGCATAACGAATAACAAACTATCACTGTTAAAGCACCTTAAACCGATTATCATTAGACAATGCAAACATAGGAGCAAACCATGAGCAACATCTACGAAGACAATTCATATACGCTAGGTAATACCCCACTAGTGCGCCTTAATCGAGTAAGCAATGGTAAAGTGTTAGCCAAAGTTGAAGCTCGCAACCCAAGTTTCAGTGTTAAGTGTCGTATCGGCGCAAATATGATTTGGGATGCTGAAAAGAAAGGCACCCTAACTAAAGAAGTAGAGCTAGTCGAGCCAACTTCAGGCAATACAGGTATTGCACTTGCGTATGTAGCAGCTGCTCGTGGTTATAAGCTAACCCTAACCATGCCTAATACTATGAGCCTTGAGCGTCGTAAACTGTTAAAAGCGTTAGGTGCAAACCTCGTGTTAACTGAAGGCGCTAAAGGAATGAAAGGCGCGATTGATAAAGCTGAAGAGATCCGTCAATCAGATCCTGCTAAGTACCTTATCTTAGGTCAATTTAGCAACCCTGCTAATCCTGAAATCCACGAAAAAACTACCGGCCCAGAAATCTGGAATGATACTGATGGTGAAGTCGCTGCATTTGTTGCAGGTGTCGGTACGGGTGGGACGATTACTGGTGTTAGTCGTTATTTAAAAAGTAAAAACAAAGATCTTGTGTCTGTTGCAGTAGAGCCAGTTGACTCACCTGTTATTGCACAAGCTAAAGCAGGTCAGGAATTAACTCCTGGACCTCATAAAATTCAAGGTATTGGCGCAGGTTTCATCCCAGGTAACTTAGATTTAGATTTAGTTGACCTTGTTGAAGCGGTCAGCAATGACGATGCTATTGCAATGGCACGTCGTTTAATGGAAGAAGAAGGTATCTTAGTGGGTATTTCTTCTGGTGCTGCTGTCGTCGCTGCAAACCGTATTGCTGAGAAGCCAGAATTTGCGGGTAAAAACATCGTTGTCATTCTGCCATCTGCAGCAGAGCGTTACTTATCATCTGCGTTATTTGCGGGTGAGTTCGGTGATAGCGAAAACGTTCAATAACGATTAATCATAACTCACCTTTTATGATTATTGTTTGTAATAAAGCCCAGCAATTGCTGGGCTTTATCGTGAGTGATAGTGCTTAATAGTACTTGGCATTAATCACTGATTGATTAAGCTAAATATCTCCCACTCATCTATGCTGAAAAATGAAGCTGTATATCCATCTCGTTAATCACTACTTATTTCACCTGAACTGACTTCATGCGTACTCAATAGTAATATCGGTTCTTGCTCATCACCCCATAAGATTTGTTGCTGATACAGCAAACCAAGCTTTGTTAATAAGTTAATCGATGCGGTGTTTTGTAGGTTGGTTATAGCCCATATAGGCGAAAGAGATAAGGTTTCATTGGCATAATTCATGACAGCCCTCGCCGACTCATATCCGTAGCCCATCCCCATATATTGGGGTAAAAAGCCAAAACCGATATCAGTGTGCTCAAGCCCATCTCGATTCACTAAGCCACACATACCGACCAACGCCTTATCTTCATTGCGAATAACTGCGTATAAACCGTAACCGTGAAGCTGATAACTTGGAATGAGCTTAGTCGATAAAAAAGTCTTAGCATCATCTCGATTTTTGATATTTCTATCACCAATGAACTTGATATACAGTGGTGAATTCATTAGCTGATAAATGAATTCAGCATCTTCTAGCGTAAACTCTCTGAGTGTCAGTCTCTGCGTGGTAATCATTAACAATCCCTATTGCATTCCCTTTGAAAGAATAATCCTATTTACATGATTAAATCATGACAGAATGACAGAATGACAGAATGAGGTCTTATTTCAACACATGAGCTGGATCAATTTCTTATTTCATCGCGTTTGTTAACATCGCCACACTTAATTACAATGCAAGAAATTGACTCACTTTATGTCTTTTTACCAATCCCCTAAAAAAATCTCCGCTTTTGAGGCAAAATTTGAAGCACAAAAAATTGCTTTTGCCCCTGTCAGCTTTCAAGTTGCTCGTTGTCTTAGCCAGTTTGGCATTCTAAAACAAGTTGATGATGCGGGTGAAAATGGCATTTCGTTACCACAACTTATAGATTGTAATGAATTGTCAGAATATGCCATCCACGTATTACTGGATATGGGACTCAGCATGGGACTATTTTGGTGTAAAGATGACCATTATCACCTAGATAAAACGGGCCATTTTCTACTGCATGATGACATGGCATCTAAAAATTTAAATTTCATTCATGATGTCTGTTATCAAGGTTTGTTTGAGCTTGAAGCGTCCTTGAAACAAGGTAAAGCAGCCGGTTTGAAACACTTGGGTGATTGGGAAACCATTTACCCTGGATTAAGCCAATTGCCAGAGCAAATCAAGCGGAGTTGGTTTGAGTTTGATCATTATTATTCTGATCACGCTTTTGACAGTTTACTGCCAATGATTTTTAAATCTAAGCCTGAGCATATCGTTGATGTTGGCGGTAATACCGGCAAATGGGCATTTGCTTGTACCAGTTTTGACAGCAAAGTTAATGTCACCATTATGGACTTACCAGGGCAACTCGCCGTCGCAATGGAAAACGCGCGTAATAATAACGTTGCGGATCGTGTGTTGCCATTTGAAACTGACTTGTTAGATGAAACTAAACCTTTTTGTCAGCATGCAGACTTGTACTGGATGAGCCAATTTCTAGACTGTTTTTCTAAACCGCAAATCATCACAATATTAAAACGCACAGTGGCTGCAATGAAGCCCAATAGTGAACTGTGTATTTTAGAAACCTATTGGGATAGACAGCCTTATGAAGCTGGTGCTTATTGCGTTAATGCAACCTCGCTATACTTTACTGCTATTGCTAATGGCTACAGTCGAATGTATCACAGCAAAGATATGCTCAAAATGATCAATGAAGCTGGGCTTTACGTCGATGAGGATATCGACAATATTGGTTTAGGCCATACATTACTGCGATGCAAAATAAAGCCCATCTAAACTTTCTTTAACATGTTAACTTATCCAAAAGCCCTTCAAGGGCTTTTTTTAACATTTAATACCCTCCATTTTTAAACAAGACTCCAGCTAACAGCCGTTTCAACGGCGATGACAGCACATGTTAAATAGTGATTAACTTCACAAATCCAATTGCGCAACATTAAATTTCCAATGTAAAAATGATGCATATTGTAACAATTGATAGTTCGGTTAAATTAAACCGGCCTCAGTCACACCATAAACAAATCAACAAACAGATAACCAATTAAACACATATTTATTAAGTTTGTTTACACAAATCTCTTAACTTATTCAGCAAAGTCCCCCGTCAAGCCCAAAATCAATATCAACACTCAAAACCACGTTAATCAAATGATCACAAAAAACAACCTAGCGCGCAACAATTGCAACATCTAACACATGTAATCAGTCCGTTGTTTATGTTGAATAAGTATGGTTTTATCCGTTTTCCGCAAACTCCCGTTAACGCAATTCACAAGTTAGCAATGAGATCTACTAAATAAAAACGCGGTTTAAATAAAAGTTATAAGGAAGAGATGAGATGCAGCTTAATACAAGATTGGCCAACGCAATTCGCATTGCATTGGTAGGCGGTGCTTTTACCGCTGCCATCAGTTCGCCAGTAGTTCTTGCAGCTGAAGAAGGCGCTGATGTAGAACGAATTCAAATTACCGGTTCACGTATTAAAAGAACCGACCTAGAAACAGCAACGCCTGTCACGGTGTTGAGTGCTGATGATATGGCAAAGCAAGGCTTTACCACTATTCAAGATGCCCTTCAAAATCTCACCTCAACTACGGGTGCGATGACTACACAAGAAGTGCATGGTTTTACCCCTGCAGCTTCATCAATCAGTTTACGTAATGCTGGTGCAAGTCGTACTCTGACGCTTATTGATGGTAAGCGTTTGAACCAGTACCCAAAACCCGCTGGCGGTACTGATAACTTCGTCGATACAGCAAACCTACCAATGGAAGCTGTAGAACGCATTGAAGTATTACAATCTGGCGGCTCAGCGATTTACGGTGCTGACGCAGTGGGTGGTGTGATTAACATCATCCTTAAAAAAGATTTTGATGGCGTTGCACTTAAATATCGTCATGGTGATACCACTGAAGGCGGCGGTATGAATGACCGCATCGCATTATCACTGGGCTCTTCAAACGATAAGGGCAATGTCTCAACCTTTATCGAATTCAGTAATAACGAAGCGTTAAAAGCAACAGATCGTGAGAATTTTGGTCTCCATACCGATAAAGTGCCGCACAGTGATTACTCAGCGTATAGCTCATACGGCGCTAGAATTGCAGGTACTGGTACTGGCGCACGCCAATTAACTCCAGAGCAGTGTGATGCTCGTGGATTTCTATGGACTGGAAGTACATGTGGATTTGATCGTTCAGAATGGCGCGATCTAGAACCTGAAAGCTACCGCTTTATCAGTACCACCAATTTTAATTACGAAATCGCAGACGATATTACCTTTTTAGGTCGTCTTGATTTCGCTAATGCCAAATCAACAACAAACTTTGAACCGATGGCCATTAATGACTACGATATCAAGGTTGCCGGTGATGACTTAACGGTCAGTTACGGCGATAGCATGAGCAAGACATTCAACAAGTCAACAGGACTTGGCGGTGACTTTGCCAACGCTACTGATGGTGATTATTACTATGCTCGTCGTTTACACGAGTTCAGTAACCGAAGCGGTGAAACCAACACCAGTAACTACTTCTTCTCTGCTGGCCTTCAAGGCGTATTAGTTGATGAGTATGACTGGGATATGTCAGTAAATTACGGCCGTACTAACGTCGATGTTTACCGCAGTGGTTTTGCTACTGTAGGCGGTATGTTCGATTACATCACAGCTGGTGAGAATGGTAATTCATTACTTGAAAACATGTCAGATGCTGACGTAGAAGCCGCATCTTACTCTCCATTTGAACGCGCTCAATCTACTCAAAAGAACATCCAAGCTAACATCACTGGTATGGCGTTTGAAATGCCTGAAGGCGATGCCATGTTTGCATTTGGTGCTGAGTATACTGAACAGGATTATGAAACAGAGTCTGATACCGAAACCCAAAATGGATCAGTATTAACAACTGGTGGTTCATCTGGTGCTGGCGAACGTGACTTCTGGGCAACTTATGCTGAAATCAGTGTTCCGGTACTTGACGAGTTAACTGTTGCTGCAGCGCTACGTTACGATCATTACAGCGACTTTGGCGGTAACTTATCACCACAAGTAACGGTAGAATACCGTCCAGTTGATGAGTTATTGATTCGTGGTGCTTGGAGCAGTGTATTCCGTGCACCAGACATGCACCGCGTGTATGGTGATGCCACAAATGGTTTCACTCAAGTCATCGATTACAAGCAATGTCAGGCTATGGGCGGCCAACCTGGTATTAAAACCGGTAATGAAACCCTTGATGAAATCTGTAATGAATTACACATTGATACGACCACAGGTGCCAACAAAGAACTTGAAGCTGAAACTGGTTATACCGCTAACATTGGTGCGGTTTGGGGCGGCGATAGCTTAGAAGCCTCTGTTGATTTATGGGAATGGAAACTTGATGACATGGTAAGCGATATTAGCGCTTCTACTGCCGCACAAGAATACGATACCTATGAAGATATGATTACCCGTGACGCTAGTGGCACTATTACCCACATCAATACAGTGGCACAAAACTTAGCATACCAAAAAGTTCGTGGTATTGATTTAACAGCTGGTTATAGCTGGGATTTCAATGACATGGGTGAACTAAGAGTAAACTTCAACGGTACTTATATCCTACTATCTGAAGGTCAGTTAAACCCGACCTCAGATGTGGATGATGACATTGAAGATGGTGGTTTACCTCAGTACCGCGCTAATATGATCTTTAGCTATTTTATCAATGATTTTGAAACCACATTAGGTGCTTATCATACTGCTCGTATGCATGGTTCATCTTACAGTTCATTCATTGATGAAGACGGCTTTAATGAAGAAGATTTAGAAGTCGCCTCACAAACTAAGTGGAACCTAACAGGTGCGTACAACTTCTCTGACAACATGAAGTTAACTGCAGGTATTGTAAACCTATTTGATGCTGGTCCTAACTTTGACCCAACCAATACATCATGGCCTCACTACCCTCGTGGTGTTTATAACGCTCGTGGACAAGAGTGGTTTATTGAAGGTGAAGTGAAGTTCTAATCAAACATTAGCTTCTGATTAGACAATTAAAAAAGCGGCATCTTTCGATGCCGCTTTTTATTAGAATAAATGTAATATCACAACTTGTCGCATAACTTTTGCCATTAACAAACTCGTTTAGCTAAACCCTAAGTAGTGCGCTAACACCACGATAATGCTCGAAATAACAAATAAACCCAGCATAAAGCGCCAGATAAACTTAAACCAATTTCCCCAATCAACACGGCACACACCTAATGTCGCCATTAATGAAGCTGATGTCGGTACTAATACGTTGGTAAAACCATCACCAAGTTGAAACGCTAATACCGCCACTTGGCGAGTCACACCGACAATGTCAGCCAAAGGTGCCATGAGTGGCATGGTTAACGCCGCTTGTCCTGAACCTGAAGTCACAAAAAAGTTGAACACTGATTGGAATAACAACATAAACCAAGCTGATAATGCCGTCGGCAATTGGCCAATCACATTACCGGCGCTGTGTAAGATGGTATTTAATACGCTCGGCTCTGTCGCCCCCGCACCACCAAGTAACAATAAAATACCTGAAGCACACCCTACTAAAACCGCTGGTTCTAACATGGTGCCTGCACCTTGCTTAAAGCTAACCGCGACTTTGTTCATGTCCATTTCATTAAGCTTAAATACCACCCCAATGATGCCAACAATGATCCCCATGGTAAAAAACTGACTGGCAATTTCAGGGATAAACCAAGCATGAGCAATCACGCCCCAAATAACCCAAGCAATAGTAGCTACAATGGTAAGCAGTACTAAAATATCGCCGAGATTAAAACGACTATCTTTGACATTACCTTGCTGGTTATCGCGAAAGAATTGATCCGTTTGATAACTAAAGGATGCACTTGGATTACGTTGAATTTTACTCGCATAGCGCATGGTAAAACCAATACCTATTAAGGTAAAACCAAGCCACATAATAGAACGTACACCCGCACCTGAAAGCACTGGAACACCTGCAATACCTTGGGCAATAGCAACACTAAACGGGTTCATCCAAGAACTGGCAAAACCGATTTGGGTCGCGACATAAGTGACCATCACTGTACAAATAGAGTCATAACCTAATCGAATCATTAACGGACAAATGATAATGGCAAAGGCTATGGCTTCCTCCCCCATCCCAAATACCGCACCACCCAACGAGAACAAACTGAATATGACAGGAATAAACAGCTTTTCATTGCCTTGAGTTTTATCTATTAAGCGTAATATGCCGTTATCAATCGTGCCCGTGGCCATGACGACGCCAAAAGAGCCGCCAATGACCAACATAAACATGATAACGCCAATTGCGCTGCCCCACTTAGAGCCAGAAACCATGCCCTCAAAAGCAAAATTGAAAAAGCCGATTTCGCCATTTCCTTTAAATAGTGAAATAGGATCAAGCTTAGGCTCACCCGCTTCATTCAAGGCATATTGAAAAGAGTTTGGGTCGATTACACTGCGCGTTTTCTCAACTCCATCGATAACATAATGCGCATCTTGGGTTGAAAATGAGCCTATGGGAACAACAAAGGTCAATAATGCGGCAGCAAGAGCAACAAAGAAAATGATCACTAAGGTATCGGGCATTTGCCGCGCGGTGGCACTCGATTGTGCAGAAGAAGGGCTTGGGTGTGGAGAATTCATTAACAGTCCATTTATAAGTTATTGTTTTATGGATTGATGCCTAACGCCTTATACGTATTGGCAGCCAATGGCATACTACAATAGCTAATGGAAAATTCCCATCACCCTAACTGTCTTATCTATCTTAATTAAGGTAGCAAGTAAGGTTAACTGACTGCAGTTGATGGTAAAGATATTATCGATTCGAAGTGAGCATAGTTTTACTGCCTAAAAATTGCTCAAATAGTCTTTCATGCGCAACTTTAGAGAAGGTATCGCTACGGCTGTCATACTGCGCAATCCAACCGATTAGCATAGCTAAATTTTCATCTTGAGCTTGTTTACTGTCATATTTATGAGGTTCCCAAGGACGGTTTTTAGCATTTTCAATACACGCTGAAGTGGGTAAATTGAGAAAGATAACCTCATCGGTTTGTGGAAAGACTAATTCAAGCAAGTCGCTGTAACAGCCTTCAATAACCCATGATTGATTAAGGTTTAAAAACTCATCAATTAAAGTTTTTGAATCCGCTATTGGCATTCTTTGAGGAGGATTAACTGGCAACCAAGCAATAGTATCTAAATCTAGGTGTGCCAGCTTTTTGTTAGCTGCAAGTTGTTTTGCTAGTGTCGATTTACCCGAGCCTGAATTACCAAAAATGACCACTTTACTCACAATAACTCCTCACAAAAGCACCTCACAAGAGCACCTCATAAAATCACTTAATTAAGCAACCTATCTCAACAGGTATTTTAGAGTAACATATTCAATTTGGCTGATTAACTTAATGCAAAGTGGAAATTAAAAGGCTTCATTTACGTTAAAGTAAAAGCCAGTATCACCATCGCCAAAGGCTAAATCTAATCTTAGGTTTACACGTGGTTTAACTTCGAATCTATAGCCTATACCTGTATTGGGTAGTACACTCGCCGAAGTCAGCTCACTGAATTTTTCCGAAATTACCCCAGCACCAACCCAGTAAACCATCCCATGACGGCCAGATAAGTTCTGTCGATATTCCACTTGTGCTAACAACATTTGCTTGTCGCGGTAACGACCTGAAGTATACCCTCTAAGTAAATCTCCGCCACCCGCTTTTGACAGCTGATCCCAAGGCACATCACCGTGAGAAAAACGGCCACGAATTTGCCACGCTAAAACATCATCATCTGCAACTTGATAATAGGTACTGTAGAGTGCATTAACAATTTCAAAGTCGGTCTTACTGCCTAATTCTTTGCGATATATCCCCGTATCAATTTGGGCAATTCTCCCTTGTTCAGGATTAAGTACATTATCTCGACTATCGTAGTTGATTAAAAAATTCACCCCGACACTGCGTGATGTCTCTAGCAAAGGGTTGATCTCGACATCTGAATCTAGCTTATCGATACTGCTGGCTTTAGCGTAATTAAAATCAAAGCCTGCACCAATAAAAACGTTGGATGATAATCGGTTCAAGAACATTGGGTTTACACGGACAGTTCGACCATTAAAATCAACTCGGTTATCATCTTGGTGGTTTTCATCATAGCCAACGCCATAGAACACATCAGGAATATCAAACATCTCTGCAGTTAGATAAAAACGCTGTTGATCTTCATTTAGGAAGGTTTTATTTTCAAGTGAAACACCTAACGCGCCATTAATGGAAGCTAAACCGTTAATCACTAATGACGATAATTGACTGACTTCATCAGTAGGATCTACTTGATATAAACCTACGGCTGAAATGCCTACACCTAAATCCATTTCGGGATTATAAAAAGGCCCAGGAAGAAAACTAAAATCAATCAATTTATCAGCGTCAAACTCGCCATCTGCACCAAGCTTTTGTAAAAAACTTTCCATCCAGCTCAACTCCTCATCAGAAGCTAGCGTTTCAGTTGTTTGCTCAACACTCGCTTTTTCTGAAGCAAATGACGCTGCACAAGCCAATAACCCTATCGAGAAAAAGCCGATTCTCATGCCGTGGAATAAGCTCATTTCAACTCACCTTGTGATGTTTGTTCTATCGCTAACGGTAAGTGAGAATGTTGAGATAAATGCTCACTCAATAATGTCTCATCCAATTTTTCGTTATATCGAGTTAACGTTAAAAATGATTGCTGAGTAAAACCATCACGCCATAAAGACTCAGGTACATGTTCAAAATGCGATTCAAATTTTGCATCTACATGTAACCATTGCTTAGCGACATTATCGATAGTAATTCCATGAACGTGATTGGCTAAACTTAAGTCGTGAGCGACGTTAGGTGTTTCATAAACACTTACAACATCGGACCAAGTATCACTGTTTTTCGCCATATCCATCGGCACTAAATAAGGTGATTGATGTTCGCCCAGATCGTAATGGCGTTTAAGTAACATAAATTTGTTAGGCATAGGTTCATTTGAGTCCCACCAATAGCCATCAATCACATCAAAAAGTGCATCCGTTTCTGCTGCAGTGACAGGCTCTAACCTATCTAATGTTGCGGCAATCCATGACGTCATATGATAATTATATTGCTGTCGAGTCATGGCCAAATTATTGGTCAGTACTGCAAGCGCAATTTTTGCACCTAGCATATTGGAGTAAAGATCTTCTGGTGAGTATGCCGAAACATCTTCGGTCCACGGTCCAAAACTACGATAACCGTGGTACTGAGCAATTTCATGAGCTTCAGCCATCGAATAGGCAAGACGCACAGCCATTGCCGCTGCCAACTCCCAACGTTGAGTTGCTGTTAAAAGCTTTACTTCAAAACGATCAATTTCAATCGTTCGAGGACCAATTTCAAATGGCAATGCAATGGATTGCTTTTCACCAAGGTTTGGGTGGATTTGGTAAAACAGCGCCACCGCGTTGTCTGCAGTGTCTCTTACATGAGCTAAATCTATAAAGCCGCCCTTTCTGGTATAAATAATACCGTTGTTCTCGCCACTTCGGCCTTCATCAGGTGCCGACTTTTGATGACTAAAACTGCCTGCTTCATAAGCATGAGCACCTAAATCTTCTAACGAGATAGTATTGGCATGACGATAAAAAGGGATGGTCATAGCACCAAGCTTTACCTTCTGACCATTACCAAATGCACAACATGGTCGAACACTTGTCGGTAAAGTCATAGCCGCTTGTTGAGGTAATGCAATATCACGTAAAAGAGCAGGATCGGGTTGATTATCTAACGCCGCAGATACAGCGGAGTCAGATGGGGTTGCACTCACCTGCCATTCGCTACTTGAGCATGCTGACACTAGCGAAACCATTAAACCTACACTCAATAAGATGACGCGTTTTTGAGAATGAAACATCATTGAATAAAGTCTCTTATCATTTGGCTAATTGACTCTGAAAAATCATTACTTAGGCCATGGGATGCATCAGGGATAATTATGATTGGAGCATTTAAAAACTCAGAAAATTCAATGCCTTTTTCAAGTGGGAACACAATGTCATTTTCGCCCCAAATTAATAATGAAGGCGGAAGCTTACCTTTAAATTCTGCAGGGTTAAGTTGATCTCGATATGCAGGTAAAGTGGTAATCAATGATTTTTTCTGTACATGAAAATCTGCAAAGTAGCTTTGATAGATTTGCTCATCGATAAAACTTGGGTACCAAGGGTGATCAACAAACGTATGCTCAAGTAAATGTCTTACACCTTCTTTATTCTCAGGCACAAACACAGCTTCTGGCACACTTTGTCCAAAACGTTGACTCATGGCATCCATGTCTTCATCGCCAAACACAATACCTGGGCTTGCCAACATAATAGCTTTATTGACGGTAGGTTCTTTGATCATTAGGTCAAACGTAATAAACCCGCCAAACGAAATACCCACCACATTGACATTTTCAAGCGCGAGCTCTTCAATCATGTGTTGAATAGCTTGGGTTTCGCTACTGATAGTTGCTGGAGCGTTACTGAAAGATGCACCAAACCAAAGTAAATCAGGCACGATAACGTGATAATCAGACGCAAGATCTTGCATAATCTCATACCAGCTAGTTAAGCCCGTACCGCCAAAACCATGAAGCAAGATAACAGTGGGAGCACTCGTATCTCCACCTTGCCAGTAGTGCAATTCGCCTTGACTCTCTAGCGACAACTGTTGCCGTTCAAAACCCGCTTTCATTAATTGGTTTTGCTGATAATTATCCACCATAGAAACTGCTGAGCAGCCACCTAGGAAGAAAATAAATACACTAACAATCATTAGTCGCATCATGGTTAGAACCTATAGCCAATGCCAGCCATAAAGCTTGTGCGTGTGCCAAAACCACCTTCAAGTAACAAGTCAAACCCCTTACCTAAGTTGATTTGACCACCAATCAAGCTATTCCACTTATCTTCGAGGTGTTGGGTAACTTCAAATTTACCATTACCTAAAGGAATGCCGATATCTTTAAGGTAACCACTAAAAGTTTGCTCAACATTTTGATACATAGCACCGACCCAGAACTGGCTTTCATGGCCATAAACAGTGGTGCGGTAACCTACACGCGGTGAAACAACAATTGAACTGATCTCACCATCAAGAATATCAAGATCAGTATTAGTGTAATTAACGTCTAATAAAGCAAACCAATTGCCTATGCCACCCACGATTGTGCCGCCCGCACCGTATGTAGTACCTTTAAAATTCAGCTCAAAATCAAATGGATCAGAAACCACTGGCGGCAAAGGCCATGGCATTTCTACTTCAACTTGAACATTAGCGACACTACTGCCTTTTGTTTGGCCAATCACGCCATAAAGGTTTAGAAATGGTAGTACCCACATATCAGCTCTTAAAGTAATGGTTTCTGAATCTTGCATCGCTTCACTACCATTAATACTCACTCTGTCATCAATAATATCGCCAAGACCTGAAAAGGTGACACCATCAACCACTAACGGTTGTTCCATCGACATATAGTTAACAGTAAAACCATATGGCTTAGGTAATTCATGGCCTAAATCCATCGCTTCTTGTGCCCAAATAGGAAATGCGCGTTGATATTTTTGCGATACTTCTATGGCTTCATCAGCCACTACAAACTGACTGTATAGAGTGAAAATAGCTAACAGAATAACGGAGGAATTTCTTAGCATTCGAACAGGTAATCCTTATACAACTCAATAATAAGCTTTAAGTTGCTCTCAATATTAATTGCTCCGCATGTCATCAACTCTGAGGCAGTTTCTGTAACAAGGTTGTAGATAATTTAAACAGCGGAAATCTGGGAGGAAGGATAATAGAGATAGAATATTAATTTAAACTTAAAATAATTGAATATGAATTATTTCTAATGAGGCCCATGTGTTATCTGGTTAACCCGATAACAGTCGTGGTTAAAGACTTAACACTCAACACGTGCGCTCACCTACGAGTAACAGCTGTATCCAAGGTGATACATAAAGTTGATAAAGCTACGAGCAGTTGAATAAACCACTGCACTGTAATAATAAAGGTTTTTTCTCTAGCACTTAAACTTTACCAGATTTTATTAGCCAAACATTTTCAGTCAAAGTTGTAATAAAGGTGCAGTGTATTGGCTTAGCTTTATGATTTAAGGACAAGCCAAAAACACCACGCTATTATGATTAAAAGGATAAAGCGAAGATTAAAATTGACAGCTAATTTCACCAATATCATTCAAAACAAGCACTACCCGCTTATTAATTTCAAAATTAGTGATATAACCACAAGTTCCTTCGAGTAAATCGCCACTATCAAGCAGCAAATGGTACTCATATTGTCCATCTAGCTGAGCTAAATCATAATAAATGGTATTGTCCTGTGATGTATGAATCTCGCCAAAATCAAGTCGACTCAAAGGCAAATTTATAATCGCTGACTCAATAACAAACTCTGAACGATTTTCAACCGTGACACTTGGGCTCGCATAAAAGTAACTTAAATACATCAACACTATGACTGCTGAGATACCTGCAGCGACTTTGATAAAAATACTGCCCCAACGATTGGTCACATCCAGTTTTTGTTGTGATTCAAATAGCATTAACACTTAGTTCCTTTGATGGAAAAAACCAATGGAATGGGTTGCCCCTTCACAATGGATTGAAATTGTTTAGGCTGTTTTTCTATTAGGTTTTCAAAGCAATTGTAAGGGCTGAATGGAAATTCGTTAACCGCATCAATTCGAATCCCCGCTTGAATTAATGCATTAATCACTTCGCTTAATGAATGCGCCCACGTCACCATAGTCTGCTCATGGTCTGAATTATTACCCGCTTGTGTATAACTCCCCTCAACGACCACATCAGGCTCAGCTTGATGAAAGTATGGGTAACCATCTAGGACGTCCTGAACTGGATGAAACTCAGCCATATAAAATGTACCGCCTTGGTTCAAGCTGTCACTAATGACCTGCGCCCACTTAGTTAAACAAGGTAACCAACAAATTGCGCCAAAAGACGTGAACACAATGTCGAAACTTTTCGAGCGCTTATTTGCAAATTCATAGACATCAGCACAAACGAACTCAGCCTCGATATTACACTGAGTCGCAAGTTCACGTGCCTTATCAATCGCTTCATCAGATAAATCAACACCAGTGACACTCGCGCCCAGCCTTGCCCATGACAAAGTATCTAAACCAAAGTGGCATTGAAGGTGCAGCAAAGACTTACCCGCTACATCGGTGAGTTCCGCGGTTTCAATTTCTGTTAATGAAGAATTACCTGCAAGAAAGCTCGGCACATCATAAAAAGATGAATCAAAATGTACTATTGCTCGTTCATTCCAAGCTTGTTTATTGATGTTGAGGTAATCCATTACTCGTCCTTTATTTATCGGCAATCGTTTATCGACAATAGTTTATCGACAATTGTGTATCGACAATAGTTAATCGGTTTCTAATTTAGGCGTCATGTTAGCAAAGTATAATTAAGATTCACATTTTGTCGCATAAGTTTACTTTTTCTTGTCCATAAAAAAACCGACGTAAATCACGTCGGCTTTAAAATACTGATTAAAAATACTGATTAAAAATCAATTATTTCTATTTCATTTTTCTCATTGGTTAACGATTGCTCAATGTAAACTTCTGCACTTGCTCAGACATTGCTGCGGCATCTTCTAGTAAGCTGTCATTTAGTAGGCTCAGCGATTCGGCAATTTTTTGAGTTTGGCTATATATTTCACTGATCCTCATCGCGTTTTGATTCACTTCTTCAGCGACTGCAGCTTGCTCATGAGTTGCAGAGGCAATTTGCTGATTCATGTTGTCAATAATATCGACATCGGCAACAATCTGTTGTAACTCTTTACCTGCATGCTCTACTTCATTGACACTTTCTTCAGCACTGACCATGCCTCGTTGCATGGTTTTAACCGCCAACTGCGCACCTGACTTTAACCTTTCTGTCATGCGCTTAATGTCATCAGTTGAAGACTGAGTTCGTTGAGCAAGCGTTCTGACTTCATCAGCGACCACAGCAAAGCCTCTACCTTGCTCGCCTGCCCTTGCCGCCTCAATAGCCGCATTTAATGCCAGCAAATTGGTTTGCTCTGAAATGGCACTGATCACATCTAAAATGGTGGCAATAGACTGCACATCTTGATCTAATGTTTCAATGGCATTTGACGCTTCATTAATTTCTGATGCAAGGTGCTTGATTGATACGGTGGTTTTTGACACCCCTTTGTTACCAATGTGCGCTTCTTTATTGGCTGAAGTTGAAGCGTCAGAAGCTTGTACTGCATTGGCTGCAATTTGCGTCACTGTCGCACTCATTTCTGTCATTGCTGATGCAACTTGCTCAGCTTCAAGGTAACCGGTTTCAACATCTTTTTGCATAGTATGAGCATGACCATTCACTTCTTCTACGACCTTAACCACCTGCGTTGCACTTTGACGAACCTGCAAGATAATGGTTTCAAAGTCATTCATCATGGCGTTAAATGCATCAGAAAGTTGCCCAAATTCATCTGCTGACTGATGTTCAATCCGGGTGCTTAAATCAAAGTTATTTCCCGCATGAGTGACCTTACTGAATAAATGACTCAGACTGCGATTAAGGTATTTCGATACAGATAAGCTTAACCAACCTAATAATACAATTGATATGGTTAAGGTTAGCAAAGATAACCACATATGTTGGTTAGCTGAATTTAAACGTGTTTTGGTCAATAGAATTAAATCATTCACAAGAAAGTGCTCGAAATCTGTGAGTACGTTAATTCTCGCAGTCGAAGTTTTAAACCACTCTTCTGGGTTTTGCTTACTGATGTCACTAGCAACTTGCGCTAAAGCTATTTGACGCATCTGCTCTACTTCACTCACTTCCCGTGAGCGAGCCACTTGTGAAAATCGAGATAACCAATCTGCTGTCGCTAAGGCATTAAAGCGCTCGGCATAGGTATTTTGCTCTGACATTAACGTAACAAAGCGCGCATACACGCCATCTTTAAAGCCTTCTTGTCCAAAGGTGGTACTTAACACTGCTCGCTCAATGCCAGCACGCTCTTTTAACTGTAAAAATGCACCAAAGGATGCAAGCTTTAAAGATAATTCGCTATCAGGGCTTTGCATGGCTGCTTCATCAACCACAGACAATAAAGCCGTATTCAACCCCGTGTAATACTTCACTTCTTCAGCCACAGAAATGGTTAAGTTATCGACAGAACGTCTAATGGATTGTAATTGCTGTAACTGATTGTGAATTTGCTGCAAGGTTGAGCTGATTTGTACTGGGAAAGCATTGATATCAGGAATATTGTTAAACTGGCTGATTTGTCTATCGGCTGCAACTCTCTGATTAGGTAGCAAACTTGCAAACGATTTACCTTGTGAACCAATAAAGCCTGCACTCATACCACGCTCAATTTGTAATTCATGCACCAAGGCACTATTGATTACGGCCAGCTCGCTTAATGAAAGTACTGTGGTCAATTCCGATTTGGTTTCATATTTATTATGAACAAACATGCCACCATATATGAGGCAAATAACCAAGGGTGGAATAATCAGTAAAAGAAGTTTATGTAGCGTTTTAAGATCGGTAATCCATTTCATTATATCTTTACCCTTAGAGTAAGTGCTCCATGCAATTTTGCGATAAATTGCATGCTTTGATGCAAATAAGGCGACTTAATTCTAGATCAAAAAAAGTTGCTGAGTATCGTTCGCGCAAAAAAAACCTGTATCAGCTAAATAACTAGCCTTACAGGTTTCTTATCGGCGATTAGAGAAAAAGCTTTAAGCTTATCCTTCAACACCTTTGCTTGCTAAGAACTCATCATAAGTTCCTTTGAAATCGTTAATGCCGTTTGGCGTCACTTCTAAAATACGTGTAGCAAGTGATGATACAAACGCACGGTCATGAGAAACGAATAACAAAGTACCTTCATACATTTCTAAGGCATTGTTCAATGATTCAATTGATTCCATATCCATGTGGTTTGTTGGTTCATCAAGAAGCAGGATATTTGGCTTTTGCATAATCAGCTTACCAAAATACATGCGACCTTTTTCACCACCAGAAAGGACTTTGACAGATTTTTTAATATCGTCAGAACCGAATAGCATACGCCCTAAAATACCACGAACAGATTGATCATCATCTTCTGGTTTGCGCCACTGGCTCATCCAATCAAATAACGTCATGTCGTTAGCAAAATCTGCTTCATGATCCTGAGCATAGTAACCAATGTTTGAATTTTCAGACCATTGGATAGTACCAGCATCTTGAGGCAAGTCATGTACTAAGGTACGTAATAGTGTCGTTTTACCCACACCATTTTCACCCAAAATAGCAATACGCTCGCCTACTTCAGCCATCATATCGAAGTTGCTGAATAATGGTTTTTCATCAAAGCCTTTAGCGAGTTGCTCAACCACTAATGCGTTACGGAACAATTTCTTTTCTTGTTCAAAACGAATGAATGGGTTAACACGGCTAGATGCTTTGATTTCTTCAATTTTAATCTTATCGATTTGCTTAGCACGTGACGTTGCTTGCTTTGCTTTAGACGCGTTAGCAGAGAAACGAGCCACGAAGCCTTGAAGTTCAGCAATTTGTGCTTTCTTCTTAGCATTGTCAGACTGCAGACGCTCACGAGACTGCTGCGCAGCCATCATGTATTCATCGTAGTTACCTGGGTAAACACGTAATTCAGCGTAATCGATATCAGCCATGTGAGTACAAACAGAGTTTAGGAAATATCTATCGTGCGAGATAATAACCATGGTGCTGTTACGCTGGTTCAACATTTCTTGTAACCAACGAATAGTGTCGATGTCCAAGTTGTTGGTTGGCTCATCAAGTAACAAAACATCTGGGTCCGAGAACAATGCTTGTGCAAGTAGTACACGTAACTTGAAACCTGGTGCGATTTCGCTCATCAGACCGAAGTGTTGGTCTACACCAATCCCGACGCCCATCAGTAAGTCACCTGCACGAGACTCGGCAGTGTAACCGTCCATTTCAGCAAATTCCATTTCAAGCTCAGAAACTTTGATACCGTCTTCTTCACTCATTTCTGGTAAAGAATAAATACGGTCACGTTCCTGCTTCACTTCCCATAGCTCTTTGTGACCCATGATCACTGTGTCTACAACAGAATAGGCTTCATAAGCGAACTGATCTTGATTCAGCTTACCCATGCGCTCACCTGGATCAATCGACACATTACCGCTTGTCGGTTCAAGGTCGCCAGTTAAGATTTTCATGAAAGTGGATTTACCACAGCCATTGGCTCCGATAAGACCGTAGCGATTACCGCCACCGAATTTAACTGAGATATTTTCAAACAGTGGCTTTGAACCAAACTGCATGGTGATGTTAGCTGTAGTAATCAAAATGAGATTCCAAAATTCAAGTTATGACAAAAACAAAAAACCAGCGCTGACTTTATTAGCTGCTTTGTTAAACAAGTCAGTATTCATTGACGAGTATAGCGGCTGTACGTATATAGCACTGGTTTTAAACCACCCTTAAAACAATAAGCATGGTCACAATAATTAGGCGGCGTACTATAGCATTTCAGCTTATTTTTTCAACTTAACTTAAAAGAAGTAGAGGATAATTCGAGGGAGATTTGATGAATTTAATGTGTCTGTTAACACCAAAGACAAAATAGCCGACACACTCGGCCATTTTTACAACAATGAACAGCAACTAAGGGGTTACTTTTTAGCTGTGAACTTTTTGAAGGAAAACTTTTTCGTGAACCACGCAAGCGTGTCGATTTGCTGTTGTTGGTTCAAGCCAAAATAAACACAAATCCAAGGTGACAGCAAAAAGTACCAAGGCATAGTCATCCCCAGTTGGTCATTGAATTGCAGATAGAAAAAACCAAAATAGATCACTGCGATGCCTGCAATTCCTACAGTCATCATCGTCATCCTCATTGCCTTTTCTAGCCTATCCATCTGTTATTCCTGTTTATCATGTCTTTTTATTAGTTTTATTGTGACGACTTTTACGAAAATATGCATCTTGGTTAATGCTGCCAAGATGGTAGCAATAAATCCACCAATAAAAAAGCCAACCTTTAACAGGTTGGCTTTCATTTAATAACAGAGAACTGACACTAGCATCAATCCACCATTATCATCGCCAGCAGATTACATGCTTAAGCCGCCATCAATTTCAAATACACGGCCATTAACGTAATCGTTTTCAACGATAAATTTAACTGTCGCAGCCACTTCTTGCGCTTCACCCAAACGGCCTACTGGCACCATTTTTTCTAGACGCTCTAGCGCTTCTGGTTTCATGCCTGCTGTCATTTCAGTAGCAATCACACCTGGCGCTACTGCTGCACTGCGAATATTGTAACGTGCAAGCTCTTTTGCCCAACCCACACTCATTGCTGCGACGCCTGCTTTAGATGCAGAATAATTAGACTGCCCCATGTTACCGGCTTTAGCGATACTAGAGATATTGATAATCACACCCGCTTGTTGTGAGTGGATCATCGCTGCAGCGGCTTCACGACCACAAAGGAATGTGCCGGTTAAGTTAACATTTATCACTGATTGGAATTGGTCATAAGACATGCGGTCAGTGACCTTGCCTTCTTTCGCTTTAACCATTAAACCGTCACGTAAAATACCAGCGTTGTTAATTAGCACGTTAACTTGACCAAAATCTTCCAAAATGTAGTTAAAGCCAGCAACCACATCTTCTTCGTCAGTAATATCCAGTGCATAGCCTTGTACTTCCGTTGAAGCGCCAAGATCTGCACAAGCACGTTCTAATTTTTCTTGGTCTACATCGATAAGCGCCAAACGAGCACCTTGGGCCGCAAAGTCTTGCGCCATCGCTAAACCTAACCCACCAGCACCGCCAGTAATGACCACAACCTTATCTTTAATTTCCATTAACTGGATCCTTAATACGCTAAATTAACCTGAGGTTTCTTAATCAAACCTCAGTATTCAAATTCTCTATTTTTTATCAGCAGGTGTAAATTGCTCAAATATGCTTGAGAAATCACGGCGACCATTGCCTTGACGAGCATGGTTTACATACATGCTGCGTGCTAACGAACCCATAGGTGTACTTGAATTCGATGCCACTGATGTTTGCTGTGATAATCCTAAATCTTTCACCATCAAGTCAACCATAAAGCCGCCTTGATAATCATTTGAAGAAGGCACATTTTCCATCACATCAGGACAGGGATTATATTTCTCTAAGGTCCAATTGCCGCCACTGCTGACTTTCATGATATCAGATAACACTTTAGGGTCTAAACCATTATCAATACCTAATTGTAATGACTCACTGGTGCCGACCATTAATACTGATAACAGCATATTATTACAAATTTTAGCGATTTGACCTGCACCAGTGGCGCCAGCATGAAAAATATTGGCTCCCATGACAGTTAACACGGTTTGGGCTTTCTCATAAGCATTATCACTGCCACCACAAATAAAGGTCAATGTACCTGCTGCTGCGCCAGCTGTGCCACCTGATACAGGTGCATCCATAAACTCGATGCCTTTAGCTTGTGCATGCTTACCAACCACTTGTGCAGACTCAGCATCAATGGTGGAGCAATCAATTAACACAGCTTCTTTTGATACAACATCCAACAGGCCTTTTGTATCGTCGTCACCCAAATATAAATGACGTACATGTTTACCTGCTGGCAGCATGGTTATGACAAAATCAGCTGAGGCCGCTGCACCACAAGCGGTTTTAGCACTCAACGCACCTTGAGCTGTTAACGCTTCAACCGCCGCAGGTACTAAATCAAAAACGGTGACTGTCATTCCCGCTTTAATCAAGTTAGCCGCCATCGGGCCGCCCATATTACCTAAACCAATAAATGCTACTGTGGCCATAATAAATTCCTTTTAGATGTCTTTTAAAGGGTGCTTATCAGCATCCCAAGGTGATGTCAGTAATTGGGTAACGGCTTGTGCAGTGACGTCACTTGCATGACTAAAATGCCATTGAGGCTGACGGTCTTTATCAATTAATAGTGCACGAACACCTTCACAAAAATCACCATGAGAACAACAATTAACGCTTACACCTAATTCCCATTTAAAAGATTCTGCCAGTGTTTTAGTCGTACCAAGATTGGCTTGAGCAAATATCAGGAACCAACTTAATGGACTGCCAGCCAGAGCTGTTTTTTGCGCGCGTTTAAGCCAATCAAGCTCTGTTTCTAAACTGGTAATTTGATGATGAACTTCTTCAATTTCACCTGTCATCAATTGATCAATTTGCGGCTGAAAATCAGACAATGGACTTTGACCTATTTCAGCGTTCGAGCTGGTTTGCATTTTATTAAGCAATAAACTCAATTGCTGATGATTTAATGCAGCGTCGTCACTCCAGCTCACTTCAGCAATGGCATCAAATAATGGTTCTTTGTCATCACTTGCCATGAAATGATTACCGACATTGACAAACAATGCATCGGCCGCATTCATGTTATATGCAGTTAACCCTAAAAATAAGCCGATTTTACCAGGCATTCGATTCAGGAAATAACTGCCACCCACATCAGGATATAACCCAATGGTGATTTCAGGCATAGCAATGCGGCTTCGCTCAGTTAATACCCGGTGACTGCCTCCAGCCATTAAACCTAAACCTCCGCCCATCACGATACCGTCGCCCCAGATTAAGACAGGTTTTTCGTATTGATGCAGCAAATAATCTAATTGATATTCTTGACTGAAAAAGTCACACGCTTCTGCGGTCATGGTATTAGGGTTAGCAATTGAAGCATGATAAATTGCCCGAACATCGCCACCGGCGCAAAATGCTTTATCACCAGCGCCATCAAGCACCACAAAGGCAATATTGTTATCGTCTTTCCAAGCCTGTAATTGCTTGGTCATGGCTTGCACCATATCAAGGTTTAATGCATTTAAGGCTTTTTCAATATTGAGCGTAACCACACCAATTGATTTACCGGATAACGTCCCTAAGGTTTGAAATATTACATCTTGAGTCATTAGCAATTCTTCCATTTAGCTGCACGTTTATCTAAAAAGGCATTAACCCCTTCAGCTTGATCTTCAGTATCAAATAAGCCGACAAATAATTCCCGTTCTAAAGGTAACGCTTGTGTGCGTGGTTGGCTACGGCCTGCTTGAATTAAGGTTTTACACACACTCACACTGCTTGGAGATTGACGAGCCACTTTCTCAGCTAGCGCCATTGCTGTGACTAATCCTTGACCTTGTTCGACAACTTCTTCGACTAAGCCTATTTGCAGTGCTTTATCAGCTTTGATTCTTTCGCCACACAAAATCATCCGCTTTGCCCAACCTTCGCCAACCAATGCTGTTAAGTTTTGAGTACCACCCGCACAAGGGAGTAGACCAACAGTGGCTTCAGGTAATGCCATTTGAGCATGGGATTCTGCAATGCGTAAGTCACATGCCAGAGCCACTTCTAGCCCGCCCCCCATGGCATAACCATTAATCGCTGCTATCGACACACCACGAAAAGCACTTAGAGCCTCAAACGCTTCACCAAAATGTTGTGCCATTAATGCTGCATTTTGTTTGTCACCGTCAGCAAAAATATTTAAATCCGCACCCGCTGAAAAAAACTTCTCGCCCGATCCGGTAATCACTAAAGCATAAATGTCTTTATTGTCATTTAGGCGCAGTACTATGCTGTTTAATAATGAAAGGCTTTCTGCCGTCCATGTATGAGCAGGTGGGTTATTGAGAGTTAACACTGCAGTGTTACCCTCAATGGTTTCAATGATAGCTGTCATAATTTTCCCTTTATGAAGTCGTTACAGAATCGCGTGAGCATTTTCATCTAATAAGCGACGCGCAATAATTAAACGCATGATTTCATTGGTGCCTTCAAGAATTTGATGCACTCTTACATCTCTGAAATGACGTTCAAGTGGGTATTCACGAATATAACCATAGCCACCATGAATTTGCAGCGCGCTATCACACACTTGAAAGCCAATATCCGTGGCAAATCGTTTCGCCATTGCGCAATATGCGGTAGCTTCAGGGTCGTTCTGGTCAAGTTTAAATGCCGCTAAACGCACCATTTGACGGGCAGCGACTAACTCAGTTGCCATATCCGCTAACTTGAACTGTAATCCTTGAAAAGCAGCAATAGGTTTACCAAATTGCTTACGTTCATTCATGTATTCGGTTGCACGCTCTAAGGCTGCTTGAGCAGTGCCTACTGAACAAGTCGCGATATTGATTCGGCCGCCATCCAGTCCTTTCATTGCAAAAGTAAAGCCTTGGCCTTCTTCACCAAGTAAATTTGCTTGCGGTATACGGACATTTTCAAAACTAATTAAACGGGTCGGCTGCGCGTTCCAGCCCATCTTGTCTTCAGCTTTGCCGTAAGTCACCCCAGCAGCATCGGCAGGAATCGCAATAGCTGAAATACCTTTAGCCCCTGCTTCGCCTGTGCGGCACATTACGACTAGTAACTCAGTTTCACCCGCACCTGAAATAAACATTTTTGAACCATTAATGATGTAATCATCACCATCTTTAACGGCTTTGGTTTGTAATGATGCCGCATCACTGCCCGCTCCTGGCTCGGTTAAACAGTAAGATGCCAATAATTGACCAGTAGTTAACCCCTCAGACCATTGCTGGCGTAAGGTTTCGGTGCCCCATGTTGTGACCATCCATGTGGCCATATTATGAATCGTTAACATCGCAGTTGTCGCTGTACAACCATGAGATAACTCTTCAAAAATGATTGATGCATCAAGGCGAGATAAGCCCATGCCACCTTCAGATTCTGGTGAGTACAATGAGCAGAAACCAAGCTCGCCTGCTTTTTTTAATACGTCTTTTGGAAAATGATGTTCTTCATCCCATTGAGCGGCAAAAGGCGCTAGCTCTTCTGCTGCAAATTGACGAGCAAGATCGGCGAATTGGCGTTGGTCTTCGTTGAAATTAAAATCCATGGTCTGAATCCTTTTTTACTATGACTCTTAGGTCATTTGGTGCGCTTAACATCCCGCGAAATTATTAGGTGGAGCTATACTGCTCGATGTGCGGTGATGCTATACGTGAATGGTTGTTGTCGCAGCGTCTTGCTGACTTGTTATTTACGTTGTTAAAGGCCTTCTCCCAAAAGAAGGCCTTGGTGAAACGATTTACGCTAAGCATGTTAGCTCATGACTTAAGCATGACTTAAGCATGATTTAGACATGATTACTTAAGCATGACTATTTAAGATCGATACTCATATTCGGGCCACTGACCACTTCGTCTGCAAACCAGCGTGAAGTAATGGTTTTTGTTTCAGTGTAAAAACGCACAGCTTGCTTACCATAAGCATGCTGATCGCCATAGAAACTGCCTTTCCAGCCAGTGAAAGAGAAAAATGGCAGTGGTACAGGAATAGGTACGTTAATCCCTACTTGTCCTACTTCGATATGATGTTGATACTTACGCGCCGCGCCGCCAGATGCAGTAAAGATTGACGTGCCATTGCCATAAGGGCTGTTATTAACCAGTTCAATTGCTTCATCTAAATCGTCAGCTTCCATACAACACAGTACTGGGCCAAAAATTTCTTCTTTGTAAATCGCCATATCAGTAGTGACATTACTGAACATTGTTGGTCCAATCCAATTACCCGACTCGTAACCTTCAACAGTAAAATCGCTGCCATCAAGTAAGCACTCAGCGCCTTCTTCTTTACCTTGAGCAATCAACTTAAGGACTCGATCTTTAGCTGCAGGGCTTATTACCGGGCCATAAGCTGCATTTTTATCATCCCATAAACCTGGACGTACTTTGGCTAATGCTTCTTTAAGCTCTGGGATCCATTCTTTTGCAGCGCCTACAAATACCGCCACAGAAATAGCCATACAACGTTGACCTGCAGCGCCAACCGATGCACCAACCATGTTGTTGATCACTTGCTGTTTATTGGCATCAGGCATAATCACACAGTGGTTTTTCGCACCTGCAAAGGCTTGAACGCGTTTTAGGTTATCTGTACCTGTTTTGTAAATGTATTGCCCTACACCGACAGAACCCACGAATGAAATAGCTTTGATGGCAGAATCATTTAATAAAATATCTACCGCAGCTTTGTCACCGTGAACAAGCTGCAACACACCTTTTGGCGCGCCAGCTTCAACAAACAACTCAACTAAGCGTTGCGGAGTCATTGGATCTTGTTCTGAAGGCTTGAGAATAAAGGTATTACCGCAAGCAATGGCGAGTGGGAACATCCATAAAGGGATCATTGCAGGAAAGTTAAATGGTGTAATACCCGCACAGACACCTAATGGTTGAGTGTAGCTGTAGGTATCGATATTACGGGCAACATTTTCAACGGTTTCGCCCATCATCATAGAAGCGATATTACATGCATGCTCCGCCACTTCAATTCCACGCCAAACATCACCTTTGGCATCTTCAAAGGTTTTACCTGTTTCTTGCGCTAGAATCGTAGCCAGCTCATCATGGTGTTCTTTTAAAAGGTGCTGATAGCGAAGCATCACGCGCGCACGTTCAGAAACAGGCACTTCTTTCCATGTTGTAAATGCTTCTTTGGCACTATGAATTGCTTGATTCACTTCGTCAGCAGTGGCTGCATTGATGTTAGCTATGACCTGGTTATCTGCTGGATTAGTAACTGATATAACCTGTGAACCTACGCCTTCGGTAAATTCGCCATTAATATAATGTTTAACTTGAACCGTCATGTTGCTTCCTAAATCCCTGTTGAGCCCCAAAGCTCATTTAAAGTTAAGTACTGGCTGCTGTTTTATTGTGGCTATATAAATTGCCAAGCTAGTCCAGTACTTACGTTTTGTTGAATTTCTAATCTTTTACCACTGTACTTTTTGTCATTAAAAACGTTATGACTAGACTTCAATCGCCATCGCAGTGGCTTCGCCGCCACCGATACATAATGACGCCACACCTTTGGTTAATCCTTTCTCTTTAAGCGCATGGATTAACGTCACTAATACACGTGCTCCAGAACAACCAATTGGATGACCTAAAGCGCAGGCACCGCCATTAATATTTACTTTTGATTCATCAAGTTGTAGCTCACTGATTGCAAGCATGGTCACCATTGCGAACGCTTCGTTGATTTCAAATAAATCAACGTCAGCCTTAGACCAGCTCACTTTGTCGAATAATTTGTTCATTGCGCCTACAGGCGCGGTGGTAAACATTGATGGTTCTTGCGAATGAGTTGTGTGGCCTTTAATTGTGGCCATCACATCAAGCCCTAACGACTCCGCTTTTTCGCGGCTCATTAACATGAGTGCAGCTGCACCATCTGAAATTGAGCTAGAGTTTGCCGCTGTAATCGTGCCGTCTTTAGCAAATGCAGGTCGCAGAGTTGGAATTTTTTCAGGACGGGCGTTACCCGGTTGCTCATCAGTATCGATAGTGACATCACCACGGCGACTTGAAATGGTCACAGGCACAACTTCTTGCTTAAACGCGCCTGAATTAATCGCAGCGTTGGCTTTTTCAAGTGAGTTTAGGGCGAATTGATCCATACCTTCGCGGGTTAAACCAAAGTCATCTGCAGTTTGTTGTGCGAAAGTGCCCATTGCCCCGCCAGTGTAAGCATCTTCAAGTCCATCAAGGAACATATGGTCTAACACTTTGCCATGCCCCATACGCATACCGCCACGCGCTTTATCAAGTAAGTATGGTGCTTGTGTCATGCTTTCCATGCCACCAGCAATCACCACTTCGCTTGAACCCGCTTTAATTAAATCATGCGCCATCATGACGGTTTTCATACCTGAGCCGCAGACTTTATTGACTGTGGTAGCACCAACACTTAATGGCAAATCAGCCCCTAAGGTTGCTTGACGTGCAGGCGCTTGGCCTAAACCTGCTGGTAACACACAGCCCATTAACACTTCATCAATTTGTTGAGTATCGATATTAGTTTGCGCCACTAAGCCTTTGATTGCTGTCGCGGCTAATGTAGGAGATGTAACGGCTGACAATGCGCCTTGAAAACCACCCATTGGGGTACGTTTTGCTGCAACGATAACGATATCTTGTGGTGATGAAAGTGTTGTACTCATAACTTCTCCGCTGTAAACCGGCTTAACATGGCCGAGATTAATACACAGTAAAATGTGATCTAGTTCAATAATCACACTCTGACGTTTACGCTAACGTAAAGCAAGAGAAATCAGTTAAATAAACATTAAGAATTTTAAATCGCTGTCATTGAAAATTTACAAACAGGATAAACACTTGAAAAAATTACACTTTAAAGGAGGAGGAATGGCTTAGATCTCGTTTATCAATCTGACTACCAGGTCGTATGACTGCCAGCATTGTAGTTATTTGATCTTTATTTTTGTTTGGTTAGCTCATCATGCAGAAAACACCTGATTACGACCGCTGTTTTTCGCTTTATATAAGCCAGCATCGGCCGCTTTAATCATTTGAGCTAAGTTGTCAGAATCATCATGCTTAATACTCACCCCTAAGCTTATTGTAAACTCAAGGGTAATATCATTAAATTTGAATTGATGTTGTTCAATGCTGATACGTAATCGTTCAGCAACCTCAACGGCTTGGTCTAAGTCAGTGTTAGGCAAAATGAGTAAAAACTCTTCGCCACCGATACGACCCAGAATATCCGATTTTTTAAACCAGTGTCTTGCTTTACTCGCGGTCGCTTTAATGGCTAAGTCACCTACTGCATGCCCATATGTGTCATTAATAATTTTGAACTTATCAATATCAAAAATGATAACAGCGAGTGGTTCATTGCGCTTTTTAGCCAGTGCAAATAATTTATTGCCTTGTTCCATGGTATAGCGGCGATTGGAAATACCAGTCATATAATCAGTTTGAGAACGGCGTTTAAAAAAGCGTCGTGACTGCACTAAAAATGCCATCATTACCAATAAAACGGCAATGATTAACGCTGTTACCGTTAAGCTCAACTTAGAGATTTGCTGTTTATCTATTTCAGATTTTAATTTCAACAGATTAATCGACAGCTGGTTCTCGAGAATTTTAACCTCATACTCCGCAACTTTAGCACTGTGCTCTAACGAAGAATAAATCACATCTTTGTCCATAATCGACGCATAAGTTTTGCGTTCATTGCCTAAGCTAGTGAGTAAAATATTAAAACTGTTTTGATAGTCTTTTTGCGCAAATTTATCTAAAGCTAGGACCGATGTTTGCAAAAATTTGGGGCTTGATTGATAGCTATTGGAATGAATAAATTGTGACGCCATTTCAAATGCTTTATCCACTTCGTTTTGCTGCATATAACTTAAGGAAAGATAGCCGATGGTAATATCGATAAAAAATGTTTCATTGGTCTGCGCTTTAAGCTGCAAAGCACTGTGTAAATGCTCCACTGCTCGTTGAAAGTCTTGCTTAAAAAAATAGCTACGCCCCGCGTTATGATGAGCAAAAAACATAAAGTCATCGAATTCAGGGTGCTGCCTCGCCAAATCAAATAATCCAGCAACGGCTATTTCAGCCTGTTCCCAGTCAGACACTTTTATCGATTCACCCACCATATTGTGGAGCATATTAAACACATCTTGATGATCGTCGACTGAGCGCCATAAATTATATGCTTCACGAAAGTATTCGTAAGCGTATTTATGTAATCCGTTTGCGCGATAAATAGCTCCCGTGGAGTTATAAATCATCGCTTGTCGGTTAGCTGTAAATTGATGCTTCTTGGCTAACATCAAGGCTTCATCTAACCTTGATAAGCCTTCTTCAAAAATATCCACATCGGCATAGCAAAATGCGCTTTGGGTTAACGCTTTTACCAGAGTATCAGGTGAGTTTAATTGGCGAGCAAGCCCCAGCGCATGCTCTCTATCAGGGCAATAATTGGCTTTCACATTCGTTTGTAAATATTTGATAAAAGAACGCTCAATATACGCAATAACCAATAAGTCAGAAATGGGCTCTCTTTCTAGCATACTAACAATATGACTATAGCTATCGTAAGCACTATCAAGTTGACCAACAGCCTCTTGCTCTATTGCTAATAACACATAAAATTCGGCTTGTTGATGGACGTCCCAATAGGCTGTCTCGCTCTTTTTCTCCATAAGAAAAGCTAACTTTTCATCAGCCAGCTCAATAGAGTGTAAGGTTAATTTAAGCTGGCTAATGTCAGTGGTGGATTGTTCTGTGGGTTTAGGTTTTGATATTTCTTTTTTAGAAACTGAACTAGCGTCTGGATTATTAGCTTCATTGGCTAATATAGGAAAACTGGATGACATGATGCATAGCAACATGCTCAAGATGACGATAGGTTTATTGCTCGCGTTTAATTTATTCATGAAGGAATGAATTAGCACCAAATTTCCTTTTTATCTGCGAAAACCATATGTACCCTACGACAATCATATTTAATCTACGACAACTATTTTTAACCTGCTATAACCATATCAGTATAACAATTTAGCGGCATAATAAGTTAACACTATACCAACATGGCTAGAATGTAATAAATACAACGATAAAACATATAGGTGTATACGCCAGTCTCTGCACCACTATTAAGTCGATAGAACTAAATCGAGGATAGTTAGCGTTTGAATTAACTAAAAAGAGTCAATTTTCCGCAGGTATCACCCAAATTGCTGTTTAATTAATTTTCTAAATTAAAATGTAAAAAAGCGCTGAAATCAGCGCTTTTGTATAATTTAATCCAATTAAATTTGAGTAAATCTACTTGGTTATCATTACTGCACCAACACTTCTGTCTTCACTTTGGTTTATTAACCTAATAGTTAAACCATACTCAGGAATATTACGCCCAGCATCTAACAAGTCACCGCCGGTATAATCTCTTGAGTCTCTGAAGGTACGTTGAGCACGAGTGCGGTTGTCATACATAGTAATGCCGTATTGCTCAGACAAATCGATAAACATTTTCTCTGGTCTATCTATTCTGAAGGTTGCGTCGTGAATTTGATAACGAGTCGTCGCAATATTGCCATTGCTCCAAGACAAGGTGTTTTGATCTGCATCGACCACACCTAAGAAACCATCGCCAGGATGCACTCCAACCCAGTTGTCAGAATATTGATTATCAACATACCAAATCAACATACCTTTCTCATAGGTCATTGGCTGTCCGGCAACATTAATATGCTCTAAGCCGCTATCAACGCCATGATGTGTACGCCACTCAACCAGATAGTAATGCTCTGTTTCCGATGAACCTGAAGACACCTCAAAACCATTTAACATCATCACTTCTGGTGATGAATCTGCATTCGCAGTAAAGGTCTCAACGTCATCAACGACTAGATTAATATCATCAACATACATACCTGGGTTCGTTACCGCGCCATCAGTTTGATACATCACGTAAAGATTAAATGCATTGCCTGCAAGTGAGGTTAAATCAAACTCTGCATTAATCCATCCAGCTGAAACTCCGGTAATACCGTTACCTAGGTTGGTATCATTTGGATTGGTTGTAGAGGTAATATTGCCCTCTAGCATCACTTGTCCAAACTCGCCTACAGCCATGACATAGGCGTAATCCCAGTCTGTTTCGATATCGTACCAAGCTTGAAATTGCAGTGAAGCCGTCGTTGCATCGCTAAGATCAACAGCAACGCCCATTAGATTTTCCAAGTTATCGCCTGAACCACTGAAGTAAGCATATTCGCCACTCGTAGGCTCGGTAATCACTTGAACTTTATTAGGAAGAGTAATCTTAATGACATCATGATTTGTTCCTTTACTAGATGCTTGATCAAGTAAACCCACCACTCCACGACGAGGAATATCATCGAAATTAACGATTGCACCGTGCTGCCAATTTCCGCCTAAAGTGGCTTGGAGGTGCTCTTTAGCAAAGGGACTAAAGCCAACAGGCTCAGTACCACCTAACTCACCAGCCCAGCTTCCTGAAGACATGACTGACCACATGGACACTGGCTCGCCTTCACCAGTGTATTGGGTATCATATTCATCAGGTAATCCTAAATCATGACCGTACTCATGGCTTATCACACCCACTGCACTATCGATGGGTGCAATGGTGTAATCAAATGCTCCCATTAAACCGCCCCAATATGGTACATCAGTATTTGAGTCTGGAATGCCGTATACGCCACCGAGGTTCCAGCGATGTGACCAAATAGCATCTTCGCCTACTTGACCGCCACCAGCCTCTTCACCCACGGCAGAATGGAACACCATTACGTGATCCACTAATCCATCAGGTTCCCAATAATTACCATCACCATCAAGATCATAGCGATCTTCTATATCAAATTGGCTTAAATCTAAACTCGGATCTAATGAGGCTGCAGTCAGCGCTTCTCGAATTAGGCTGCGGGCATCACCATCAACATTGTTGCCGTAAAATGCTGCTGGCATTGTTGCCATATACCAACCTGCAACATCACCAGTTACTGTGTAGCTATCACCAGATTGTTTTTCATAGAATTGTCTAAATGAATTGGCATGATGACCATTCGGAGCTACCCAACCATCATCACCAAATAAGATTTGGCGGTAGTGATCTTGATTGTAATCCTCATAATACATGCCTGACTCTTCTGGCAAAATTGAGTTATGAACAAAGTCTGGAAACTCCATTAAAATAGCCAAAACTCGCGCTTCTCGAGTTGATCCATCATAAAGTTCTTCTTGAACGTTTTCAGGTGCATTTCGAATCGAGCGCCCTGTTAAACTGCCTTTCGACGCTTCATGGCGGCGTTCCATTTTAGTTTTACTTTTAATTTCACTGGTCATTGAATAATGACTGGTGATATTTGCATCTTGAGCTGCTGCGTTCACTATCGCTTCAGCTTGACGCTTTTTAAGATAGGTTTTTAATGCCGACTCCGCTTCTTTCAAGCTAGCTGACTGTGGGATTTTTCCTGACTTCTTAAGCATTTGAATCAGTTTTTGCTCATCAGCAATCACCATATCAAATGCGCCAGTTTGTGGTATGGGAGCATGCTCTGCTGCTTGCAAGCTTCCTGAGAGCCCAGCAATAGCTAAGGCTAGTGGGATTAATTTGTTGTTATTCAATTGAATACCCTCATGTAAAATTCAGTTCCGTTTGAAATTTCTACTCAGAAAGACTCAGCTGCGCTAACTAAGTATTCAAAAACCCTAACTGAAGAACTGCTGAGGCGAAATAGACACAAGGACATTTCATTCCCAAGTATGAACCCAAGCTTAATACCTCATTCTTATGGGTATTTTACTGGTTTCAACATATACAAAAAGAGCCATCTAGTAAGACTAAATGACTCAAATATTGAAGGCTATTTGTATATGATTTTGATAAAGCTACAAGTTAAACCATAACGAAGTTAACTTTTTGACTCCCAAGGCGTTCGGCCACTCATATCTGAAAGGTCATAAGGGGTAAGCTGATATACATAGTAGTTTAACCAGTTACTCACCAACAAACTGCCATGACTATGCCACCTAGCAATGGCCTCTTGACTCGGATCATCATTTCTAAAGTAATGAGTCGGCACTGATGGTTCAAGCCCTTGTTCAAGGTCACGTAGATATTCATCTTGCAAGGTCGATTTTTGATACTCAGGATGCCCCATCACAAACAAATTGCGACTATTACGGCTCAGTACAATGTAAGCGCCCGCTTGTTCTGATTCTGCAAGTACCTCAAGATCTGGATGTTGCTTAATGTCTGCTACATTCATTTCAGCAAAACGAGAATGTGGCGCAAAGAACTCATCATCGAAACCACGTAGCAGCGGATGTGGCTTTGTGCTGCGGCGGTGACAAAAAACCCCAGAGCGTTTTTCATCTAACAATTTTCGATGTAAATCATAAAGATGAAATAAACCGGCATGTGCAGCCCAACAAAGAAAGAGTACCGAAGTGACATGTTGCTGTGACCAATCAATAATTTCTTTAATGTGCTCCCAGTAAACTACATCTTCAAAATCTAACTGACCGAGCGGTGCCCCTGTAATAATTAAGCCATCGTAGTTTTTACTTTTAACCGCTTCAAAATCACGATAAAAAGTATTCATATGGTCAATAGAGGTGTGTTTAGAGGCTTTATCATGAATGCGCAATAAGTCTACATCCACTTGCAGTGGCGTATTTCCTAGTAAGCGAAGTAACTGAGTTTCGGTTTCAATCTTATTAGGCATAAGATTTAAGACAAGTACCCGCATAGGACGAATATCTTGATTAGCTGCCCGGGTTTCGGACATCACAAAGATATTCTCTGATTCTAAAATTTCTGCAGCAGGTAAATTATCTGGAATTCTAACCGGCATTAAAAGCACCTTTTTTTACTGAATATTCGGTGCCATTAGCCTGACTGCAAATAATCACAAGTATTGGTAATAACCTGTGATTTTTGAAGTTACGCTTATCCACCGACCTTATTAACAACAACATTAACGGGTTGCACCTCGTCAATATTGACAATGTAAGACTGAGTATTGATAAACCACAGCTCGCCATTGACTTCTATTCTTGCGCCTATCGCATAGGTGTGACCCTGCTGAAACTGATCTCTGGTAATTTGGAACTCAAATGAATATGGCGTCATTGCGTTCTCAGACATCATTTCAGCCAACACAATGGCTTTGGTATCTTGTAAAGACACATCTTTAAGCTGCACTTTAATGACAGCATCTGCTGGTAAAGCGATACGTTCTCGGTAAGTGACATCACCAGAAACCGTCACTAAGTCATTACTAGAAGCACAAGCTCCAAGACCGACAATGATAGCTACCGATATCAACATTTTGCTTAAAATTCGCTTCACTGCATTACTCATGTCACTCTCCTTCATCATACATTAAGACTTCTGGAAGTCTATACGTCTCACGTTGAATAATATTCTTGCTTGTTATCGAAAGCAGTTGTTTTTATCATAGGTCATCATTTCGAAGCCATAAAGCGTATGACACAAGCAAACGCAATAATAGTGGGCGCTAGCTCACACCTTAGTAAAGAAATCGCTACTCGATTAGCGCAACAAAACGTTTCATTGGTGTTGTTTGTTCAAAACCCTGAAGATATGCAAGAGTTTGCAGATCAATTACCCACTAAAGTTGAAGTTTTACCTTTAGATATTGAGAAACCAAGCGCAATTATTAGCCAATTAGAAAAGGTTTGGTTAAGCATAGATGGCGCACATTTGGTTTTAGTCAATACAGGGCTTAATGGTTATCATGAATCGCTACCTTGGCAATTAGAGCAAGATATCATTGATGTCAATGTCAGTGGTTTTACTGCGATTTGCAATACCACCTTCCGTTTAATGCGTGAACAAGGTTATGGCCAAATCGCTGCGATCAATTCAATCGCTGGATTACGTGGTGGCCCTAGTGTGGCTTACCATGCATCAAAAGCCTATGCACAAAACTACCTCGAAGGTTTGAGCATGCATGCGCAGCGATTAAAGCTTCCTATTACCATTACCGATATTCAATTAGGTTTATTGGATAAAGCAGCGATGCAGCAAAGTAAACTGTGGTTACCGCCTTTGCCTAAAGTGGCGGCGCAAATTATCAAAGCTATGCAAAAAGGTAAGCGAAAAGTATATGTCACCAAGCGCTGGCGCCTAATTGCTTGGATGACAATGTGTTTACCAGAGTTTATTTACAATACTCGCCATTGGAAAACGAAAAAGAAGAAATAAGTTGATATCTGGCATATGCGCTAATGCCCCCATCATCTAAAACAAAAAACAGGAGCTTAGGCTCCTGTTTTAATAGTGTAAGTTATCTCGCTTAAGATAATTAGAACTTATAACCCACACTCACCATATAAACCCATGGATCGATATCAGTTTCAATCGTCACTGGGACAGAAACATCACCGCCTTCTGGAGCATAATTAAAGCTAGCATCGGTTGAGATCTGTGCGTACCAAACTGACGCATTCACCAACCAGTTATCATTAATGTTGTAATCTAATCCGACTTGAGCAGCCAATCCCCAAGAGTTAGACAAACTTAAATCAGATAAACGATCACCAACGCTATCGGTAATTTCATTATCAAAGAAATTGGTAAAGTTAACACCCACTCCCACATAAGGACGTAATTTAGATTGAGCATTTCCAAAATAGTATTGAGCGACTAAGGTTGGTGGTAAGTGTTTGGTTTCAGCCACTTTCATACCAGCAATTGAGATATCATGAGTAAATGGTGTTGCCGCTAGTAATTCAAGCCCCCAGTTATCAGTCAACATATAGCCAAAATTCAAACCAACTTGCGTATTATCATCAACAGAGAATTGTCCCAAATCACCTAAATCTGGAGTGACAACATTTTCGCTAGAATCGTTTGGTGCAACAGCGACTGCACCCACTCGAAAGATGAAATCACCTGCTTGATGAGCAAAAGCTGAAGAAGAAATCCCAGCAGATAGTAAGCTAGCGGTAACGAGGCTAAGGGCTAATTTTTTATTCATTATGACGACTCCATGTATGCAACATAATTAGTGCTTTTACGTAAACACATTTAACAATTGGCGCTACACTGCCAGAAATTCCTCGTAACAATATTGATATAGATCAATAAAAAGCCTTACAACTAAATAGGTAGTTACCAGCGTTGATCAAGATCACAAAAACCAAGCTTACTTTGATAAAGATGCTTTATATTTAGATGTTTAAAGTGATTATTCAGAGGTTTGATCTGCAAATTTCATTGATTATGCTTTTTGTATGTAATGCTTAAAGTCCGCTTAAAAATCACAATTTGTTAACACCAACCCCTGTAATTAATCATACAAACACTTTATTTACAGGAGCAATTGTTACTCTTAATCGATAGAGAAATGATACGATTGCGATACAAATGGAATTTACAGTAATAAGGCAGTGATCATTTTCAATGACATTACGATTGAACAGCCATTTATGGAAGATAATTTGCTCACTAGTGTTAACTGCTAGTCAAGCGGTTTCAGCAGCGCATACAGACCTCAGCCAATCAATAACCCTTGACCAAGCGTTGCCAACAAGTACTGATAATAAAGTCAGCACAATTGCACGTGCTACAGATGAAACAGCTCTTGAGGTCAATGAATCTGATGACATTAACTCTAATGACATTAGCTCTGATGACATTCACACTAATGATAATGTGCTTGTTGAGACAGAGCACTCCCCCTGCTACGATCATGCGCAATCAGACACTCGATTAGACAAGACCTTCGCCTACTTAAATACCAAGTTCTGCGAACCCGCCATTTGGTTTGATAGTTTTTTTGTTGACGAGCGAATAACAGATGATGCAAGAGCTGGCACTATTGTTCGTTGGTATAATGACTTTTCATATTTTGAAAAAGAAGGTTTCAAATACCGCTCTAACGTTAAAGCACATTTAAACCTGCCAGGTATGAGTAAAAAGCTTAAATTAATACTTGATTCAACAGGTGAGGACGACCCCTTTTCTTTCATTAAAAGTCCTGATGATGACAATGAACGTGAAGTCGGTTTACGTTATGATTGGTATGCCAAAGAGCGAACCAGCTTTAATATTAAGGCAAGCTTTAAACCTAAAATTGAAGCGCGTTATCGTTATACCTACCCTATTTCTCAAAATACATTATGGCGATTTACACAAACGCTATATCAAGAAAAAAAAGTGACTGGCGAAACCTCAGGATTTGATTTCGAACATGCTTTTAATGAGTCATTTCTATTACGATGGAATAGTGCTGCTCAATATGAGAACAAAAATAATGGTTGGGAATTAGGTACAGGATTACAACTTTATCAATATCTTAGCGATACTAAAGCAATCAGTTATCAAGCGAGGATCAATGGTGTAACTGAGCCTTACCATTATATTGAAACCGCCAGTATCGGCCTAACATATCGTCAAAACTACGCTAGAAAATGGTTATTTTTCGCAGTAACACCTGAATATACATGGACTAAAGAAGACGATACCGCTGAGCGGTTAAACCAAATGGTCATTACATTCACCATAGAAATCCTGTTTCAGAATGTCTAAGATTAATCAATTGAGGCCGGCACCTACAACTCTAACGATAATCTCGGGTAATGATTAAACCAAGGTTTGCTGGCTACACGCTTCATGAATGCTGACTCATCCGCTTTGGGGTTATAGTTAACCGTCAAGTTAAATACGCTTTCTAAACCAAATACAGACTCTACACATAGCTCACCCTCTTCATCTAATTTAACGGCTATAGCGGTTTGCTTTTCAGGCCAATATGACATGGCGTTCATGCAAGATGTATAAGCTGGGTGGTTATTTTTCTTATGCATTCTCGCCTGATTTTTGACAGACCAAGGTAAATTCATTTGCTCTGTTAATGCCAACTCAATCAGTTTGTCTCGATAAATACTGGTTTCTTCATGGCACCAATAAATAACGTCAATATCGATCAATTTAGACGCAGGAGCATCGTGTAATTTGTCCCAGACTAAATTACGAACAAAGCCTGCGGCAATGAACCAATCTTCGACTTCATTTTCAGCAAAAAACTGCGCAGTTAACTTAAGCGCAGACATTCTCATTGCATCACTTAACAACCAATCTTTTAATTGTGCTTCATAGTCCATAATCAGTACCGACATTATCAAATGAGCAAAATTACCTAACGTTGATAAAAGATAGTCTTATCAAGACATAGATAATACTCACTGAAAACCTAGATTTAGTCGGTAAAGCTAGCACATTATTTTTGATGGTTCACTGATTAAAATGTAAATATTAACGATTGCTAATGCAAATAATTCAAACTGATTATTATTTACACCTGTGCTCATTATACTTTTAAGTTAACTGGCATCATGTTGTTGCTCAGGTGCGGCCTGTGCAAACGCTGGTAACTGATTACATTCGTTCCATATTCTAACAATGTTCGGATATTGTGATAAATCCACATTAAAGCGATAGGCATTATAAACCTGCGGTATTAAGCAAATGTCAGCCATTGTCGGGCTATCACCAAAACAATATTTTCCCGCCGTTTTAGACAATTGAATTTCGAGCGCTTTAAAACCAAGATGGATCCAATGGTTGTACCATTTCATTTTATCTTCTTCACTTACGCCCATTTCTTTCACTAAAAATTGTAATACTCGCAAATTATCCAAAGGATGAATTTCACATGCAATGGATTGCGACATAGCACGAACAACGGCTCTGTCTTTAGCTGTGCTAGGCAAAATGATTGCACCCCATGCAAGCATACCCATTACTAATAAGCAAACATCCATATTAATGTAATCATTCATTTTTTTAGATAATGCTTACGAGCTAACTTACCCACCTCTTATTTGATGTGCTAATTCATTTCACATTCGTTTCACGAACTAAGCCATACAGTATCAAACATTATAAGCATTTAATGAGACTTACTATGAGCAATCACATCGCCTTAAAAAATGTTAGCCAATCATTCTCGGCAGAAGAAACCAAGGTCGAACTATTCAACAATCTCAACTTAACCATTAATCAAGGTCAGTCTTACGCCATCTCTGGGCCTTCAGGAACGGGAAAGTCAAGCTTGTTAATGTTGATGTCTGGCTTAGAAAATCCCAGCTCAGGTAGTTGCACATACGTTGAAAACGGGCAAAAAAAATCGCTAACTTTACTGCGCGAAAATATAGGCTTTATTTTCCAGCAGTTTCATTTATTACCTGAATTAACCGCACTTAATAACGTTGCATTACCGCTCAAACTACGTGGTGATAAGCAAGCACTGACTAAAGCAAAAACGTGGCTCGATAAAGTAGGTTTAAGCCATCGTTTAGCTCACAAACCCCAGCAACTTAGTGGTGGTGAACAACAACGAGTGGCAATTGCAAGGGCATTAGTCTTTGAACCTAAATTTATCTTTGCTGACGAACCTACCGGCAATTTAGATCAGCATAATGCGACTGAAATTGCGGATTTACTCTTTGATTGCTGTCAGGAAAACAATGCTGGCTTAATCCTTGTAACCCACAGTCACGCCCTTGCCAATAGAGCCGAGCATATATTTTCATTAGCAGATGGACACGGTATAGCAACCGCCATTGAGCAATTAGAGGCGGTGTCATGAACAGTGCAAATATAAAACTTGCAGTTCACTTTTTTCAACAGGAAAAGACACTGGCTCACCAAAAGTACCTTCGGTTTATCCAAGGCTTGTTAATGGTTTTTATTATTGCGTTAAGCCAAAGCAGCGATACGGTTCAAAGCTACTTACATGAGAATTTACAGAACCTATTAGGCGCCGATGTTGTCATTACTCAGCAAGAATCTTTGAACAATAATCAACAGCAAGAAATTGAAAATATTGCTCGAGCTCTAGTAGTCACTCAACAAGTATCATCCACCCTAACCCATAATGGTTTGTGGCAACGAGCCCAAATAAAGGCCGTTGGTGATGGCTACCCATTACAGGGGCAACTGTCTATTGCAGACAGCCCGCAAGGTGATGTGCAAGGCGTATATTCAGGGCCTAATATTGGCGAAATATGGCTAGATGCAAGATTGCTTGTTGGTTTGTCTGTCAATGTTGGCGAGTATCTAACATTGGCAGAGCAATCATTTTTGGTCGCTAAAGTCTTGGTCCATGAACCAGACAGATTAATGGAGGGCCATAATGTTGATATGCGCGCGATGATAAACGCTGCAGATATCACTAAGCTTGGCTTCCCAGCTGAACAGGTACAATACCGCTATCTTATTACAGCCAACAAACAACAAAGCACAGCACTTATTCAATGGCAAAAAGACAATTTACCTGGGGCACAACTCCATCATAAACAAGGGGCTCATCCGCTTGCATTATTTTGGAAACGTACGGAAAATTTTATTGGTTTAACATCGATTATCTTATTCTTTATGGCAGCCATCGCCCTTGAACAGTTAAGCCAAACACAAATCCATAAAGAGCAGTATTTTTCTGCAATTTGCTTAAGTTTAGGAAGTTCGTTAAAAAGCTGTATTCAGCTTTCAGTGGTTAAGTGGTGTTTGAGTTTCGCAACACTCTTACCCGCAGTATTGGTGGTTTCGGCATTGTTCTATGGTGCGGTGGTAATATGGTTACAAGCAACATTTGTTGAAATCACTTGGCAATGGAACACTTGGCTTGCAATAAAATCTGTGGCGGCAATGGCCATTATTTTAATGATAATGCAGTTACCCGTATGGCTGTCTTTAAAATCGTCCACCGTTGCTCAGTTGGTTAATCCCCCTAAAACAGACAGCAACTTGTTGCTAACTAAAATAAGCAGTGTCGTTGTTTTATGTGCCATCGCCTTTGCCTATTCAGACAACGGCTTATTGACTGCGATGGTGGTATCTTCAATCGCGGTCAGCATATGTTTGATGATCATCATCAGCTGGTTGAGCTTAACAATAGGTGAAAAAGTGTCGCAGAGGTTCTCTGGCTTAGTTCCATTCACCTTATTCATGATGAAACAGCGATTACTAGCAAAAAGCACCCAAATACTAGGTATTGGCTTATGCACTTTTTTACTGCTATTTACCTTAATGCTTTTAAAAGACCTCGGAAACACAATGTCTGCCTATCAGCGCCAGCATGATGGCAACCTGCTTATTTCCCAAGCAACGCAAACTCAGATGCTAGATATTGAGCAACTTGCGTCGACTGAAAACATTGAAATACGCCAAGTTAAGCCCTATTTACGCGCCAAACTAATAAAAATAAATGACACACCATTAGATGAATTTAGCCAAAAACCAAGTGATAGCTTATCGACTTTAGGCCGTGCTATTAGGCTACATTGGAGTCAAGATATACCAGCTAATAACCGCATAGTTGAAGGTAGCTGGTGGGCTGAAAACACTGAAAATTGGCAGCAGATTTCTGTTGAACAAGAAATAATGACAGATCTTGGTTTGAACATAGGTGATCGTTTTACCCTATTTATAAACCAACAAGCCATTGATTTTACCATTGTCGCCAGCCATGTTTATCGCTCTGGCGGAGGTTCGATTACTTTCTGGCTGCAAATGCCAACCGCAGCAATTGACCACATTCATGCACCAATTTTTAATATGGCAAGTATCGAGCTGAGCCAAACTCAATGGCCTTTATTAAATCAACTGTGGCAAAAACACCCCACATTGCGCATGGTTTCACTAAAAGAAATGACCGAACGCTTTGATCGTATTCTGGCAATGGTAACCCAAGTAATCAGTGGGTTTTCACTGCTCATCATCATTCTAGCCAGTGTGGTTATTTTGGCCTCAGTTCAAACGTTAGAAGACAAAGAAAAGAAAAAGAACAGTATTATCATGAGTTTTGGTTTTAACAAACCTACCTGTTTAAAACTCAATATCATTGAATGGTTATTTACCGCTGCAATTGCAGCTCTTGGGGCGATTTCTGGCACTTACCTCGCAGGCATGATGATTTACCAATCGCAATTTTCAATTGCTTACCAACCTAATTTCTGGTGGCTGCTGGCAACACTCACCTTAATATTAGCCCTAGTGACATCATTTGGTATTTACGCCAGCCGCAAAAGTTTAAAAACATCTATTCGACAATTATTAGCAGAGAATTAATCGCGCTAAGTGGTAACGAATAGTGTTAAGTGGAAACGAATAGCGCTAACTGAAAACGAATGTCGCTTAGCAAGAGCTAATCGCTGTTAATATGAACTAACAGCATTAATATGAACCAACAACATTGGGGTTTCACATCTGTTTCACATCAAGGTTGCCAATATATAGGCAACCTAATGGAGGAAACATTATGTACCACTTTAAAAAACAACTCATCCAAGCTCTCGCACTTGCCACTCTCGTTATTTCCACCTTTTCATTTGCCATGCCTTCACAGAAAAAAGTGCTCATGGTAGTGACCAGCTATGGCGAGCAACAAGGTAAAGTCAGCCCAGGCTATGAGTTTGATGAATTCAGTAAAGCCTATTTAGTGTTTAAACAACATGGCATTGCCATTGATGTTGCGAGCCCAAAGGGAGGAAATGTTGAAGCCGACCAATACGACCCTGCCAAACCTTTTAATGCAGCAGTATTAAACGACAATAAGGCAATGGAAAAACTAAGTCATACCTTAAAAGTGAAGTCGCTTTCTGCAAGCCACTACGATGGTATTTTCATCGTTGGCGGAAAAGGAGCCATGTTTGATTTTCCAAAGAACCAAGCATTACAGCAATTAATCGCTGATGTGTATCAGCAGCAAGGTTCAGTTGCTGCCGTATGTCACGGACCTGCTGCACTCGTTAATGTGAAACTCGATAACGGTCAATATTTAGTAGCAAACAAAGCCGTTAATGGGTTTACCAATCAAGAAGAACATTTATTTAGTTCAAAATGGATTAATGACTTTGAGTTTTTACTTGAAGATAAGTTAGTTGAACGCGGTGGCCTGTTTCAATCAAGCGAAATCATGCTAAGCCATGTGACTGTTGATGGTCGTTTAATGACAGGGCAAAATCCAAGTTCAACCATTGCTGTCGCAACTGAATTGGTTCGTTCTTTAGGAATAGCTCCACAACAAATTAAGCAAGACAAAGAAGATAAGACAATGGCGGTCATTGCCGAAATAATCGCAGGTAATAAGCAAGCTATTGCTAAGCTCAACAGCGAACAGTCGCAGTACCAATTACCTTTAGTTGGTATGTATGGTTTTTACTACCTAAAAGTTGCAACAACCAATCAGCAGCGTGAAAACGCATTAACCTTATTGAAGCTTGGGCAAGAAGCTATCAACAAGCCTAGTCTCGATATGAAAATAGCCAATACCCAAGTTGAACTCGATAAGCATGAAGCTGCCGTCTCAACTTTGAAGCAGTTACTTACGAAAAAACCTGACTTTAAACCCGCATTAGACTTGTTAAAAACCTTGTCTTTATAATAAGTTACTTTTAGTCATCAAGAATAATCGGAGTGTTCATGACGCAAAAGGCCAATTCACTGAATATTTTACTGGTAGAAGATCAGCTTAATATCGCTAACAACATAGCTGATTACATGGAGTCAAAAGGACATATTTTTGATTTTGCGACTCAAGGTAAACAAGGTTTATCATTGGCACTAGAGCAATACTACGATTTGATTATTCTTGATTTAAATTTACCCACAATGGACGGCCTTGAAGTGTGCCAGCAGATAAGAGAAAAAGCTGACCGCTATATCCCTATCCTGATGCTTACTGCACGCGACAGTGTTGAAGATAAAGTATCTGGTTTTACAGTCGGTGCTGATGACTACCTTACTAAACCATTTTCATTGCAAGAATTAGAAGTACGTTGCCTCGCTCTTTCAAGGCGGCACTTATTACAAACCAAGGATGTAATCCATATCGGCCCTTTATCTATCAACAGAAAACAAAAAGAAATTCAACGAGATGGTAAAATATTGGCACTTCACTCTATGGGCTATCGTATTTTAATCATTCTAGCCGAAGCTTACCCGCAAGTGGTCAGTCGCTCAGAGCTAAGTCATAAACTCTGGGGCGATAGCCCAACAGAATCAGATGCGATACGCTCACATATCTATCAATTACGTACAGTGCTTGATAAACCATTTTCACAACCGCTGTTAAAAACAATACACGGTGTCGGTTTTTCACTTCACATTCCAGTTCGAGATTAATCTTATGACTAACAATACAGGTAGATTTCATAGTTTAAGTCGACGAATCGTCATCATTTTTTGCATGTTTACTTTAGCACTATCACTGGTTTTTAGTTCTATAGCCTTTATTTTAATGTATACCTTGGAGGACAGTTTCATTGAAAAAACCATTGTTCAAGAAGCGGAATACTTAAATCAGGTATACCAGAGTACGGGACAGTGGCCATCAACAAGGCAAGGTAATATGCAGCTGTATTTCTCAAAAGAAAGCTTCCCTGAAGATATTCGACAAACCTCAATTGCTGAACCTAGACGTAAAGAGTTTTACGGACATAACAATCGCCATTACCACTTACACACACTCACCGAACAACCAAATACATTTCTTGTTGCTGAGGTAAGCGCCGACTTGTTAGTACGCCCCATAAGAGGCGAGATAATCAAGTTTCTTCTAATGAGCACACTTATAGTCACCATAAGTGCGTGCCTCATTGCATGGTTGATGGGAAGAAGAACGACTCGACCTTTAAAACAATTAGCGCAATTAGTTAACGGTGTTGCGCCTGAAAATATTCCAGAAAAATTTGCTCACCATTATCCGAATAACGAGATTGGTATTTTAGCGACAACCTTAGAACGCACACTAAAAAATATGAGCAATGCATTAGAGCGAGAAAAATGTTTTACCAGAGACACCAGTCACGAATTACGCACACCTCTGGCAATCATTAAAAATGCAGTTGAAGTATACATGTGCAAAGCCACGCTCAATAATCAAGATAAACAAGTACTTAATCGAATCAATGAAGCCTGCCAACAAATGGAGCAAACTGTTTCTACGTTACTAATACTTGCTCGCGAAGAAAATACCCAAGCCACGCAAGAGGCAACAAAGCTCATGCCAATGGTTGAAGCATCAGTGATCAACAATCATTATATCTTGGCAAATAAGCCGGTAGAGGTTGAAATAGACAACTCATGCAACATTACAATCACTTGTCAGGCTGGCATGTTAAAAGTATTAATCAACAATCTTATTAGTAATGCATTTCAATATACTGAACATGGCAAAGTCAGTATTTTATTCATGGACAACCAAATCATTGTCAAAGATACAGGCCCAGGTATCGAGGCAGAAATTTCAAATAAAATAACCGAACCCGCCATTAAAGGCAGTCAAAGTACAGGCTTTGGCTTTGGTTTATCTATCGTAAAAAGACTATGTGACCACCAAGGTTGGCAACTTGTAGTAACCAGTGACCAAGGCACAACTGTCTCAGTCACATTAAGTTAATTCTATGATTATTAACGCGCACCAATGTATTGATAATCTGAAAAGGTATCAGTTGAGGTTTCATCAATGTCGGTAAAAAAGGCAAAATGGCCTTTCATTGCCAGTTGGTTTTGATATAGCAACACTGACTCTTGCAATTTAATGAAGCTAAATACTAATTTAAAATCGGTTATTTTGGCGCTAAACATTGGAGAAAATGATTCCGTATTAGTAATAATCAAGGTTTCAATAAACTGGTTGTTTTTATCGTAAATTAATTGGCCATGGAGTTTTTTACTGCCCTCCTCACCTAGCTTTTTAAGGTATACATTAAAGTTTGCTTGCAGCTTGAATTCATCTTCAGCAGCAAAGGTTAAACTGCCTTGCTGAATCAAATCTGTTGGTTTAATCGATATATTATGGCCATTGTCTTTATTTTCAGCGGACTCTACTTTGCCCGCTATAAAATCACTAGTTTGCTGTTTAGTCGGCAATTGACCATTGATTAATTCGAGTGACCACCGCTGAGAAATGTCTTTGTGCGGGGTAAAGCGCTCAAGACTGCTAGTGACATTACCCTCTTCATTTTCAAAGCGCGATACTTCATACGACCATTCTTTTCGACGAGTTTGTTCAAGGTGTTCAATTGCTGTTGCAATTGTTGTTTGCAAATAGCGAGGGTTTTCAAACAAGCTACTTTGTACATGTTGAGCATTGTCATTAGCGGCTAACTGAAAACTGATACCAAGAGACAACACAATGAGCAAATATTTAAACTTCATTAGAATTCCTTGTAGATATTTTAGTGAAGAAAACTTACGCCATCCGATGTGAAACGCTTGTGAAATGACAGGCTTAATTAACAAGAGCACAAGCATAGGCTTGGAATACCAATGAGGAAGCAAATATAGATTGGTTGTGGGTGATAAAGAACCAAACACCTCAGCTTGATGTGGTTCTTTTTTACATTGTGATTTAGTTATAGAAAACGCTTTAGCTATTAAGTTGCATCGTGTTGTTTTTCTGGAGATGCCGCATCGAACGCTGCCAGATCAGTACACGCTTTATCAATACGTAAAATATTGGGATATGCTGCCATATCGACGTTAAAACGTCTGGCGTTATACACTTGCGGTATTAAGCATAAGTCTGCCATTGTGACCGAATCGCCAAAACAGAATTGCCCTGCATGTTTATCTAATTGTGCTTCTAGTGCTTTAAAACCGAGGTGGATCCAATGGTGATACCACACCATTTTATTTTCTTCGGTGACATTCATGTCATTAACTAAATATTTCAACACCCTTAAGTTATCCAGCGGATGAACTTCGCAGGCTAATGTTTGCGCCATCGCGCGTACAATTGCTCTTTCTTGGTGACGTTCAGGCAATAGTGGAGATTGCGGGTAACTTTCATCTAAGTATTCAATAATCGCCATAGATTGTGTAATGCAAAAATCACCATGTTCGCCAATATCAATTAAAGCCGGTACCAAGTTCTGTGGGTTCAAACGTTCGAAAGATGCAGTATGTTGCTCCCCACCATTGTTAACTAAATGGACTGAAACATGCTCAGCGGTTAGTTGTTTTAAATTAAGTGCAATTCTAACTCGGTAGGCTGCGCTTGAGCGCCAATATCCATAAAGCTTCATCGTCTTTCCTTATTACTTTTGCCGACATTATATCTACGCAAAATATCACTCATATTAAAAAAGCAATAACGAATCGCTATTGCTTTTTGGTAAATATCTTATCTTAATGATATACAACTAAAGGTACTAGCCTTTATATTCAACAACTTTCTGATCAATCGAACCGAATATGCTGCTGTCATTGTCATCGAACATTTCGATGCGCACTGTATCACCAAAACGCATAAATGGTGTGCTAGGTTTGCCATCAGCAATGATTTCTAACATGCGTTTTTCAGCCAAGCAGCTTGAACCAGCACTACGATCATAATTAGAAATTGTGCCTGAACCAATCACAGCGCCAGCACATAGTGGGCGAGTCTTAGCAACATGAGCCACTAATTGACTGAAATCAAATGTCATATCAACACCAGCATTTGGACGACCAAACAGCTCACCATTTAGATGGGTAACGAGTGGTAAATGGACTTTACTGTCTTGCCATTTATCACCTAATTCATCAGGGGTAATCGCCACTGGTGAAAATGCGCTTGATGGCTTAGATTGGAAAAAGCCAAACCCTTTAGCGAGCTCACCTGGAATGAGGTTACGCAGTGAAACGTCATTAACCAGCATCAATAATTTTATGTGTTGCTGTGCATTTTCAGCGCCAACGCCCATTTTTACATCATCAGTGATCACTGCTATTTCAGATTCAAAATCAATACCGTATTCTTCACTGGCCATTTCAATATCAGCTTTAGGGCCAATAAAGCAATCAGAACCACCTTGATAAACCAGTGGGTCAGTCCAGAATGTTTCTGGCATTTCAGCGCCACGGGCTTTACGCACTAATTCCACATGGTTTACATAAGCACTGCCATCAGCCCATTGGTATGCGCGTGGTAAAGGCGATAAACAACGTGCTTCGTCAAAATCCACTGCATTATCCATTTGACCCGCATTCAACGCTTCATACAGCTCTTGTAGCTGAGGATTCAGTAAATCCCATGCATCAAGTAATTGTTGCATTGTTTTCGCAATAGCAGGTACTGCAACGGTTTTAGTTAAATCTTTGCTAACCAACATCAGCTGGCCATCGCGGCGACCGTTGTTATAACTTGCAAGTTTCATTCTGACTCCTAAATAGGTACAAATAAGGTTGATATCAAATAAATAAAATTGTCATCACTGCTGAGTGTGTAGCTGAATAAAACATAGCTTATGTTCCACTTTTAACCGATACACATCGCAGGTTAATACCAACAAAAATAGCCTTCTTAAGGCTAGAAATACCTTAAGCTTAGCCAAATTAATATAGCGTGAGGCAAATCACATTTTTGCAAGGTAGCCTACGTTTTGTAAACCTTTTGATACATTGCTCAGGATAATGCCAATTAAAGCAATAAACGTCTTGAAAACACGACAATGCCAGCGTATTGCTGGCATTAAATCGTTACACAAGGTTTGAGTCTCAGTTTCTACACATTGACCTTTACCGCTAATTATCGTTTTTTGGTAATTTTGTAATCTCGTAACTTATTAGCAATTGCGGTGTGGGAAACCCCCAGTTTTTTCGCCAACTGACGCGTACTTGGGTAAGCAGGATATAAGCGCCTTAGTAAGCTTGCTTCATATTCTTTCATGGCTTGATCTAAACTGCCTTCGAACTCTTCGTCAAAGTAACCAAAACCTTCTGCATAAGATGGCAGTTTTAATTGTTCAACGGTTAACTCCGCAGAGCCATCCCACATTGAAACAGCTCTAAATATCGCATTTTTTAATTGGCGAACATTACCAGGCCAAGCGTAAGTGAACAGATAATCACGACAACTGGCAGAAATACGACGAAGCGGACTAGAGAGTTGCTGGCTGTAATGCTCTAAGAACATCTCCGTTAACGGTATAACGTCGACTTTACGCTCACGCAATGATGGCATGTGATAGCTCAAGACGTGAATGCGATAATATAAATCTTCTCTAAACTCACCTGATTGACATAACTCAGCTAAATTCTTCTGGGTTGAACAAATAATACGTACATCAGCACGCACTTCTTCATCACCGCCAATACGTCTAAATGTACCGTCTTGCAACAGACGCAGTAATTTAACTTGCGCCGCTTTCGACATTTCAGCGATTTCATCTAAAAATACCGTACCGCCCTTTGCTTCTTCAAACAAACCGCGTTTAACGACTTGGCCTTCATTAGAAACAAAGCCAAATAACTCTTCTTCGGCAACACTGTCTGGAAGCGCGGCGCAATTAATCGGGATAAAGGGGTGTTCACGTCGCATGCTGGCATCATGGCTGGCTTTCGCCATTAACTCTTTACCTGTGCCCGTTTCACCGGTGATGAGTAACGGTGCATCAAGTTGCGCCATTCGCTTAGCTTGCTTAAGCACATCTTTCATTTTATCGCTAACAGCCAATACATTATCAAAACCAGTGGTTTGATTCTGTAATGCATTGAATTGCTTACCGACTCTTGCTGGAGATTTAAGTGACACCACTGCGCCCGCAAGAATGCTGGCATTATTTTCATCGGGTAGATAAATCGGCAGCATTTCGGCTAAGTATTCATTGGTACCAATTTGAACCCGTGTAGCTTGTGCAAGCACTGGGGCTTCGGTTAACCAACGCGAAAAGTTAAATCCTTGCACCCAATGATTTAACGACTCATCAATCACTTCATGTTCTTGCATATTTAACGTCAATAAAGCCGACTCGTTTACAATACGAATACGTCCTTTAGCGTTTATGGAGAACACAGAATCAGGTAAGGTTTTTAATAAGGTTTTTAACGCATAATGTTCTTGCTCTGAAGGCATAAACGAGACAGTACGAACATCATGTACGCTTTCTACTTTACGAATAAGAGGCATTAATTCGCTTAAGGTTTCGAAACCGATTTCAGCAAATTGTAAGTATAGAAATCCCCGGTTACTGGCATCAATTGCGATTAAGTTAATGCCATAATTTTCTAGCACTTCGAGAATATCTTTCGCAAGGCCGATGCGATCTAAACAGCTCACTTCCAAACGCATATACAACTATTCCCTATCAGTCATTTTTTCTGGAATATACGAGGATTAATGAAAATCTCATTTAAAAATAATGAGAAATACCATCCTTCTTTATTTGTGAGCGATACGTTAAAAGGTTATGAGGCGTGTGGCAAGTGTTGTTTACAGTGGAATTGTAACAGGGGAAGTATTTCAGCAGGTTACGTTAACGTAACCTGCTGAAATTCATGATGAAGATAATTAACCAATTAACTGGTCTGTTTTCGCCGCCATGATGAAATCATTCTTATGTAAGCCTTTTATTGAATGTGACCACCACGTTACCGTGACTTTTCCCCATTCAGTTAAAATTCCTGGGTGATGAAATTCTGCTTCAGCAAGCTCGGCTAATTGATTAGTAAAAACCATCGCAAGTTTGAAGTTTTTAAACTTATACACGCGTTCTAGTTGATTAATACCATCGCGATTTTCAACACGCCATTCAGGTACCATTTTACTGAACTCAACCATTTCTTGCTCAGTTACTTTTGGGGCATCAATTTGGCAAGCTTCACATTTCAACTCTGATAAATCAGACATAACAACTCCTGGGTAAAGTAATTTATTCTTATTAAATTTAATTCTGTCGCTTAACTGGCAATGGTTTTAGGTGCAAATTTGGGTTCAAGCAGTCCCAACTTACGTGCTTCAGTCACGGCTGCCATAATATCCATCTTGGCAATTTCATCAAGATAATCAACACTGTCGATGACGTAATAAACAGGCTGCATGATATCGATGCGGTATGGCGTTCTTAGCACTTCAATCAGATCAAATGGCTTACGCTCAGGTTCATCGCTTAATGCATATAAGGTCTCACCGGGAGAGCTTAAAATGCCGCCGCCATAAATATTCAATTCTCCATCAGCACCTTTTACTAAGCCAAACTCTACAGTGAACCAATAAAGTCTCGCTAAAAAGACTCTCTCTTCTTTTGTCGCAGCTAACCCTAATTGACCATAAATATGCGAAAAACGCGCAAATGAAGGGTTGGTTAATAATGGGCAATGACCAAAGATTTCATGAAAAATATCGGGCTCTTGTAAGTAATCAAACTCTTCCTTAGTACGAATGAATGTCGCCACTGGGAATTGTTTATTTGCCAGCAGCTCAAAGAACTTTCCGAATGAAATAAGTGCAGGCACGCCAGCCGTTGTCCAGCCAGTTGCCTCAAGTAGCACCTTATCGATTTCTTTTAATTGTGGCACTCGGTTGCTTGGCATAGCCAAAGCATCCAATCCTTGCATGTAGGCATCACAAGCGCGGCCAGGCATATTGATGGCTTGTCGCTGATACAGTTGATGCCATACATCATGTTCTTCATCTGTGTATTGAATATAGCCCTGATTGTCAGGGATCTTAGCGGTATAGTTTGTTGCTTTGCTCATAAGTGTCACTTTACGTAAACTGCTCTCCCTTCATAGTGTGCTAAGGTTTCAAATTTGTTAACAACCTCAGGGTTTATTCTTGGTCCATGTGGTAGCAACAAACGTAAACTATTCACTACAAGTTACCATAACCAGATAATTACTCTTTTAAAATCAACAAACTAAAATGTAGTTAATGTTTGACAAACGAGACACCAACTTCAAAATCACCTTGTTGGCATTTTGCTTTAGCTTCTAGCTGAGACGCTAAAATAGATAAAAGACAACAAATGTTATATTCAGCTCGATAACTTCAGTACAATAAGTTTAATTGTATAATTCAATCGAATAGTTTGTCGTACGACAGCGTTAAGGAAAGACCATGGCAATTTTAGTTACAGGCGGTGCTGGGTACATAGGAAGCCATACTGTTGTTGAACTTTTGAATGCCGATCAGCAAGTCATTATCGTAGATAATCTATCGAACGCCAACGTTAACGCCCTTGAGCGTATCGAAACCATAACTGGTAAAGCCTGTGTTTTTTACCAAGGCAGTGTGCTTAATAAAGCCCTATTACATAAGATTTTTACCGATCACCCTATTGAATCAGTGATTCATTTTGCAGGTCTTAAAGCTGTAGGTGAGTCTGTTATTAAGCCTCTGCAGTATTACGAAACCAATGTCACTGGCACCATTATTTTATGTCAGGTGATGGCTGAGAATAACGTAAAACAGCTGGTGTTCAGTTCGTCCGCGACCGTTTATGGCATCCCTGAAGGTTTACCTATTCGTGAAGACTTCAGCACAGGTGCAACCAATCCTTATGGGCAGTCAAAATTAATGGTTGAACAACTGTTACGAGACTTACAGGTGGCCGATAATCAGTGGAATATTGCCGTACTGAGATACTTTAACCCGGTTGGCGCCCATCAAAGTGGTTTAATTGGTGAAGATCCAGCTGATATACCCAATAATTTAATGCCATTTATCTGCCAAGTTGCTGTGGGGAATATCCCTGAGCTAAAAATATTCGGTAATGATTATCTAACGCCAGATGGCACCGGAATTCGCGATTACATTCATGTCGTTGATTTAGCTCAAGGTCATTTACAAGCGTTACAAAAGTTATCAGAGCAACCTGGCATAGTGACCTATAACTTAGGTACAGGAAGGGGCTACAGTGTTATCGAAATCATTAAAGCGTTTGAACTGGTCAGCGGTAAACAGATCCCCTATCGTTTTGCCCCACGCCGTGATGGCGATCTTGCTGCATATTTTGCCGATGCAAGCCTTGCTTATGAAGAATTAGACTGGCAACCATTGCACACGCTTGAATCAATGGTTGAAAGCAGTTGGTTGTGGCAATCTAAGAACCCTAATGGTTATAACGATTAGCCTAACTTAATCTATTTTGTGTTACCGGAAGAAATATGAGCCAATCAATTAATCACAGTCGCAGAAACTTGTTTCGTCGTAAAAAGTTTGATGCGCAAAGACCACCTTGGGTAAAGTCTGATATTGAATTTACCGATGAGTGCACCCGCTGTAATGCCTGCATCGACGCATGCGAGACCAAGGTATTAGTTAAAGGCGACGGCGGTTTTCCGGAAATCAAATTTACTGAAGATGAATGCACCTTTTGTCAGCAGTGCGCCGCTGTGTGTAAAGAGCCTATTTTTGACCTAGCTCAAGAGCAACCATGGACGATTAAAGCGGCTATTAATGACTCTTGTTTGACCTATAAAGGGGTTTGGTGTCAAAGCTGTAAAGATGCATGCGACCCAGGAGCGATTAGTTTTAAGATGGCGGTTGGCCAGGTACCAAAACCAATTATTGATACTGAAGCTTGTACTGGATGCGGCGCTTGTGTTTCGCCTTGTCCATCAGTGTCAATTAGTATCAATGAGTCAAAAATCGGCGATTAATGGTGATTTCTACTGAGCAGCGTCAGAAAAAGTCAGTGTCGTCAAAATATAATGGTTTTTTTTGATTTTATTTGCCGTTATATTAATGTTAATTTTTATAATAAAGCCATTTCGGTCGCTTATGTATAGTGGACTAATTTGCGAAAAAAGAGAGCCTACATGTTTAGTAAAAAAAGCCCTACCAGTAACTTAAGTTTCATCGCTAATGATTGTGAATTAACGGGTAATATTAAAGTCGCTGGAGATGTACTCATCGCGGGTAAAATCAATGGTGAAATTCGTGCATCAGGCAATGTAACTGTAGAACCTTCTGGCGTGATTACAGGCGGTGTTGTCTGTGTTGAAGCCACCGTTTCAGGCTTAATAAATGGCAATATTACTTGTGAGAAGCTTTCGATTACTAACACGGGAACCTTTGACGGTGAAGTGTACAGTAAACGTATGGAAATATTAGATAATGGGCAGTTTATTGGCTACCGTAAAGCCTATGACGAAAGCCTAGAACACAAGAGCTTGCTTAATGAAAAAGTGGTTAGCCCAGAAGCTGATAAATCAACTGATAACCCTCAGCTGTCAGCAGTTAACGCGTAACTGACAGCTAAACTTAATAATTTAGTTATCGTTTGTATTGATAAAATGCACTTGCTGCCACTCGCGAAGTAGCTCAACGAACTCTGCGGGTGGTCTATCAAGACTATCAATCGAAATATACAGATGAAACCCCAAATGACTTTCTAGGGTTTGACAACGATGCCCGAACATCGCTAATACACCTCGATAGCGATCCCCGTTCACCACTAATGGGGTAAATTCAGCCCCAAGATACGTTTCTAGACTCTGTAAATCTTCATCTTGTGTCGCAGCTGTCATTAATAACGGACGTTGTTCCCCTAATAACCCAGTTGCCAACCTCGGTGAAATACAATCTAAAATCGGATTAATTTGCTTTATTTTAAAACCAATATAAGGCAGTTCAATTAACTCAAGGTTTTGTGTCACTCTAGATACATCAACACGTTGAATATTGTCCCAACTAATGTGCACTGTGCCACGTTGATGAAAGTAATCTAGTCCCGCCTCGGTCAGTTTAAAGCTTGCCTTAGGCTGATTAACTTTGGCTATCCCTAATATTAAACTCACACTGCCAAAACCAAATAACACAATGCCGATACCAAAAAGGTGTTGGGCATTGATAAACAATACCAGGCTGATAATCAGCGCTATTGCGCCAAAAACACTCAATGTGATGCCATTTCGTTTGCCAAATGGGCTGATTAATAATGTTTTATCATCTAGGTTTGTTTCATTAGACATTGGTGACTAACCCTTTGACTTTTATCCATAGCATGCCGATATACTCGTGAATAGAGCGTTGTGAAATAAATAGGTTTTCAGCACTAAAACGCCACCAGTAACCTGGAGAGCTTAAAAAATTAGTTGGTGCAGCAACCGGTGAGAGCTCATTAGCAGTGAAAATCATCATCGAGCGAGGCATATGGGTCGCTGATGTCACTAAAATAAATGGTTTTTTACCAACAATGCTTTTCATTGAACGTGCTTCTTCGATGGTATCAAGTGCATCAGGGAAAGTGACGATGCTATCTTCGCTAACGCCTAGCTCAATTGCCGCTTGTTTCATGATGATGGCATGTGGTGTTGGGGTTAAGCCGCCACTCCAGCCACTCACCACTAAAGTACACTGTGTATCTGAAAGCGACAGTTGCCTAATGCCCTCAGAAAGTCTTGATAAAGCGGTAGCCGATAATTGCTGAACTGCACTGATAGCGTTATTTTCTCGATGGCCAGATCCCAGTACCATCACAAAACAAGCATCATGACTAATTTGTGTCAACGGTAACTCGTTAACTGGATATCTTGACTCTAAACTGTTCGCGAGGTTGGCAGAAATAAAAGAGTTACTTAATAGCATTAAGCTCGATATGCCAACCAATAAACATAACTGGCCAAATGACTTAAATTTTTTAGCCTGAAAACGCCAAATAAAAAGTGCGAACAATAAACAAATTAAAATAAACGGCACCGGCATTACAAATTGCGACAGGCCTTTTTTAAACCAAAACATCAATTTCATCTGCTGTTTATCTGCTCAATTAGAAGGGGCTAAAGTAAATTAGCTGTATTGTATCTTTTGCGACAGCAGATTGCGAAAATTACCGATATTCAATTAGATTTTGCAAATAAACCCAATAAAAAAGGTGCTCACAGAGCACCTTAATATCAGCTATTTATACTGGCAAAGCTTATTAATTGATGAGTTACAACTAAGCGTTACTTTTTGCCCCACAACCATGCAGCGCCACGTACACCTGATGAAGCGCCAAATTCATTCTTAACCACAATTGTGTTGCACTCACGGCCGACTACGTATTTAGGTAACACTTTTGGTAGCTCAGTATAGATTGCATCAATATTTGACACCCCACCGCCTAATACAATCACGTCAGGGTCTAACATATTAATCAGATGCGCTAATGAACGTGCTAAACGGTCGATATAGCGAACAAATGCTTGGGTCGCTAACGGATCACCTTCTGCCATCATTTGTGAAATTTGAATACCACTGTCTGCCACGCCGCCTGCTCGGCGAAAATCTCGCACCCAACCCGTGCCCGATATAAAGGTTTCAATACAATCTTTATTGCCACAAAAACATGAAGTGGAGTTGAATTCATCAGATGTCATCCAAGGCAGTGGATTATGTCCCCACTCACCTGCAATACCATTGCCGCCTGCATGTACTCGACCATTTATCGATAAACCGCCGCCACAACCAGTGCCAATAATAACCCCAAAGACCACACCTTTACCTGCAGCTGCGCCATCAACGGCTTCTGATACAGCAAAACAGTTTGCATCATTTGCAATGCGCACTTCTCTATCAAGACGTGCACTTAAATCTTTATCTAATGGATGGCCATTAATCCAAGTAGAATTTGAGTTTTTAACTAACCCTGTAAAGGGTGAAACCACTCCAGGGATCCCAACGCCAACCGAGCCTTTTTGTTGAGTATCAGCTTCAGCCTCATCTACTAAGCCAATAATGGCATCTAAGGTATCTGGATAATTTCTCGGGGTAGGAACACGTTTACGAAACAATTCGCTACCATCTTCAGCTAATGCCACTAATTCAATTTTTGTCCCGCCAAGATCAACACCCATGCGCATCATAGCTTTAGTCTCCATTTAATTATAATCTGTTATTCGATACGCATTTGATGCTGCAACCCTGATGGCTCATAGGATGTTTAATGACTTAATCTCTGTGTGCTACCACTTCAATACACACAAATATGTTAGCCAATAAACAATACTAAGCTATGTACGCTCAAACCATTTTGGTGATGCTGCTATAAAATACGGATTTAAAATATTTTCTTTTTGGTTGTACTCAAGCGGTGTGAGTTCAGGGTAAATAAGCACCTGACCACCCGCACTTTCTAATACCGCTTGCGCCGCACCGGTATCCCACTCGCTAGTTAAGCCTAAACGTGGATATACATCAGCATTGCCTTCAGCAACTAAGCAAAACTTCAGCGAACTCCCCACACTTTGCATTTGGTGGTCGCCGATATTAGCAACGTATTCAGCAAGGCCAGGGCTAATATGTGAGCGGCTGCCGACCACAATAGGCTTATCATTAATCTGTTGCTGACTGATATCCAACACTTGCTGCTTTGCGTTGCTTTCTAACCATGCACCCTCGCCTAAGAGGCCTGAGTAGCATTTATTTAATACAGGGGCGTACACGACACCCGCCACGGCTTTGCCGTTATGGATAAGCGCAATGTTGACCGTAAACTCGCCATTGCGTTTAATAAATTCTTTGGTGCCATCTAATGGATCAATTAACCAATAGGTTGACCAGTTTCTTCTTACATTCCAATCAATGTCCGCAGCTTCTTCACTCATCACTGGTATATCAACAAAATGTTTTTCAAGTTCAGCGACAATCACATTATGGCTGGCGATATCGGCTTCCGTAACTGGGCTGTCATCTTGCTTTTGCTCAATTTGCAAGTCAGGCTTTGAATACACTTGCATAATCGCATCACCTGCCAGCTTGGCAATGGTAATGACGGTATCGAGCTGTGCTTTAGTTAAGCTTGTATGTTGTACTAATTTTTTATTACTCAAAGGGAATTCCTTAGAAAATACCGACATTTAAGCCAGAAAATTATCAACATACATTATGCCATCTTGCTTATTAAACATTTATAACTATTTTGTTTGTCTTAGACATTTAACATGATTGAAATTAATGCCATTAAATGGCTTGTACCACGGGTTTTCTTTATTCACTCACACTAGATTTCTAACATGATGTAATCTGATTTCACTCAAGGCTAAAACTTTATTGTTACTTATTTGTAACGCCAGCTTGATAGTAAGCCAAGAGCGATGAGCTTAAAACCCTCATCGCCTTGACTGCATTCGTATTCAAACTTATTTAGTCAACATCACATTATCAACTTGCATCACGACACCACTTTGATTACCCCATGCAGGAAAGATAACTAAAGGTGTATCCACTTGAGTTAAATCTAAACTAGAACCTGTATTGGCTACGACATCTGCAAACGCTATTTTGTAATGAGTCCAAACACCAATTTCAGGCGCATCAATCGCAAAGTCACCTGAACTGCATGGATGACCACAGTCGACTTTAATATTAAAATCTCTTACTTCACGTGGGTCGCTGGTGACATTCAAATCAAACTCGACAAAGTTAAAGCTACTGACGTCTTGCTGAAAATTTGCACTTTGAAAATACACCACGGCTTCATTCGTATTAAAACTAAATTGGCTCACAAGATTATTGTCACCACCAACATCAACCTGTTCAATTGCAACACTCCCTGTTGCCGCATAATGACCAATTTCAAAAGGCGCTTTAACTGCATCATCATAAACAATTAATTCATCAGATTGAGACACTTCATATTCATAGCGCACATTATCAATTTGCAGGCTCATATTGCCTAAAGGCTCTATCACAAAAGGGTTGGCTACCGAGGCTAAATCAACAAAGCTTCCCGGTGAAAATCGATTACCACTGGCAACAAGGTCGGCAATAGGTAAGCGAATTTCACTCCAAGTATTTAACTCGGGTAAAACCACGCTGGTGTCGCTAACATTGGGCCAGCCACTGTCTATTTTAACCAATAGTTCCACGTCATTATCGGTGCTAATGACATTCAAATCGAAAACTAACACGCCATTCGTCGCCCAATGGGATAAATCAGCCGTGGGAGGGTATGCAAAATACGCGTTCCCCGTTGCGCCAACCTTGTCTAACTGAAGCACTTCGCCGCGCCCTTCAACCTCAACAGCAGCAAGCGTGACAGAACCATCAGGGTTATAGCTGTCTAAGCTTAGCCCTTCGCTGAGCTCGTCATCATATAAAATGAATTCTGGCCCAGCTCCAATATCAGTCGATGGCGTGGTGATTTCAGGTGCTGTATGGCCTTCGACCATTTCAGCACTTTCACTAATAGACGCACAGCCTTGTCCTGTTTCTGGCGAAACACTGCATTCATACACTCGTACATAATCCACTTCTAACGTCTGTGGGAATACGCTTTCATCCACCCCTGTATTATTGACATTCGCCGCCCACGTGCCGCCAACTGCTAGGTTTAAAATCATATGAAATGGCTGATTGTAAGGCGCATCTTCTGGAGCACTTTGAAGGTTCCCATCTGCATCCGTGTATTGGCTATACCAGCCTGCTGAAGTTTGAGTGGCAAAATGAACCTCATCAACGTACCAACGGATCTCATCTTTTTCCCATTCCACTGCGTACACATGAAAATCGTCAGCAGGGTTTGACCCTTCTGGCAGTGAATATTCTGCGCCAGAATAAACATTTCCAGGCCATGCTTTGCCATAATGCAAAGTACCGTGAATACGAGACTCAGGCTCAGAACCTTCGGTAACTACTTTTAAATTCACCGCTTCCATGATGTCGATTTCACCCGACCCCGCCCAAGGGCCATACACCCAATCCGTCGGTAACATCCAGATTGCAGGCCACGTTCCTTGGCCTTGAGGCATTTTGGCGCGGATCTCAAAACGGCCGTATTTCCAATCCCCTTTATTGGTGGAATCTAATCTTGCCGAGGTATAAGGTTGCTGCTTAGATGTATCGGTTGCATCGTAATTAGGATCGCCTAAAGCCACGGCTGGACCGCTAAAATCTTCTCGCTCAGCCGTTATCACTAACATGCCATCAGCTACTTTGCTGTTTTCATCACGCTGGGTATAACACTGATGTTCTTCATTGCCCCCGCCATAACAGTTATGGGCAAGATTCCATTTTTCTAGATCAATCGCAGTTCCGTCAAACTCATCACTCCAAACTAGTGTCCACAGGCTTTCTTGTGGCTGTTCGACGGTGTTATTAACCGGTGTAATATCATTTTCTGTTGAGCTATCTGAACCACAACCAACTAGCAATGCTGCGGCGATACTCATACTGGTGAAGGTGAAGGTTAAAGTTGATGTTAATTTTTTCATTTTCCCCCCAAGGAAATAGTAAAATAACTTGAAAAAAATCCAACAAAATCCCTTACAAAGTTAATTGCAAGTTCACAACAGTGCAGGAGTTATTGCCAGTTGATTGTCTTAACAATCAACTGGCAAAGATTAATTAAAGCGCTGGACAGGTAATCGTGGCGTCATTAGCCGCATTAGGCACAATCAGTAAATCACTGAAATTAATTTCGGCTTTACCTTCTGTCGCAATATAGAAAGGTGTATTGATATTGCCAAACTCAACTTGCTGATTTGCAAAACACTTCAAATCAACACTAATAGTTTGCCAAGTTCCAACTGACTCATTTAAGGCTCCTGCAATATCAACATCTGCGCGGCAATCTCTATCGCACGCCACACCTAACATGACCGGTTTTTCAACCTTGTTGGTGGTTTTAATTAATACAGATAAAGCGGCATTACTGTTTGAATAAGCACGTAAGTCACGTGGGAAGTTACTGATTAACCCAACAAAGCCCATGCCTGTTCCGTTAAAGTTCACTAACCTTGCGTCTTCTTGCACTGCTTTATCAAAGGTTCTTAAGGTCAATGCATCATTTTTTTGAATACTGCTACTTACTGTCTCCATTGAGGTTTCTGTACCAATAATCAGTTTCCAAGGTGCTTTTACAGCTCGCTCAAATAAGGCTAACGTTTCAAGCTTAGCGTCAGATGCGAAGTTATCTTCTGAAAGCGTATCTGACACCTGACTTTTTTCACCGTATTTAAGACCATAACCATAGGCAAATAAGGGTTGGTAGTCTTCATCATTCACATTAACCGACGTTTGCTGCGGCGTTGTTGGCCATGAGAAAGATAGCTTACCGACAAAGTCAGCATTGACTTTTCCATCTATCTCAGTGAAAAGTACTTGAGCTACGCCATCACCTTCTGTGCCAGGTAACCAAGCAGCGACAAAGGCATCTGATGCGTTTAATTCAGGGTTAACCCACATAGGACGGCCACTGATAAATACTGAAACCACTGGAATACCCTGAGATTTTAATGATTGCAGTAAAGCTAAATCACGCTTATCTCCACGTTGGTATTCAAGGTTATCAATGTCGCCATTACCTTCTGCATACGGCTCTTCACCAAATACCACAATTGCCACATCAGGTTTGTTTGTTGCGTCAAATTGACCATCAACACTCAACCAAGCTTGACCACCCGCAGCATCCACAGTTTGCTCAATACCCGCAAAAATCGAAGTTGCACCTGGGAAATCTTCATTTAAGTTATCAGTACCCTGCCAAGTAATACTCCAACCACCAGATTGCTTACCGATATTATCGGCTGCATCACCCGCCACTAAAACTTTGGAATTTGGCGCTAATGGTAAAATGTTAGCGTTATTTTTAAGCATTACTAGTGACTCACGCACCGCTTGTCTTGCGACATCTCGATGCGCTTTTGCACCAATTAATTCTGTTTTGCCTGAAATAGCGCGATTAGCAGGACTTGGTTTTTCAAATAATCCAGCTCTGAATTTAACTCTAAGAATACGACGTACTGCATCATCAACACGTGCTTGACTAATTTCGCCATCTTTAACTTGGGCAATCGTGTTTTCGTAAAGAGGTTTCCAAGCACTGGTTGGCACCATGAATACATCTAGGCCTGCATTGGCAGCTTGAGCACATGATTCATTAGTACAGCCGTCAACTTGGCCATGACCGTTCCAGTCACCTACCACAAAACCATCAAAACCCATTTTGTCTTTTAATACATCATTAAGTAGGTATTTTTCGCCGTGGATTTTTTTACCTTGCCAGCTATTAAATGACGCCATGACGGTTTGCGCGCCAGCAGTTAAACCGCCAACATAACCCTGAGCATGGATATCAAATAAGTCTTGCTCTGAATCTAGGTTTTGCCCCTGATCAATACCCTTTTCTGTTCCACCATCACCCAAGAAATGTTTTACCGTTGAAATGACATGTTGGTCAGATAAAAAGTCATCACCGACTTTTCCTTGCAAACCTTCAACAATCGAGTGCGAGTAAGCTTTAACAATGCGTGGATCTTCTGAGTAACCTTCATAGGTTCTTCCCCAGCGATCATCCCTTACAACCGCAACAGTTGGAGCAAACACCCAATCAATTCCTGTTACCATTACTTCTTTGGCTGTAATGGCAGCAATATCACGGATCAAGTCTGGATTATTCGCCGCACCCAAACCAATGTTATGGGGAAACAAGGTCGCACCAATGACATTGTTATGACCATGAACCGCATCGGTTCCCCACATTGTTGGAATAGCGATACCATCAACGCTGTCGTCCATAGATGCTTGGTACATATCTTCAGCTAACTTAATCCAGTCCGCAGGTGTTGCGTGTTTATCATCATTTGGATAAGCTCCGCCGCCATTCAAATAAGAACCAAATCCATACTTACGCATATCTTCAACGGTGATATCACGGATTTCAGGTTGGATCATCTGAGCAATTTTTTGCTCTAAGGTCATCTTTTCCATTAACGATGAAATGCGCTGTTCAAGTTCAGCATCTTTCGCTAATGGAATCGCAAGCTTTGGCCAAATATCAATATTATTTACTGTCGCTACGTCATTGTTTTTGGCTGCAACTTCTACTTCAACCACAGGCTGTTTATCTGCTTTAACCGATGCCATTGGCATATCCTTGTTTTCACCTGAACAAGCCGATAGCCCCATCAATACGGTTAATACTTGCAGTGGCAATGCTAATTGCTTCCTTGCGATAACCTTATTTGCCTTTTTCATAAAATTTGCCTTATGTATTCTTGTCATAAATTCTATATTTGTTTTTAAATGTTTCATCATTAAGCGTTTAAGTCGAATATTACGCAGCTTCTGGGCGTTTAGCTTTACTGCCCACTAAACCGTAATAAGCAATAAAGGCGTAACACACTAGCGGTAAAACAAACGCCAATTGAATGCCAAAGGTATCAGCTAGCATGCCTTGCAATAGTGGGACAATCGCACCACCAACAATCGCTAAACACAAGACACCAGAACCTTGACTGGTATGCTGCTTTAAATCTGTTAACGCTAAGCTAAAGATCGTTGGGAACATAATAGAATTGCATAGTCCAACCAATAGCAATGCCCACATTGCTGTTGTTCCTTCAGATAACATCGCTACTGCCACTAATAAAACTGCGCAGGTAGCGTTAAATGCTAGCACTTTGCCTGCAGCTATTTTTTGCATCACCAAAGCACCAATAAAGCGACCAACCATTGCACCACCAAAATAATAAGCAATGTACTTAGCAGCTTGCGATTCAGTAAATCCACCAATGTCAGGCTGAGTCAAAAAGTTAATTAAAAAGCTACCAATCCCAACTTCGGCGCCAACATAAACAAAGATACCTACAGCGCCTAATACCAAGTGTGGATATTTCCACGCACTACCTGTGCCCTTTTGTTGTTTGGTTTTTTGCTCGCTAATACCAAGAACGGGTAACTTTAAAATGAAGAAAATAATCGCTAGCACACACAAGGCGCCAGCTAACATTAAATAAGGAACTTGCACTGTACTGGCTTGATGTACAGCTGCAATAGATGACTCTGCCGCACTAGAAGCTGCTTCATGGGGTTGATTACTTAAAATCAAGTAACTGCCAAAAAATGGCGCGACTGTGGTACCAAGCGCATTAAATGCTTGAGTCATGGTTAATCTTGAAGACGCGGTTTCTGCAGGGCCTAATGCACTCACATAAGGATTAGCGGCAACTTGTAATATGGTGATACCCGATGCTAATACAAAAAAAGCACTTAAGAACATCCAATAAGAGGCATAGCTCGCTGACGGGTAAAAGAGTAAACAACCTGCGCAGGCAATAGCCAGTCCGGTAACAATCCCTTTTTGATATCCAATTTTACCGACTAAAGAGCCTGCAGGAATTGATACAATAAAATAGGCGCCAAAGAAACAAAACTGAACTAACATGGCTTGGGTATAGCTTAATTCAAACATATTTTTTAAATATGGAATTAAGATGTCATTTAAACAGGTTAAAAAACCCCACATAAAAAATAGTGAGGTTAATGCCATCAAAGCAAACCGAAAATTCCCAGTTTGATGAACACTCCCCATTTCTGCAGCATCTGCATTTAACGGTGCGTTAGCCATGACATTTCCTCTTTAATTATTATGTATTTATGGTTTAAGTCTATCTAAGCACCCTTGTCCTACATCTTTGGTAGTACATGGATAGGCCGTTTCGAGAATTATCTAAATCAATTATTGACGTTTGGTTAATTAATCACTAATCTCGATGTAAGCGCTTTCATTTTTAACATACCGATAACGAAAGTCAACGATTTTTATTAGTAAAAATTGTAACAGCACCTCAGTAACCGCCTGTGTTTAGGCCTTTGAAGCGCTGTAGGCAGAATTACATCAGAAACATATTAAGTGAATAATAAATATGAAAATATCATTACCATCAGATTCTAAAATGCACTCAAAAGAATTTACTTTTGGTGTTGCAACCGCCTCTTTTCAAATTGAAGGAGCGGCTGATTCTCGCTTACCTTGTATCTGGGATACCTTCTGCGCAACACCAGACAAAATCCGTGACGGTTCTGACGGCAAACAAGCTTGCGAGCATGTGGCATTATGGAAAGATGATGTTGAGTTGATTGAATCATTAGGAGTTGATGCTTATCGATTATCTATTTCTTGGGGGCGTGTGATTAATCAAGATGGTAGCCTCAATCAAGAAGGTGTGAGCTTTTATACTAACTTGATGGATAATCTTATCGCCCGAGGGATAAAGGTATATGCCACGCTTTATCATTGGGATCTACCACAACATATTGAAGATCAAGGTGGTTGGTTAAATAGAAAGACTGCCTACCTCTTCCAAGACTACGCCGATAAAATCACTCAAGCACTTGGTGATCGCGTACATTCTTACGCCACATTAAATGAACCTTTTTGTAGCTCTTATTTAGGCTATGAGATTGGTATTCATGCACCAGGCCTTGCAACAAAAGCCTATGGTCGTAAATCTGCGCACCACTTATTACTTGCTCACGGTCTTGCCATGCAAGTGATTCAAAAGAACTGCCCAAACGCATTAAACGGTATCGTGCTTAACTTCACTCCTTGTTACCCTTATTCTGACAAGCCAGCTGATATCAAAGCCAGCCAAATTGCTGATGACTACTTTAATCAGTGGTATATCAAACCAATAATGGATGGTAAATATCCTGAAATAATTAATGATTTTGATGACGGTGACAAACCAGATATTGAACCTGGGGACATGGACATTATTAGTCAACCAATCGACTTTTTAGGAATTAACTTTTATACCCGAGCCGTGTATCAAGCTTGCAGTGAAAACCAGTTTGAACAAATTGATATGAAAGATGCCCCTAAAACTGATATTGGTTGGGAAATTTACCCTGCTGCCTTCACCGACTTATTAGCTAGCTTACATAACACCTATACATTACCGCCAATTTACATCACTGAAAATGGCGCAGCTATGGATGATAAAATTGTTGATGACGCGGTAAATGATTTAGACAGACTTGAATATTACCAAGCGCATTTAAATGCGGTTAATGATGCTATTGAGCAAGGCGTTAAAATCGATGGTTATTTTGCATGGAGCTTAATGGATAATTTTGAATGGGCAGAGGGCTATTTAAAACGCTTTGGGATAGTGTATGTTGATTACCAAACACAAAAACGAACAATAAAACGCAGTGGTCTTGCCTACCGTGATTTTATTAGCCAAAGAGCTAAATAATAACAAAATAAAAATAATGCCCAACACCCTACATTAGAAAAATAATAACCCGAAAGAGGTTTGCATGATTAGCGTTAAAGAGAAGATAGCCTATGGATTAGGTGATACAGCCAGTAATATCGTTTTCCAAACGGTGATGTTATTTCTTACGTTTTTTTATACTGACATATTTGGTATTTCACCTGCATTTGTCGGCACAATGTTTCTGGCTGTTCGATTTATTGATGCTATAACCGACCCTCTGATGGGGGCACTCACTGATAGAACAGAAACCAAATGGGGTAAATTCCGTCCTTACCTTATATGGTTTGCTCTGCCTTTTGGCTTGATTAGTGTTTTAGCATTTACGACACCTGACTTAGCTGAAGAAGGCAAAATGATTTACGCCTTTGTCACCTATACGGCGTTAATGATGGTTTATACCGCGATCAACATTCCTTATTGTGCATTAGGTGGTGTATTAACAGCCGATCCCAAAGAACGAGTTTCAGTACAGTCTTATCGCTTTGTGTTTGCCATGATTGGCGGTTTAATGGTGTCAGGATTAACATTACCTTTAGTTGAATATTTCGGCCAAGGCGATCAAGCTAAAGGTTATCAACTGACCATTGCAGCAATGAGCGCATTGGGCGTGGTGATGTTTATTCTGTGTTTTCTTGGCACAAAAGAGCGCTTACACCCACCGAAAGATCAAAACTTAAGCTTTAAAAGAGATTTCAAGTTACTGTGGCAAAACGATCAGTGGCGTATTCTATCTATAGCCGCTATATGGCTATTATCAGGCATGGTGCTTAAAACCAGCTTAGCAATCTATTACGTTAAGTATTATTTGCATATGCCAGACTCAATCACTTTATTCATTACTCTTGGTATGATTGGTAATATATTTGGCTGTATTTTAGCTGAGCCTTTAGCTAAACGAGTCTGTAAGGTCAAAGCTTATATCACCATTCAATTCATTGCTGCTGCTCTGTGTATTGCGGCCTATTTTGTCTCAGGCGACCAAGTTGAACTCGCATTTGCACTGTTTATTGTGTGGGGCTTTACGTTTAATATGGGCACCCCACTATTGTGGGCGAAAATGGCAGACGTAGTTGACTACGGTCAATTTAAGACTGGCGTAAGAATTACCGGAATGATTTATTCTTCAGTTATTTTCTTTATCAAGTTAGGTGTTGCGATTGGTGGTGCAGCCGCTGGTTGGTTGCTGGCATTATATGGTTACCAAGCTGATGTTGAACAAACCCAAGCAACTCAACAAGGGATTTTGATTTCATTTACTATCTACCCTGCAGTGGGATCAATTATCGTTGCTATCGTCATGAAATGGTACAAGTTAGACAATGAGCAAGTTGAGAAAGTGCACGCTGCAATTACACAATAAATATGTTCAATAGTCACTAATGAATAATTATTTAAAAATTGAGAAAGTTAATAATTACAGAGCTTGATATAATTGATAAGCACAACAGATAATACTGTTTATTTGGCGAACTGATTTATTAATGTTCGTCAAATAAAACCGTTTTTTTAATGAATGTACTAAATAGTTCATGCTAGTCTAACCGACGTTTTGACTCTCATCATTAGCTAGACAGTATTAAATAGGGATATATGGCGACAATATATGACGTATCAGTTTTAGCAGGCGTTTCACTCGCGACAGTGTCCCGAGTGATGAATAACAACACTAAAGTCAGCGAAAAAACGAAACAGAAAGTATTAAGTGCAATGGATCAATTGGGATATCGTCCAAATACCATTGCGCAGTCCCTTGCGTCTAACCGTTCAAATAGTGTCGGTGTGTTAGTGTCTCAATTAGACGGTCCCTATTACGGCCCAATGATGACTGAGATTGAAACTGCACTTCGAGCGGGCAATAAACACGTTATCATTGCAGCTGGACACAGTGATGAGTCCCAAGAAAAAGACGGTGTTGAGTTTTTAATGAGTCGAGGCTGTGATGCGTTAATTCTTGACGTAGAAGCTGTTGATGATGAATATCTGATTAAGTTGCACCAGGGTGATACTCCCATCGTGCTGATTAACCGCTACATCGAAGAAATCAGTGATGCTTGTGTTTATTTAGATAATGATCTTGGTGGTTACCTAGCCACCAAACACATTCTCAGTCATGGACATAAAGACATTGCGTATATCTCAGGCCCCAAATTTAAACTCGATGCTCAAGACCGATTACATGGTCATCAACGGGCATTAACTGAATTTGGTGTCGAATTTGATGAGCAACTGTGCTTTGAGGGAGACTTTAAAGAGCACAGCGGCTGTTTAGCAATGGAGCACTTACTTAGCGTCAAAAAGACTTTTACCGCAGTAGTGTGTGCTAACGATCAAATGGCCTCTGGTGCCATTGCAGTATGCCTTGAAAAAGGCATGAAAATCCCACAAGAGTTGTCATTTGTGGGATACGATAACATCCCTTTCCCACAATATATCTCCCCTAAACTCACGACAGTGAATAACCCGATCCATGAAATGGGCAAAATGGCTGCATTTTGGGTATTAAAGCATGTTTATAATGACCCTAAAGCTGAAGTTGAAAATACCTTTACACCACAGTTAATAGTTAGAGATTCGGCAACTAAGCCTTCTGACAATCACAACAAACAATTATAAGCGCAACAAACAATAATAAGTGCAAAGCACCCATCCCTAGATGATTGCCTGTCAGACCCAATTTAGCCGCGACTTATGCGGCTTTTTAATTAGCAGCATTCAAGCTTGCTACATCAAAAATCAATTCTTATACCTTACTTCGCATTTCTCAAGTTATTGCACAACTAGTCTTATTTCAATATGGGGATCTGCCATCAGTTTCAGGCCTGCTTTTGTGCTTACTGCTTTGCGTACTTTCTAAAATAGTATCTAAATTCATGGCCATTTTTGACTCCGAAATTGACCTAATACTCATTTAAAAACACTGTTTATTTGTCATACAATATGTGTAAAAACAAGCATGTAACTGCATTAAACTGTCCTTAAATTGAAATTAGCTTCCATAATCTGCAACAACCACCTTCCCTAGCGTATTTATTTCAAAAAAAATGTAAGCGCTATCACAAAATTATTTCTTTTTTTATTTTAGATAAAACTGCTAAGTAGTAAATTATTAATGTTTTTATTCAGTAACTTAAGATTTATTGTTTTGTTTTACTATAAAAACAAAGTTAACAGCTTGTGATTTTTTGTAGCAATTATTGTTGACGCTGTTAACAAATTAATCTAGTTTTATGTAAGCGCTTACATTAACTTTTACATAAAGGCTTTTCAAAGCGTTTACAAATGATGAATAAAACATATTACGTGAATGCGTAATCCGAATAAAAAAATCAGAGAGTAGTAGCCTGAGATCTAGTCGAGGGGAGACTTAGATGAAATTTAGAACATTTAAAAAGACCAGAATTGCCACTAGTTTGTCGGTAGTACTGAGTGCAAGTACCATGATGCCAGCATTCGCAGCTGATGAAGCGGCTGCAGATGAAAACATTGAAGTACTTCAAGTCACGGGTATTCGCGGAAGCTTAATTAAATCAATGGATTTAAAACGTAGCTCTAACGGTATCGTTGATGCAATTAACGCTGAAGACATTGGTAAGTTCCCAGACAGTAACTTAGCTGAGTCTTTGCAACGTATTACGGGTGTATCAATCGACAGACAAAATGGTGAAGGTAGCCGTGTTTCTGTTCGTGGTTTCGGTGCAGACCAAAACTTGGTTATGCTCAATAACCGTCAAATGCCAGTAACAACCGGTTCTCGCTCTTTTGACTTCGCTAACATTGCATCAGAAGCAATTAGTGCTGTTGAAGTTGAGAAAACAAGCCAAGCGAAAAACTCAACTGGTGGTATTGGCGCAACAATTAATGTTCTAACTCATCGCCCACTAAGCTCTCCAGGCCTTAAAGCGACTTTCGGTGTTAAAGCTGTTGATGATCAATCAACTGATGAAGGCTCTGTTACACCTGAACTATCAGGTTTATATTCAAATACATTTGCTGATGGCAAATTTGGTATTTCGATTTCAGCGAGTTACCAAGAACGTGAAAGCGGTAACCAACAAGCTCAAGTCGGCACAGGCTGGCGTAGCTTCCCAGGTATTGTTGACCAAGACTGGGGCGGCGATAATGCAGAATGGGGCGGCGTACCAAAAGATGATAATCAAATTAACCGTGCCGGTGAAGATGATATTTACTCAGTGCCTCAAACCACTGTTTACCGTTTTGAAGAGCAGCAACGTACTCGTACTAATGGTCAGTTAGTTTTGCAATACGAGCCTATTGACTCGTTACGTGCAACTCTAGATTACACTTATATGCAAAATGATGTTGATACCCAATCACATGATGTATCAGCATGGTTTAACTTTGTTGGAACTCAAGAAAGTACTTGGTCTGACGGCCCAGTTTCTTCTCCATTGGTTTACTCTGAAACTTACCCTGATGGCGGCGCTGATTTATCAATGGCTGCTGGTGATTACGGAACTCGTGATGAAAGCGGTTCTTTAGGTTTTAATTTAGAGTGGGATGCAACTGATAACTTATTCTTATCATTGGATTACCATACTTCAGAAGCAGAGCGTTCACCTAATAGCCCGAACGGAAGTAACAGTAACCTAAGTACTGCAGCATTTATTCGTACAAGCGCTGCAACTGATTTCACTGGTGACGTACCAGTACTCGCTGTTGGCGGTGGTAATGCTGTTCGTCCTGAAGATATGCGTGTTACTGGTTCAGTATTTGGTAATGCTCGTAATAAATCAGAAGTTGAACAACTACAAATTAATGGTACTTACGTTTTTGAAGAAGCAGGTAGCATCGACTTTGGTATCGCAGCAACTGACGTAAATAACCATTCACAAGAGGTTAATGTCCAACGTAATGACTGGGGGGGGGTTGGTAACGCTGGTGATTTAGATGCAGCTTGGTTCCCAGCGGGTAGTGTTCAAGATAAATTTGATGGTTCGCAAGGTGACTTCTCAGATTATGAAGGCTCTGCCTCTATTGACCCACAAGATGTTATTTTCCTTTGGGATTTTGAAGCGGTTCGCGCTCGCGCTGCTGAACTATACGGCTCTACAGCTATTGGTGACTGTGGTAACGGCTTCTGCCCTTCAACTGATTACACTACAGATCGCTACACTCAAGAAGAATCGCAATCTGCTTATGTTCAATATAATTACGAAGGCGAATGGGGCGATATGCCATTTGATGTTCACTTCGGCGTACGTTATGAAAAAACCGACGTAGAATCAACATCTCGAGTTTTAACATATAATGAAGCGACTTGGATAGCTGAAACTGAAGTTGCTTTAGGCAGCACTGCTACTGACAACAGTGCTTTCCAAACTGAGACTGGCGAGTACGACTATTTTTTACCAAGCTTTAATTTCAATATCGAAGTAATAGAAGATGTTTATGTACGTGCCGCATACAGTGAAACTATTGGTCGTCCTGATTACACCTCAATTCAAGGCGGAACATCAATAGGAGAGCTGGCTAACCGAGGAGGTGGTTCTGGTAATACGGGTACTCCAGGCTTGCTCCCACTTGAGTCGACTAACTACGATTTATCAACAGAGTGGTATTATGATGATGCCAGTTACGTTTCTGTGGGCTATTTCCGTAAAGACGTAACCAACTTTATTGATAGTAACTCTGTTAATTCTAACCTTTATAACATTCCAGACCCAACCCAAGGTGCTTATGTTCAAGAAGCTATTGCAGCAGGTGAAGTCGAAGCTGTAGACCAACGTAATTGGATATATACAAACTATAACTCCATCGACGGTTTATTAGGTCAAGATCCTAACGTTACTAGAAATGCAGACAATGGCAATATTGAAATTACCGGTGGTGCTGGTGATCCAGATTTAATCTTTAACATTGCTACACCATCTAACAGTAGCGACAGTTCTGTGATTGATGGTTGGGAGTTCGCTGTACAGCATTTCTTTGGTGAGTCTGGTTTTGGTATGCAAGCTAACTACACCATCGTTAACGCCGGTGATTCTTATGACAATTTCAACCTAAACCGCCCTGGTTATGCAGAACAAAACGTACTAACCAACATCAGTGATACGGCTAACGTTGTCGCAATGTATGAAAACTATGGCTTCTCTGCTCGTTTAGCATGGAACTGGCGTGATGAGTTCTTGAACTCTACAGGAGACGGCACCGGTGCTAACCCATCATATACTGAAGAATACTCACAAGTTGATTTCAATATTGGTTATGACGTCGCTGCAGTTGAAGGCCTAACAGTATTCTTCGAAGGGTTAAACATTACTGAAGAAAATACGCGTACTCATGGTCGTGCATATTCTCAAGTTCTTAATTACACCCAAACAGGAGCTCGATACAGTTTAGGTGCGCGTTATACATTCTAACTTGAACACGATTTAAATATGTAAACTAAGGTCGTTTGAGGTGACTATCATGGTCACCTCTTTTTTTAAGCTACATCCGTTAGCAACATGGACGTTGCACCTTTTTTATGAATTTACAATTCTCTCTCATTATTACAAATTATTACTTACAAACACTTGTAAGCGATTGAAAAATATTCAATGCTAGTCAAGCTCTAGCGGAAAAAATGACTCTATCGATACGAATTAAAGTTATTAAAACTGCCCTTAACTACACAATTTAAAATAGGCATTTTATGGCACAAGCGATTCAAAACATTATTATTGTTGGCGGCGGCACTGCAGGTTGGTTAACAGCGGGAATATTGGCTGCTGAACACAACGCTGATAATGGCAAGTTATCGCCCTCTCCTAAGCTCAATATCACTTTAATAGAATCTCCAGATGTGCCGACCATTGGCGTAGGTGAAGGTACTTGGCCTTCAATGCGCAGCACACTCAAAAATATCGGCATCAGTGAAACTGAGTTTTTAATCCATTGCGACGCAAGTTTTAAGCAAGGTTCGCGTTTTTTCAACTGGACTCACTCAGCTAATACACACAATCGCTCCGGCGAGCAATATCTTCATCCTTTCAGTTTACCTATAGGAACAAACGAATTAGATCTTTGTCCTTACTGGATGCCACACAGAGAGCAAGTCAGCTTTGCAGATGCTGTTGGTCAGCAAAATCAATTAAGCCAATTATTTTTAGCGCCTAAACAAATCACTACTGGTGAGTATCAATTTCAAAATAATTACGGCTACCACCTTAACGCAGGTAAGTTTAGCCAGCTGTTGCAAAAGCATTGCACCGAAAAACTTGGCGTGACTCATATTCAAGACCATGTCACCAGTATTCACAAAAACGACAATGGGGATATTAGCCACTTAGCAACCAAGCAATCAGGCATCCTCAAGGCTGACTTTTTTGTGGATTGTACTGGAGTCAAATCTTTACTGCTTGGTGAGCAGTTAAGCGTTCCATTTATATGCCAAAAGTCGGTGTTATTTAATGATTCCGCTTTAGCGGTACAAGTCCCCTACCTAAGCCCTGACTCAGAGATTGCTTCATGCACTCATTCTACTGCGCAAACAAATGGTTGGATTTGGGATATTGGTTTACCGACAAGACGAGGCGTCGGTCATGTCTATTCATCGAGTCATACCGATCAAGACCAAGCAGAAAAGCAGCTTATCGATTACCTTAGACCCACAGTCAATATTGATGTGGATAATCTAGAGTTCAAAAAACTTTCTATTGCACCGGGGCATCGACAAGTCTGCTGGAAAAACAATTGTATGGCTATCGGTATGGCTGCAGGCTTTATCGAGCCTTTAGAAGCATCAGCGCTAGCATTAGTTGAATGGAGTGCCAATACCCTTGCTAAGCAATTACCTGCGAATAGACAAGTAATGGATATTGTTGCCTCTCGAGTCAATCAACGTTTTAGCCAACATTGGCAGCAAATTATCGAATTTTTAAAGCTGCATTATGTCCTGAGTAAAAGAAGCGACAGTGACTATTGGCATGACCATCGTGAGTCATCAACGATACCGGATTCTTTACAACAAAAAATCGAGCTGTGGCGAACTCAAGCGCCGAATATACACGACATTCAACATACAGATGTATTATTTCCAGCTGCGAGTTTTCAATTCGTGCTTTATGGTATGGAATTTCAGACCATGGTGCCAACTCAACTAAAGCCGTCATTGCAACATAAAGCTCAACAACTTTTCAGTGAAAATATAAAACGTACACAAGGCTTAAAACAAATATTGCCCACCAACCGAGAGTTGCTGGCAAAAATTGCCCAATATGGATTACCTAAGATTTAGTCGCAATACAATAATAAACAACAAATTACACTCGCTATTACAAGACAAATTACACATAACAATAAACACAGCTAAGACTGTATTTGATTAGGATGTCAGCATGAATAAACCAGTATTACTCAATAGTGTCGATCATAAAGACTTAAAAATTATTACTGAACGCTCAGAAAAATTCGGTGATAACCTTTGGTACACAGTGACCTTTCCAGCCGAATTTAGAAGTGTACAGGCGCATTATCCAATCTTTTTTCAAAAAGACAGTAATACCGGCCAATTCTATTCTGTTGCTATGTTTGGCTTCCAACATAAAGAAAACTTGTTTCTTCAAGATGGTAAATGGCAAGCGGCCTATATTCCATTAACTGTCCGCCGCCAACCTTTTTTAATCGGTCAGCAAACTGTACAGGAAGATGGTGTTGAGCAGGTTCAACGTGTGATTCATTTAGATCCAAACCATCCTAGAATCAATGAAGCCGAAGGTGAGCCGCTATTCTTCCCATACGGTGGTAACACCCCTTACCTTGATGAAGTCGGTGAAATGCTTGAAACCATTCACCATGGCTTAATCGATAGCAAAAACTTTATTGAAACCCTAATCAAACTTGAATTGCTTGAGTCATTTACTCTAGACATTGAGCTTGATAACGGTGAAAAGCACCAAATGATTGGTTTTTACACCATCAATGAACAAACCCTTGCCACGCTTCCCGCGGAAACACTCGCTGAACTGCATCAGCAAGGTTATCTCAGCGCTATCTATATGACGTTGGCATCACAATCAAATATAAGACAGCTATTGAACTTCAAAAATGCTCAGACAAGTGCTTAACGCTGTATCAGGCACATCTATAAGGTTGTTGTAAATGGATACGAAACAGACAGTAAGAGTGATTGAAAACAGCTCAATGAGTGACATCATTGATGAGATTGAGTCAATCGATGAACCCGTTATTTTTAAAGGAGCTTGTGCCCACTGGCCTTTAGTGGAAACAGGCCTTAAAAGTGCTGAAGATGCGGCTCAATACTTACTGTCTTTTTATCAGCAAACCCCAGTAACTGCCTATTACGTGGCACCAGAACATAAAGGCCGCGTATTCTATAACGATCAAGTTAACGGCTTTAATTATCAGGCCGCCCAGCTTAATTTACATCAGGTGATTGATAAGCTATTTACCCATAAAGATGATGACTTTCCGCCAAGTATCTATATGGGTTCAACTGAGATTAATCAGTTTCTGCCAGGTTTAGCAGATAAAAACAGCTTAAAACTTGAGTCTATTAAGCCGCTAACCAGCGTCTGGTTAGGTAATCAATCTCGAATAGCAGCACATTTTGATTTCCCGCAAAATCTTGCCTGTAACGTTGTTGGCAAGCGTACTTTTACCCTATTCCCACCCGAACAAGTCGGTAATTTATACATTGGCCCGATGGAGTTTGCCCCTGGTGGCCAAGAAATTAGTATGGTCAACTTTGATGCGCCCGACTTTGATAGATATCCTAAATATAAACATGCCCTTGCAGCGGCTCAAACCGCTGAGCTTGAGCCAGGTGATGTGCTATATGTTCCTAGTATGTGGTGGCATCAAGTAAGTGGTGTAGAAGCCTTTAATGTGTTGATAACCCACTGGTGGCGAGACACGCCAGCTTATCTAGGTAGACCGAATAACGCGCTGGCAATGGCAATGTTAAGTCTTCGCTCACTGCCTAAAGCACAACGACAAGCTTGGAAAGCCATGTTCAATCACTACATATTTGATCATGATGACGATGACGTCAGTCATATCCCGAAAGATGCTCAAGGGATGCAGACTAAACCTCTAGATGATATCAATGCTCGAAAGCTTAGAGCGGACTTAATTAATAAGTTAAAGCGATAAACTCATAAAGAAGCGAGTTCATTAATTTTCAAACAACGAATAATAAAGAGTTAATCACTATTTTGTGAATTGATCGTAAGGAAATTCTGTTATGCAAAAGCAAGCCTCTGAAAAAGCAAACGCTTCAAACAAGCCAATTAAAAAAGTTGTCATCGCAGGTGGTGGCACCGCTGGCTGGATGGCCGCTGCTGCATTAACAAAACTGCTAGGTAAAAACTTAGAAGTGGTACTGGTTGAATCCGATCAAATAGGCACTGTAGGTGTCGGTGAAGCCACCATTCCTACGTTGCATATTTTTCATCGTTTATTAGGCATTAAAGAACAAGATGTCATGGCTGCTACCAATGCCACTTTTAAATTAGGTATTTCATTTGAAAATTGGCACGATGTGGGAAAAGATTACATTCACTCCTTTGGTTTTCTCGGCAAAGATTGCTGGGCCTGTGGTTTCCAACATTTTTGGCTGAAAGGCCAACAACGTGGCATCGTCAGTGAAATCGGCGACTATTGTACTGAGCATTTAGCGGCGCGAGAAGGTCGCTTTGCTGTACTGCCTAATCAAGATTACAACCATGCGTATCATATGGATGCGACGCTTTACGCTAAATTCTTACGTGCCATTGCCGAGCAACATGGCATCACTCGTATAGAAGGCAAAATTTCTGATGTCTTGCAACATGAAGATAGCGGCAATATTAAAGCCTTACAACTTGACTCAGGCGAAATTGTGGAAGGTGATTTATTCCTAGATTGCACTGGGTTTAGAGCCATGCTTATCGAAGGCACACTCAATACAGGTTTTGATGATTGGAGCCATTGGTTACCTTGTGATAGCGCCATTGCAGTGCAAACCAAAACCACCGAAAAACCGATTCCTTATACTCGCTCAATCGCTCGTGATTCAGGTTGGCAATGGCGGATTCCACTTCAAAGCCGTACCGGTAATGGCATCGTTTTTTGCAGTAAATACATGAGTGATGAAGATGCCAAAACCACGTTAATGAACAATATTGAAGGTGAGCCGTTAACTGACCCTCGCGTGATTAAGTTCCGCACAGGCAGTCGCCGTAAAACATGGCATAAAAACTGTGTCGCAATTGGTTTATCATCTGGTTTTTTAGAGCCGTTAGAGTCCACCAGCATCCACCTTATTCAACGAGGTATTGTGCGTCTTCTGCAAATGTTCCCTTCACAAGGTATTGTTGAAGAAGACATTAATGAGTTTAATGAGCAAACTCGCACAGAAACTGAAAACATCCGCGACTTTATTGTATTGCATTATAAGGTCACAGACCGTACTGATACTCGCTTCTGGCGCTATTGTAAAAATATGAGCGTACCTTCATCGTTGCAACATCGTATCGATATGTTTGATGCTTCTGGCAAAGTGTATAAACACGGTAATGAATTATTTGGCGAAAGTTCTTGGATACAGGTAATGATGGGTCAAGGGTTAGCACCGAAACAATATCACCCAATCGTCGATATGATGGAAGATGAAGAGTTGGAACACTTCTTAGGCTCAATCAAAGCAAAAGCGAAACAGAAAGTCTCGAATTTGCCTGATCATTATGATTTTGTGCAGCATTACTGTAAGTCAAAAATGCTTTAACTAGTCATGATTGAGTTTATTTAGAATTAAGCCAGTAAGGTTGTTTATGACAGAACCACATTCGCAAACAGTGCAAAAGCAAGTATCTAGTGCTAAGCCAACAGATCTCAATCCAATGGTACGCGTCAACAAGCTATTGAAACCAGAGATCCATTATATTGGTGAGCAAAAAACACCTGTGATTGTTATCGATGACTTTACTGCTGACATCTCTGAACTACAACATTGCGCTAATCAAATCGACTTTAACTTAGACAAAGGTTCTTATTATCCAGGGATAAGAGCCAAACTGCCTAGAGATTATGTGATTGAAGTATTAAACCACGTATTTCAATTGATTTATGATGTTTACAAAATACCCACTAACCTTCGCATCAAACCTCAAGCAACGTACTTTTCGTTAATCAATCGCCAGCCAGAAAATTTGACGACGTTACAACGTATTCCTCACTTTGATACCCCTGCGCCCTATTATTTTGCATTACTGCAGTACCTTAACGAAGAGGATCATGGGGCAACGGCATTTTTTAAGCACGTTCCCACACAATTCGAACGTATTACCCAAGCCAATATGGATGAATACTTCCGAGCTGCAGAGCCCTATTTACAAGAACTAGCTCCGCATCCGGCAAAATATTTTGTCGAAAGTAATCAGTATTACCAACAACATCATCAAATCGAATATAAACAACATCGATTGGTGATATATCCGGGTAATTTGTTGCATTCAACTTTAGTCTGTCCTAAAACAGATATTGATAGTAACCCCCAAACAGGCCGCTTAACGGCCAATATATTCATCAATGTCAGCTAATTATGCTGGTGAACTCTTTGCCAATTAACATTGTTGACCTCATAAAAAATATCTTTTATTAATCTATCAAGGAGCCTCAGATGACACCGATATATCGGCCAAAAATGAAAGCGCTTACAAAAAATAGACTTCGAGCAGTTTCAATTTCAGCTTCAATACTGATGTTAAGCAGTTCGGCTGTCATTGCTGACTCATCAAGTACTGCAGATTCATCAAATACAGTGAAACAGTCACATGCATTATCAGTACTGAGTCAAAGTGAGCAACAGCGTTTACAGCACCGTTTATCTCAGGTTGAATCTGAAATTGAACGTCTTTTACCTCAGCTCTCTTTAGAGGAAAAAGTGTCTTTAGTCCATGCAGGCGGAAAATTTCATATCCCAGCAATTGAGCGATTAAATATTCATGAAATGTGGATGTCTGACGGTCCTCACGGGGTTCGTTACGAAATTGACAGAAACTCTTGGGCACCTGCTGGCTGGACGAATGACTACTCAACTTATTTGCCGCCACTCACAGCAGTAGCCGCAAGTTGGGATCCTAACATGGCCAGTTTGCATGGGAATGTTTTGGGGGCTGAAGCACGTCATCGTAATAAAGACCTTATTCTCGGCCCAGGCGTTAACCTTGCACGCCTGCCATTGTATGGTCGCAACTTTGAGTACATGGGTGAAGACCCATACTTGGCTGCCACATTAGTCGTGCCAACAGTCAAAGCCATTCAAGCTAATGATGTCGGAGCAACCGTTAAGCATTATGCGTTAAACACCCAAGAGTTAAACCGTACTGGAGTGAATGCCAAACCTGACGAGCGAACCCTACGAGAAGTGTACTTGCCTGCATTTGAAGCTGCAGTTAAAGAAGCCAATGTGCATGCCATCATGGGCGCATATAATGAGTTTCGCGGCACTAATGCTAACCAAAGCCATCATTTGATTAAAACCATTTTAAAAGGTGAATGGGCCTACGAAGGTGTGCTCCTTACTGACTGGAATGTCGATATCAATACCTATGATGCTGCCATGAACGGCCTAGATATTGAAATGGGCACCGCTGTCGAAAGTTATGATGAATACTTTTTAGCTGATCCACTCCTAGCAATGATAAAAGCAGGTAAAGTACCTGAATCTGAGCTTGATGATAAAGTACGCCGTATTCTTAGAGTGCAATTAAGCATTGGCATGATGGATAAACAACGCTTATCAGGTGAACGTAATACTCAAGCTCATCGTGACGATGCTCGCACCATTGCGACCAATGGCGTAGTGCTATTAAAGAACAATAAACAGGTATTACCCCTTGATGCGGATAAGGTCAAAAACATCCTAGTGTTAGGGCCTAACGCGGATAAACGCCATGGCTTTGGCGGCGGGTCATCTGAGGTAAAAGCCTTATATGAAATCAGTCCACTTGATGGCCTTAAAGCAAAATTTGAACAAAATGGCCGTAAAGTTAATATTCAACACATGCGCCCTGCCAGTAGTGCATTTATGCCAATCCCAAATGACTACTTAACCACTCGTCATTGGACTGGGACCCCATCATGGCAAATTAACTATTATGCAGATAATCACCTTAAACAATTAAGCAGCGAATCATGGATTGCAGATCCGCAGTTTGATGCCAAAGGTCAGCAACAAAACGTTGAAATTCTTGCCAATATCAAACCGATGGAAACAGGAAAGCACACATTAAAGCTAATGGCGCAAGGTAAAGTAACCCTGTTGATTAATGACAAGGCCATTGTTGATGATAATGCGAAACCTGCCAATATTATTAACGCTGAAGTGGAACTGAAAGCTGGTGAAACTTATGCCTTTAAGCTTATTTATCAAGGTAAAGATAAAGTCACTTTAGGTTGGGAAACGCCAAACAGTTTATACAATTCAGAAGATGAGTATTTAGCCGCTGCGAAAAATGCTGATGCGGTAATTTATTTTGGCGGCTTAAGTCATGCAGACGATCGTGAATCGATTGATAGACCGGATATGAAGTTACCAGGCCAGCAAGATGAAATTATCGAAAAACTATTAACGGCAAATCAGAATACTGTCGTATTTATGATTGGCGGCTCGGCTGTAGAAATGCCTTGGGCTGAAAAAGCAAACGCTATTGCTTGGGGTTGGTATGGCGGAATGGAAGCGGGTCATGCCTATACTGACATCTTATTTGGGGATGTAAACCCAAGTGGCAAAATGCCGATAACCCTTCCTAAAAAGCTACAAGATACTGCACCTATCGCTTTAAATGACTATAACGAAAAAGAGTCGTTATATTCTGAAGGGGTATTTATTGGTTATCGCTGGTTTGAGCAACAAAAAATTGCGCCTGAATTCCCGTTTGGTCATGGTTTGTCTTACAGTGAATTTAGCTATGACGACATCAACTTCTCAAGTAGTAAACTAAGCGGAGATGATACGTTAACTGTCACTGCCAGTATCACTAACACTAGCAAAATCGATGGTGCTGAAGTTGTGCAGTTGTACCTTAATGATGTTAAGGCTAGTGTGCCTCGTCCGCTGAAAGAGTTGAAAGGCTTTGATAAAATCTGGCTAAAAGCTGGAGAAACGGGACAAGTTAGTTTCACACTGAATCAACGTGATTTATCATTTTGGGATATTAACACCAATGATTGGTTAGCTGAATCGGGTGAGTTTAAGATTATGCTTGGCTCGTCAGTGGAAGACATTAGGCTCCAAAAAAGTTTTAATTATCAGCAGTAATCAAAAGCTGTAAGAAAAAACTTAGTTATAGTTATAGTTATAACACTGCATTTGCGGGAATTGAGTCACTCAATTCCCGCTTTTAAATCTCAAATGTATAAAGCTAACTTATACCTGTCATTTGTTATCACTGCATTTTATGAGCGATTTGCTCCTTTAAACATTTCATAATGCTTTCAGCAGATTCTAACTCTCCAACTTGAAATAATATGTGCGCAGCGCATTCAGCCGTACACAGGCCTCCTTCAAGTTGATTTCTTCTTAGCTGATAAATGGATTCAACCTTGGTATCAATTGAGACTTTTTTAAGTTGCTTGAGATAAGGACTACGATTGTATATTTTGCGCGCTTCTTGCCACGTAGAGTCAATAATCACTAATGCGTCAAAATTTGAAAAAGTATCGGATTCAAGCCTAATACTGGTATCAATTATCTCTGCGGAATCAATTGAACCTATTACGAGGCTGGGCTGGGCTGGTAATTCAGGAAATAATAATCCCACATTCGCTGACGCGATTAACTGAGTCAGTTCCGGGTTGGGATTCACTCTGTCCCAAGGTATCACCAGTGCACGCTCTTCTAATACAGCTTTGACCCAACGACCTGTATTGCTCGGTCTAGTGAGCTCTTTTTGATGTGTAAGCAAGATGATTTTCAATACTTGTATACCTTTAACGAGAAAGAGACATATAACTACAGATAAGCTCGGCTGATTATTATATTCTATTCACAATATAGAAAAGCATAATGCCTCAGGAAGCGCGATTATAATGGAACTACAGCAATCACTCAGCCTTTTATTTACCATGTTCATACTAGCAATTGTTCCAGGCCCTGTTGTATTTGCGATAATTTCACGTTCTTTCTCTCATGGTTTAATGCCAGCAATGCAATTATTTCTCGGGGTACTCATCGCTGATTACCTATTTATCTGTATTGCGCTATTTGGCCTTACAGCACTTGCCAGTGTGATGGGCTCTGCATTTATTATTATCAAATATTGCAGCGCCGCTTATCTGTGCATTTTAGGCTTTCAGCTTATTAATGAGAAACCACAAGCAGCTCAAATTGCAGATATTGGAGAACATAATAATTTCAAAGGGATAAAAAATACCTCAACAGGCTTAATGATAGGACTAAGTAATCCCAAGGCCATTATATTCTACATTGGTTTTTTCCCTGCATTTGTCCCCTCAACCAATATTAGTGTCAACGATGCCTTGATCGTTATGAGCATCGCAACGATTGCCTTTGGAAGTATTAATCTTTGTTATGCATTAATGGCGGTGAAAGCGAGAAAAGTATTTAAATCAGCAAAAGCCAATCGCGTGATTAACCTAATAGCCGGAAGCATCATGATAATAGCGGGAATCTTAATAGCACTTAATATATAACAACAGCATCCCCAAATAGCTAAAAATGTTTTTTAAAATGTGAAACCATTTACTTTAGTTTTTCCTTAGATATACAGCGAAGATCCTTATTCAAACTGCAAAAATAACTCCAACTCCAAGCGACATCAACACGATCAATTTACCTATCAAATTTACTTATATTGTAGAGTTTGTATGTTGCAAAAAGGATTTATTGTTAATAAATGGTTTGGATATCATAATTTCATCCACACATATGTTGCATAACTTGCACTTAATCTACTGTATATAAATAAATCAATTACCTTTCTTATTGCTCGCGCTAAAATAAGTCATTAACTAGACTTATTTATCTATAGGTTTGCCAATGATTGTAGAAGTCAAAGTGCATTGCAGTCACTGCAAAGAACACCTAATGACAAACAATGAATACTACCCTGGTCGTTTCACTGATTGTGAGTGTCCAAGTTGTCTTACAAGATGCGAGTTTACTCAAAGTATTCAAGAAATGGTGTCTGTATCAAAATGGTACAAACCATTGAGTTGGGGTAAGCGAGTTCCTCTAACTGAAATTAAGTCATAATTTAAAGATTTTAAATTGGTTCAATCGTTGTTCAGGTATTGTTAGCTATAGTTAGCTTTCGATAATGGCACTTTGGTAAGAGCTTATTGAGCTAGGCTATATTTACTCAGCTTAATCTGTAAATCAGAGCCATTTTAAAAGAATCATTATCCACTCTTGCTCGCTCAGTAAAAGCCAACTGTGAGTATGCGACGTCATTTAATACCTTGATTTATCCGTTACATTTTGGAGTTCAATATGCAAATTCAATCGTCAGTTAGTACTCAACAAGTCAATGATGCAAGTGCAACTAATACGAGTATTACACCAGCAGAAAGTGCCAGTATTGCAACTTCAAAATCAAGTGCAAGTGCATCTCAAGTTGATAGCGTAAATTTAAGTGCTCAAGCTATAGCGTTATCGAACCAAGCCGCAACAACACCTAACCAAGCAGCTCAGCCCAAGCAAACTAATTCTGCTTTCTCTGAGAATGATACCCAACCATCATTACCCAATGATGGAGAAAAAATAGAAAACTATGTCCACTACAAAAAGGCTCAAGCTCAATATCAGTTCTATTCTGACTTAGCGGGTGTTGCTAATGGCAGCGATAATTCGATGAGTGCGACATCTGCGTATATGGTGAAAAATAACGATGATGCAAGAGCCGCCACCGTGCAGGCAGCCAACATGAACAACCAGCAAAATATGTTAGATACTTATATGCAAACCACTCAAAGTATTAATGAAAGTGTGTGAAGTGATAATTAATAACATTGATATAAAACATTCCCATCAACTCAATCATTGTTATGTAACAAGCAGTAAAAAATAAGCGTCTTTATTATATGAATAATCAATAGGCTGTTATCATTGCGAATAACAGCCTATTTTTTATTAGTTGATGTAATACTTTCATCTAAATGAGTACAAAATGAAGTTAAAAATACTAGCAGGGATTGCATTACTAAGCAGCTTTTCAACGCAAGCCGCTTGGTGGATTGAACCTACCGACTTACCTCTTCGCGCCGACATTCAACTCTTAGCAGATACAGGCATTATTCTTCAGCCTGTTACTACATTTCCATTAATGTGGTCAGGGATTAAGTCTGATCTTGATAACGCAGCTGAAAGCCCGATGTCAGTACATCAAAAAGATGCCTTTCATCGCGTCATGCGCGCCTACAACAAAGATCATAAAGCGGTGAACTTAAGCGCAGGTCTTTCTGGTGCCAATGAACAAGCACGCTTTATCGGCTACGGAAATGATTACCGTGATAAAGCTGAAGTTGAATTCACGGCAGAAGTCACTCAAGACTGGTTCAGCGGACGTTTAGCGGCAAGCTACCATTACGATGCCATCGATGGTAATGAATCACGCCTTGATAACAGTTTCGCAGCGGTAAAACTCGGCAATTGGATTGTTACCGGTGGTGCAGTACAGAAGTACTGGGGGCCAGGCTGGGATTCAGGTTTAATTCAAACGACAAACGCTAGACCTATGCCTGGTGTGACATTTTCAAGAAACAACAGTAATGCCTTTGAGACGCCATGGCTTAACTGGATTGGCCCATGGACGTTCACTACCAGCTTTAGTCAAATGGAAAGCGATCGTTATGTCGCTGATACTCAACACTGGGGCGCACGCGGTACCTTTAAACCTATTTCAAAGTTAGAAGTTGGTTTTTCATGGACTATGCAGTGGGGCGGTGAAGGCTACGGAAATAGCTTATCAGACTGGTGGGATGGCCTAACAAATGGCGGCGTTCACGAAAGTGAAGAGGTAAATGGTCAAGAAAACATGCTTGCGGGATATGATTTTAGATGGTCAGATACCGCATGGGGCGTGCCTTATGGCATTTATTACGAACGCATCCATGAAGATTATCACAATGGTAAAAACAAACTGATCAATGCGTCTAACATGGGCGGTGTTGATATTTACATTGCTGATTTAAGCACCCGGTTTTTTGCAGAATACTCTGATACTGCAGCATCATGCGGCTTAGAATCTGATGTGTACAACTGTATGTACGAGCACGGTTTTTATCAAGATGGTTATCGATACTATGGCAGAAGCTTAGGTAGCACTTACGATAATGATTCGCGAGTGGTGGTGCTAGGCGGCATTACTCAGCTTGAGCATGGCCAAAGTCTTAGCACTAAGTTCCGCTACGCTAAATTAAACTTTGATGGTGTCGATACTGGAAATCCGTCAGGCGGGAACCCAGTATCACCAGGCCGATATGAACGCTTATACCAAGCTGATGTTAGTTACCATCGTCCATTTTACGAAGGTAAATTAAAAATCGGCGGTACTGTGGGCTATAGTGAATACCCAGAAATTGACACCAGTAGCGATTGGGAAACCACTTTCTACGCTGGTTGGGAACGTGATTTCTAAGCAGTAAAAGTTTATAAGTGATTGAACAATAGCCCATCAAACTTGATGGGCTTCTTTTATTTATAAGCAAAAATTTACAACCTGCTTTATAGCCCTTTATCTTCCCACTGCTGCTTTTTACGGTAAATCGTTGAAGGACTTACATCTAACAATGCAGCAGCTTTAGGGATATTGCCATCACATTGCTCTATCGCTGTTTCAATGGTGATCTTTTCTGTTAGCCAAAGAGGTTGAATATCTTCTGCTGATCCGATGACATCAACGGGTTCAGCGAGTGCAACAGCAGAACTGCTCACGTTACTCTGATTCGCACTTGTATTGCCCCCAATAGCCGCATCACTTGCGGTAAGTGAACCATCACGTATCAATTCTTGCGATTTGGCATTAATCTCTGTGACAGTGGAAATAGCAATGGGATTCACTTGCGACTCGCTTTTAGAATCAAGTTTAGCTTGCGATAATGCCGCAGTTACCTGTGCAGGTAACATGTTAATTGCCACCTCATCGGCAATATTAAGTACTACGACCTGACGGATGACATTTTGCAGTTGGCGCACATTACCCGGCCATGAATACTGGGTAAAACACCTTTCAACTTCTGAGCTGAAACGTTTAAATGTTTTGCCTTCTTCTTTGCTATATTGTTTAAGTAATTTTTTAGCAATAGAAATCACATCTTTACCGCGCTGGCGCAGTGGCGGTAATTCAATAGGAATGACATGAAGGCGATAGTATAAGTCTTCTCTAAATCGGCCATCTTGCACTTCTTTCCATGGGTCACGATTTGTTGCGCTGATAAATCGCACATCGACTTTTTCTTCTTTACTGCCGCCCACACGTTGAAATACACCAGTCTGAATAAAGCGCAGTAATTTGCTTTGCAGCTCTAAATCCATCTCACACAATTCATCAAGAAATAACGTCCCACCATCTGCACGAGTTGCCGCGCCGTCTCGATGACTTACAGCTCCAGTAAAGGCTCCTTTAGTGTGACCAAAAATTTCACTTTCAATCAAATCTTTTGGAATTGACGCACAATTAAGCGCAATAAAAGGCTCTTCAGATCTGATCCCCGCTTCATGAATTGCTTGGGCACAAACTTCTTTACCGGTGCCACTTTCACCAACGACAAAAACTGATGCCTTACTATTGGCAACACAATCAATCGTGTTATACACCGTTTGCATAGCCAGGGAGTCACCAATAAAACCATGGAAATTAGTTTTAGGAAGGCTGTTTTCATAATTAGACACTAATGCCAATAAGTCTCTTTGCTTCAAAGCATTACGTACGGTTATTGATAACCTTTTACTGTCGAAAGGCTTTATCAAAAAATCAAACGCCCCCGCTCGCATCGCATCAACGGCTAAATCAATCGTGCCGTGAGCAGTAATCATAATCACTGTAATATTGGGGTATTCTTTTTGCACCTTAGTCAAAATATCCATACCCGACATGTCCGGTAATTTGATATCCAGTACTAATAAATCAGGCTGTTTACGCGCTAATTCTTTTAATGCATCTTCGCCAAAATTAACATGGGTCACTTCCGCGCCTTCTGCGCAAAGGTACTCACTGTATAACGCACCTAATGACATACTGTCTTCTACAAGAATGGCACTAAATCCCATGTGATAATTCCTTTTGGTATTCAACTATATTATTCATCGGTTTCTATTTTAAACCTTTGCTTAATTTCAGATAAACTTTGTTCGGACACGCTAAATATTTGTTCAAATAACGCCGATAGTGGTTCATTGCTTGTTCTAGAAGCCGCTTCTAACTGTGTTGCCACTTCAGATAATTTCTGCGCGCCAAAACTACCTGCACTGCTCTTAATAGTGTGCACTTGGTCTTCGATCTCGTCACGGTTTCCATCTGGAGTGAGCGCTTTTAAGGTGTCAATTCGCATTAACGTTTCACCATAAAAAACCTTCATCATTTTAGCCAAGCTCGCTTTACCTACCGCTTGTTCTAATTCATCAAAGACCCGTTGATTTAATAATGTATTATCAGTTGCACTGTCATCTTGAATCTCAGCCTTGTTTTCAGAAACTTCATCGCCGATACCATCAGTCACATTATCACTAAGTTCATTGCTGGCAACAGCCAAATCTATATCTGAGCCTGAGTCTATATCTAAATCACTGCCTGTATCAGAGCCAGCATCAGAGTCTGTATCAGAGCCAGAATCTGCAAGCGTAAATTGCATCCCCATTGTCATAACGCTGTCTTGCTTTACCTGACCAAGCCAATGACTCACACCTGAAATCAAATCAGATTTGTTAACCGGTTTACCAATACAATCCAGCATACCTACCGCTTTACAAGCAGCAATTTCTTCACTAAAGACATTGGCCGTCATCGCTAATACGATTTGATCAGGCTTATGGGCTAAGATTTTTTGGCAAGCTTCTAGTCCATCCATTTCAGGCATTCTGATGTCCATCAAGATCAAGTCAAATTCTTGTTTCAGCGCGAGTTCAACCGCTTCAACGCCATTATTAGCGTAAGTCATCACAGCGCCTTCATTAGTCAGCATAGTCCCAGCAACCATTTGGTTTGCAGGACTATCTTCGGCCAATAATATGCGGCAACCGTCAGGTAAGGTGGCAATTTTCTCTAATGGTTTTTCATGAGTATTATCAGCCGTTGCGCCTTTAATTAAACTCAATAACATTGCACGGCTTAATGGTTTGCTTACTGACTCTTCAATACCTAATGCAGAAATAAGCGTTTGAGCATCATTATTCACTCCTGAAGATAAAGCTGAAATATACCCAGACTCAAATAAATAGTCGCTACGCAGTGAAGTAACTTCTTTTTCTTGTGCGGCTAGTAAACAAGTATCATCCAACATCACTAAATCAAAACGGCCACGGATTCGAGCGTTTTTAAACACTGAGCTAACCTGGTGTTCGTATTTAGTCTCAACACCATATTGACTATATTGTTTCTTAATCAACTTACATACCGTTTCATCAGGGTGGAGTAACAGCACTCGAGGGTGTTCTGGTAATCTGACATTATGGTTTGTCGCTTGACTAGACTCATCTAAAAGAACAGAAAGCGTAAACTGACTGCCCTCTCCTAACTTACTGGTCACTGAAATTGAACCGCCCATCATTTTTGCCAGTTCAGAACAAATTGCCAAGCCTAATCCCGTACCTGCATAACTCGTAGTATGAGTGTCATGAACTTGTGAGAACTCACGGAATAGTTTCTCTTGTGATGCTTCACCAATACCAATACCTTGGTCAGTCACGCGACAGCATAATTCCACTTTGTCATTACCACGATTAGGGATCCACACTTCAACTGAAATACAACCATGGGTCGAAAACTTAATCGCATTATCCACTAAGTTCTGAACGACTTGCCTAATTCGCTGCGCATCCCCCACCAGCATTTGCGGCACATTACGATTAATGTAACTGGCTAAATGCACGCCTTTATCGTGGGCTTTATGGGATAAAATTTGCAGTACCTGAGCCACAAGCTGATCAGGCTCAAATTCTTTGGGATCTAACACCATTTGACCCGCTTCAATTTTAGAAAAATCAAGTATGTCATTGATGGTGCTGAGCAATACCGAACCCGCTTCTTTAGCAGTTCGCGCATACATGCGCTGACCTTTTTCAAGGCTGGAGTCCAACAGCAAATCAACACTGCCTAAAACAGCATTAAGCGGCGAGCGAATTTCATGGCTCATAGTTGCCAAGAAACGGGATTTCGCTTTACTGCCTTCCTCCGCTTGCTCTTTAGCTTGGCGTAACTCTTCTTCTTTGGTTTTTTGCTCTGAAATATTACGTAAGAATGCGGTGTAATACATTTCATCACCTAGCTGAATTGGAATCACCCTTAATTCAACTGGGAACTCGTCGCCTGCTTTATTATGCGCAGGGACTTCTATTCGATTATTCAATACAGGGCCTTCACCGGTCTTACGATGATGGTCCATGCCATTTTTGTGCGCCTTATGAAAGCCATCTGGGATAATGAGGTCTTCTAGTAATTCGCCTAGTGCTTCTTCACGTTCATAACCAAATAGTTTTACCGCAGCAGCATTAAACTCTTCTACACGGCCGGCAATATTAATGGTGATTAACGCATCATGACTGGCTTCTAAGGTCGCTAAATGAATTGACTGAGTTCTTGCAGCTGAAGCTTGCTCCTTTTTAAGCTCAGAGACGTCTTTTATAAACCCGAGGAACAACACTTGACCATCAATTTCCATTTTGGAAATTGATAACTCAATAGGAAATAAGTGGCCATCTTTATGTTGCGCTTGTAACTCTCGACCTCGACTGAAACCGATTATTTTTGCATCGCCACCATTTAAATAGTCTTGAATGTAACCGTCATGCATAAAACGATCAGCCATCGGCATTAAAATCGACACATTCTCGGAGATTAACTCATCTTTCTGATAACCAAATAATTTACTGACAGCTTTATTAACTTCATTAATCACACCATCTACATCAATAATAACAAACCCATCAGCTGCAGAGTCTAGAATGGTATTTAGGCGAACATTGGCTCCTTTTAAATCGTGTCGTTCTTCATCTACGGTTTTTAGCATTTCATTAAATGCATTGGTGGTATCGGTAATATCTTGAGTACCAGGTTCATCCACCTGCACTCCCATTTCACCATGCAATACTCTTTTTGAAGCATGCTGAATATTAAATACATGCTTAATTAAGCGTAAGCCTTGAAACCAAGACAAAATAGAAATCAGAATAATAACCAGCAGCATCAGAGCACTATATTTCATTGCAACACTGACAACACTGTCATCAAATTCTTCAGTGTTGACCATCAGTTTAATTTCAACCCCAGTACCATTATTGGACTGTGCTTCCACTAAAACTAAATCCTCAACATTTACAGGATCAGTAGATTCGAGTAACTCAAAAATACCTTGGTTATTTCTTTGGGCAGCATAAAGTCGGTTGTCGCCTTTAAATACCTGAACAGACTCAATATGGCTGATGTGATGTTCTTCTAAAGATTGCTTAAGCAGTAATATAGATTGGCGTGGATTATTGACATCAACACTATTGGCCACTAAAACGGCAGACAAGTGACCTTGTTGTTGAATTTCAGTTTGATTGGCAATTTGGATTACTCCGAGGCTGTTAAAAATCAGCAGCAAAAGTAAAGCCGCTTGCATTAACCCAATTGCGATAATGGCTTTTAATCTAAAAGACAAATTCCTTCTCCTAATGCCGCTTGAAAACCTATCCATGTTATTGAGAAATAACCACTATAAATCCAATATAAAGCATGCCACAACTCACTATGGAACACCTCGTTGCATTTTGCAAAAGTTAATTTGCAAAATGAAAATACGCAATATTGCATATTGCGAATAATCGAATATAACTCTGATAATCAACAACAAATAAATTTGGGAACATAAATTGCTTTAACTCACTATACCTCTTTATTTTTAGGAAACAGCTATGCAAAATGCAAGTGCTCCTGCAAAAAGAATGTCGATTTTATTAGTAGAAGACACTTTTAGTGAGCGTTATTACATTGCTAGCCTCATACAGAGCTTTCAGCCAGAAGGCGTGGAGTTCGTCATCACTCAATGTGAAGATGGGCTAACTGCATTTGATACTTGTAAATTACATCACTTTGATTTAATCATCAGTGATTGGCGCATGCCTAATATGAGTGGTGTAGAGCTATGTAAACGCTTAAAAGAGGCCAATAATCCTGCATTTTTCTTATTACTTACCGGAAACGATAAAACTGAGGACATGGTCTACGCCATGGAAACAGGCGCTGACGACTACATAACAAAGCCGTTTCTCGCCTCTGTTCTTAAAGTAAAAATACTTGCTGCAGTAAGGTTAATACAAGCCAAAAAGTTAATTATTGATAGTAAGCTTGAACTCGAATCAATCCTCAGCCAAAAACAAACAGAACTCAAACAAGCCGCAGCACTGCAGCAATCTTTATTACCCAAAGACAATTTGATATTTGATAACTGGGAAATTCAACACTATTTTGAACCAGCAGCAGAACTGGCTGGTGACATTTTCCAATGTTTTAGAATTTCTGAAGACTGGATAGGCTTTTATGTGATTGATGTATCAGGTCATGGGGCGCCTTCAGCAATGTTGAGTTTTACCTTGGCACAAGGATTATCTCCGCAGCGAATGGACTGGAAACTCCCAGCAGAAATCTTAATGCAACGGTTAAATCTGTTGTTTGACGACCCTGCCAATTTAGGTCAATTCGCCACTGTCATTATCGGAAAAATTAATACTCAAACGCACACAGTACAAATGTGTAGCGCTGGTCACCCTATGCCATTTTTACTATCTAAACTCGGTGTTAACACTCTTGAAATCCCATCGGGCCTCCCTATTGGGATAGACAATAATAGCCAATATAAAAGTGCTGAATATCAACTCAATTCAGGTGAACAGTTATTACTTTTCTCTGATGGCGTTTATGAAGTTAGCCACCCCTTACACGGCATGTTTGGCTTAGAACGATTTAAACAGCGTTGTTTAGAAGCCAAAGCAATGCCGGCGCATCAACTGCTTAAGCATCTTATATATGTGCTGAATCTTTGGAAACAGAATGACCCCCAAGATGATATGTCTTTACTGCTTTTTTCAGCACCTTAATATCTATTACTGATAGTAATCATATGGATAAATACGATGCCTTAAATAGATTGCTCTAAGGTTCTATCTGAGATTAAAGAAATCGAGAATGAAATGAATGAAATGAATGAAAACTGAAAATAATAACTCTAAGGTAAATAACTAAACTTTAACCAGCAAAGTCAAAATGAAAAATTGCTACATCGGCTTTTAAGGATTAATTATGAATAGCTTACAAATGAATACATTATCAATGAATGCAAAACCAATGGATAGCTTGCAGATAAATATTGCTTTAAACGAAATGACACCAGAGCAAGTTTATGACGACATTGAAGCCTTTTTCATTGTTAATAATATTGATTCAAAGCAAAGGTTTAAGCTCATGCTATGTATTTTAGAGTCGGTTAATAACGTGGTTCAGCATTGCCCAGAAGATGCAGAAACTGTCACAGTGATGCTACAAAACCATCAAGATAATATTGTCATTGATATATTGGACAATACCAAATATGTAAAACTATCAGCGCCCAAAAAGTGTCCAGAAATCACCCAGCCCAATGGCCGTGGTTTATGGATAATGGAGCAATGGATGGATCAAATCGAAAAGCAAGCCACAGTGCTTGGAACACATTTAAGGCTTTCTATGCAAAAGCAGCCAGCCTAATATTGTTCTAAAACTTGCTCCATAGTGCTGTATTAGTGCTGTATTAGTGAGATATTAGTGCTGCTGTTTTTACAATAGGTTTAGGCCAGAATCTGGACTCGAGACTAAGAGCATAAAGTGATGCACTCATTAGTTTTGCTGATATCGATTGGTCAGCATTTGAGATGACAAGAACCAAAATAGCGTTTTATATGAACTGACTAATTAACCATGTTTGTAAGGTCAAAAAAGGCAATATTTCGACATAGACAATGGCAATGGCAATGGCAATGGCAATGGCAATGGCAATGGCAATGGCAATGGCAGCATCAAATGGTTTATTGACCGTATAGAGAACTCTATTAACTTTAAACCTAACTCATTTCTGGACAGAAATCATTTAGATCAAAGGGTCTAAAGGTTGGTCGTGGGATTAGTAAATTTTGCACAATAGAAACTCTATTTTGTTTGAGCATTCGAAATATACAGACACATTAAAGGGAAACTGCCAGTAACAATCGTTAACAATTTACCCTTAAGTTTAAGTAACTGGTCAGCCATTGTTAATTAGATCGTCTAAAAACTATAGATTAGAGTAATTACTTCAAACTTTAATAGTTATTTATTTTTCCCCTGTTAGTATGCGCTCCCTTCAATAACTAACGACTGAAATAAACCATAGTGGGTTAGTTAAGGCTTTGTGGCCACATGGAAGCATTTTATTCAGTAAATTTTTTGAGGCTAAGTAATGAGCGAAGTAGAAGTGTTTCTCGACATGTTCTTAAATGAAAGTGGAATGATGATGTTAGGGAACATTGGTTTTTATGCACTTTGCTTATCGTTAGTTTGTCTGTTTTGCGATAAAAACAAACTGCAAAATACCCATTAGTAACTTTCTCGTGTTAACTGTAACACTGAAGGTTATGGCCTCTACGCCTAGATAACAGACTAATTGGTTAGCTAAGATTAGTGTGGTTTAGCAGAGCCTGCTGATAGCAACTGTCTACTTAAACCACTTGTGACATCTCTTTATAAAATCACCATATAAATATCTATTTCGCCCCCAGTAAATACAGAAGATTTTAACGCATTGAAAGCC